>NZ_CAMLAC010000356.1 GCF_946477935.1 uncultured Sphingomonas sp. | reverse complement strand
CAGCCGCATGTCGACGCCCATGCCCTGAATCAGATCGCCGACCGGATCGCTGGGTTCGATCACGTTGGCGTCGATGACGTTTTCGTCGACCGCCTCTTCCTCGACCGGTGCGGGGACGGGGGCGATGTCGAGGGCGGACTGCATGAAATCGCGCCAGATGCGCGCCGGCACGCCGCCCCCCGACAGGCCGGGATTGGGCGTGTTGTCGTCATTGCCGACCCAGACGCCGACCACCAGATCGCGCGCGAAGCCGACGAACAGCGCGTCGCGCGCGTCCTGCGTCGTGCCGGTCTTGCCGTAAGCGTCGACGGTCAGCAGCGCCTCTCTTCCCGTGCCGCTGCGGATCGAGGAGCCGAGCAGGTCGAGCATGCCGTCATGCACGCTGGCCGAGAAACCCTGCGGGCGATCGGTGAGCGACTGATACCAGCTCTTGTCGCGCACGTCCGCCAGGCCGCGGGGCTGGACCGGATAGCTTTCATTGGCGATCGCGGCGTAGGCGGCGGTGAGTTCGAGCAGCGAGACGGTGGAGGTGCCCAGGCCGATCGTCGCCTCGTTGGCAATCGGGGTGGAGATGCCCAGATCGCGCGCCGCCTTGATGACCGCGCGCACGCCCACCTGTTGCGTCAGCCGCGCGGCGGCGACGTTGGACGAGCGCGCGAACGCCTGACGCAAGGTGATGTCGCCCAGATAGCGACCGTCGCTGTTGCGCGGCTTCCACCCGGCGATGTCGACGGGGCGATCCTCGACGATCGAATCGGGGGTCAGGCCGGAGCGGAGCGCGGCGAGATAGACGAACAGCTTGAAGGCGGAACCGGGCTGGCGACGCGCCTGGGTGGCGCGGTTGAACGGGCTCTTGGCGTAATCCTTGCCGCCAACCATCGCGACGACACGGCCATCGGGGCGCATCGCGACCAGCGCGACCTGTGCCTGGCGGAGACCGGCGCGGCGCACGGTACGCTCGGCGAGCCGCTGGAAACGGCGGTCGAGCGTGGTCCGGACGGTCGCCTCGGTCTTGATCTCGCCGGCCTGATCGCGCGCCTCGGGCAGCACCCAGTCGGCGAAATAGGTGCCGCTGGGTAGGGTTTCGGGGCGCTGGGCCAGCACGCGCTGCGGGCGGACGGCGTTCGCCTCTGCGGCGGTCAGGAAACCGGCATCCTCCATCGCGCCCACGACCACCGCCTGCCGCTTGCGCGCGCCGGCAAGGTTGCTGGTGGGGGCGAGGCGCGAGGGTGCCTTGACCAGTCCCGCCAGCATCGCGGCCTGGCCGATGTTGAGCGTCTTGGGCGTGCGGCCGAAATAATGCTTCGCCGCCGCGTCGATGCCGTAGACATTGTCGCCGAAATAGACGTTGGACAGATAGCGCGACAGGATCTCGTCCTTGGTCAGCCACGCCTCCAGCCAGAAGGCGATCATCGCCTCGCGGATCTTGCGGCCGGCGGTACGGTCCGAATCCAGGAACGCGTTCTTGGCGAGCTGTTGCGTGATCGTGCTGCCGCCCTCGCGCACGCCGCCGGAACCCAGATTGTGGACGAGGGCGCGCAGGATGCCGCGCGGGTCGATGCCCCAGTGCGAATAGAAGCGCCGGTCCTCGATCGCCATGAACGCTTCGCGGACATGCGGGGGCAGGGCGGCGGCGTCGACCGGCTTGCCGATGATCGCGCCGCGCCGGGCGATCGGCTGGCCGTCATCATCGGTCAGCGTGATGGAGGGCGGGGTGGGCGGCTGCAGCGAGCGCGACAAGGGTGCGGTGACCGCCAGCCAGATGATCGCAACGACAAGCAGGACGATGCCGGCGCCGAGGCCCCGGACCAGCCATTTGGCCCAGGGAATGTGGCGGCGACGCTCGGGCTCGTCGACCGGACCGAAATTCCAGCGCTCGTCATTCTCGTCATAATAGGGGCTGGCGTCGCCGATCGGCTCGAACGGGCGATCGGGTGGCGGACGGTCGCCCCGGAAGGGATCATTGGGATTGAACGGATCGGGGCGCATGACTTGGGGTTCCGGCGGTCGGCCACTCGCGTGTATTACCTTGGCAACGCACCGCTGGCAAGCTCATGCGCCTTTTACGCCGCGGGGGCGGCCTCGGGCAAGCGGTCGTGCGTGGCTTCGTCCGCCAGCAGGCCGGCGCGCTTGGCGACCAGCGTGGGGACGAGCGCTTGCCCTGCGACGTTGATCGCGGTGCGGCCCATGTCGAGGATCGGATCGATCGCGAGCAGCAGCCCGGCGCCCTCCAGCGGCAGGCCGAGGGTGGACAAAGTGAGCGTCAGCATCACCACCGCGCCGGTGAGCCCGGCGGTCGCCGCCGAGCCGAGGACGGAGACGGCGACGATCAGCAGGTAATCGGTCGCGTGCAGGCTGAGGCCGTAATATTGCGCGACGAACAGCGCAGAGATAGCCGGGTAGATCGCGGCGCAGCCGTCCATCTTGGTGGTGGCGGCGAAGGGCACGGCGAAGGCCGAATAGGCGCGGGGCACGCCGAGGCGGCGTTCGACGGCATCCTCGGTGACGG
>NZ_CAMLAC010000355.1 GCF_946477935.1 uncultured Sphingomonas sp. | reverse complement strand
GGCGAGTTCATCGTCTCGATCGTCCCCACCAACGTCGTCGACGCCGCCGCCAGCAACGCCTTCCTGTCGCTCATCGTCTTCACCCTCGCCTTCGCCTTTGCGATCACCCGCCTCGCCGACGAACCCCGCGCCCGCCTCGTCGCCTTCTTCGAGGCCATCCGCGACGCCATGCTGATCCTCATCGACTGGGTCCTCCGCCTCGCCCCCCTGGGCGTCTTCGCGCTCGCCCTCGTCGTCGGCGCCCGCGCGGGCACCGCCGCCTTCGGCGCGCTCGCCCATTACGTCCTCATCGTCTCCGCCATCGGCGTGCTTGTCATGGTGATGGCCTATGCCCTCGCGCTCATCGGCGGTCGCATCGGCCTCGCCCGCTTCGCCCGCGCCCTCGCCCCCGCCCAGGCCGTGGCAATCAGCACCCAGTCCTCCCTCGCCAGCCTCCCCGCGATGCTTCAGGGCGCCCGGCGGCTCGGCATATCGGACTCCACCGCCGGCATGGTGCTGCCGCTCGCGGTGGCGATGCTGCGCGGCACGCAACCGGCGATGAACATCGGCATCGCGGTCTATATCGCGCATTGGTTCGGTATCGCGATCACCCCCGCCGCGCTTGCCTCCGCCGTCTTCGTCGGCGTGCTGGTCTCCCTCGGCTCGGTCAGCCTGCCCGCGCAGATCACCTTCTATGCCTCGATCGCGCCCGTCTGCCAGGCGCTCGGCGTGCCCATCGCACCCTTGGGGCTTCTCATCGCGATCGAGACCTTTCCGGACATCTTCCGCACGCTCGGCAATGTCAGCATGGACCTCGCCGCGACCGCGACCGTTTCACACCTCAGCGGCACGACCGACCATGAGGGACATCCATGAAATATCGCACGCTCGGCCCGGAATTCGAGGTTTCGGCACTCGGCCTAGGCTGCATGCCGATGGCCGGCATCGGCCGCAGCATGTATGGCGAGGCGAACGCGGACGAGGGCATCGCCACCATCCACCGCGCGATCGATCTCGGCGTCACGCTGTTCGACACCGCCGAGATCTACGGCCCGCTCGCCAATGAGGAACTGCTCGGCCGTGCGATCCGCGGGCGGCGCGACCGCGTCGTCATCGCCACCAAATTCGGCTTCCGCTATGACGAGAACGGCATGACCGGGGTCGATTCCACCCCCGACAATGTCCGCCGCGCCTGCGAAGGCTCGCTGAGGCGCCTGGGGGTCGAGACGATCGACCTCTTCTACCAGCACCGCGTCGACCCCAATGTCCCCATCGAGGACACCGTCGGCGAGATGGGTCGCCTGGTCGAAGAAGGAAAGGTCCGCCGCCTGGGACTGTCGGAGGCCGGCGCCGACACCATCCGCCGCGCCGCTGCCGTCCACCCGATCGCCGCGGTCCAGTCGGAATATTCCTTGTGGGAACGCGATGTGGAGGGCGACATCCTGCCCGTGCTGCGCGAACTCGGCATCGGCTTCGTGCCGTACAGCCCGCTCGGCCGCGGCTTCCTGACCGGCCAGATCAAGACGCGCGACGACCTGCCCGAGGGCGACTATCGCCGTAACGACCCGCGCTATTCGGAAGAGAATTTCGGCGAGAACCTGAAGATCGTCGACGTCGCGCGCAGCATCGCCGACGCGCATGGCGCCAGCCCGGCCCAGGTCGCGCTCGCCTGGCTGCTCGCGCAGGGTGACGACATCGTCCCCATTCCCGGCGCCAAGCGTCGCCAGACGATGGAGGATTCGATGGCCGCCGCCGACCTCACTTTATCGGCCGACGACCTGCAACGTCTCGACCAGGCCGCCCCCCGCGGCGGCACCGCCGGCCCGCGCTACGGCGAAAAGGCCCTGTCGATGACGCGGCTTTGATCATGTGAGGGGTGGGGCAGCCATGCCCCACCCCGTCAGATCACCGCCGCGGCGTCTTCTCCAGCCGCGTATCGGTCCCCGCCGCGGCCGGCTCGGCCAGTTCGTTCTCACCGGCCAGCCCGTGCCCGGCATCCTCCTTCAACAGGTCGAGGTGCATCAGCTTCGCCACCAGCGGCGAGATCACCAGCACGACCACGCCGACCCCGATCGAGAACCAGCCGATCCGGCCGTAAACCTCCAGCACCTTTTCCGGCCCGGCGCCCTCGCCGCCGCTCGCCTGCGCGATCAGCCCGGCGATGAAGTTCCCTGCCGCCGTCGCCAGGAACCAGGTGCCCATCATCAGCCCGGTCATGCTGGGCAGCGACAGCCGTGTCATCGCCGCCAGTCCGACGGGCGAGAAGCACAGTTCCGCCATGGTGTGGATCAGATAGACCAGGAAGATGAAGATCACCGGCGTCGGCGCCCCCGCATAGGCCGCCGCCCCTGTGACCAGCACCAGGAAGCCCGCACCCACCCCGATCAGGCCGATGCCGAACTTCAGCGGCGCGCTGGGGTCCAGCCGCCGCCTGGCAAGCGCGGTCCACAGCCAGGCGAAAACCGGCGCCAGCAGGATGATGAAGATGCCGTTGACCGACTGGAACGCCGATGCCGGCACCTCCCAGCCCA
>NZ_CAMLAC010000354.1 GCF_946477935.1 uncultured Sphingomonas sp. | reverse complement strand
GTCCGCGCCATCCTGCGCCGCTCGGAAATCACCCAGCCGGGCACGGCCGCGGCCGGAGGCGCGACGGAGGCGCCCACCGGCCCGCTGGTCCGCGGCCGCCTGACGATGGACCCGGCGCGTCACCGCACCACCTGGAACGGCGAGCCGGTGACGCTCACCGTCACCGAGTTCCTGATCCTCGAAACGCTGGCGCAGCGGCCGGGCATCGTGCGGACCCGAAACCAGTTGATGGATGCCGCCTATCAGGACGACATCTATGTCGACGATCGCACGATCGACAGCCATATCAAGCGCCTGCGCCGCAAATTCCGGCAGGTCGATACTGAATTCGACTCCATCGAAACGCTCTATGGCGCCGGCTACCGATTCTCCGAGGAGTGAGGCCTCCGACCTCGCGCTGCGCTGGTCGGGGCAGATCTCGCTCACCCGACGCATCCTGGCGGTCAACATCTTTGCGCTGCTGCTGCTCGCCGGCGGCTTCTTCTATCTCGACTCGTATCGCAGCCGCATCGTCGACAGCCGCGTTGCGCAGGCCGGGCGCGAGGCGCGGCTGGTGGCGGAGGCGATCGGCACCGTCGTGCAGGACCAGCGCGACCGGCTGATCCTGCGCCTCGCCGCCGACACCGATACGCGCATTCGCCTCTACGACCCCGCCGGCGCGCTGGTCGCCGACAGTCGCGCGCTCGGCCTGCGCAACGTCGTGCTGCGTGATCCCGACAAGCAGGGCTGGCGGGCCGTCAGCGCGCGCCTGCTCGACGCGGTGATCGATACCGTCGCCGGCGCTACCCGCGCGCCGCTCTACCGCGAACAGCGCGACGGACGCGGCTGGCCCGACGTCGCCGCAGCGCAACGGCGCGGCGTGATCGCCACCAGCGTCTGGCGCGCGCCCGATCGCACCCCCGTCATCACCGCCGCGGCACCCGTGCGTGGTGGCGGCACGGTGATGACCACGATCAACGCGCGCAGCATCACCAAAACGGTGCGCAGCGAACGCTTCCGCCTCAGCGTCGTGCTCGGCGTCGTCACGCTGATCTCGGTGCTGTTGTCGCTGTTCCTCGCCCGCACCATCGTCCGTCCCTTACGCCGCCTCGCCCGCGCAGCGGTCCGCGTCCGCCTCGGTCGCGCCCGCGAAGTGGTCGTACCCCGCCTGCCCGATCGCCGCGACGAACTCGGCATGCTCGCCCGCGCGCTCTCCGACATGAGCCTGGCGCTGCGCGACCGCATCGACGCGACCGAGGCTTTCGCCGCCGACGTCACCCATGAACTGAAGAACCCCCTCGCCTCGCTGCGCTCCGCTGTCGAAAGCCTCGACCGGATCAGTGACCCCGCCCTTCAGCAGCAGTTGCTCGCGATCGTGCGCGACGACGTCCACCGGCTCGACCGCCTCATCACCGACATCTCCGACGCCTCGCGCCTCGACGCACAGCTCAGCCGCGCCAAGTTCGAGCCCGTCGACATCGTCGCCCTCATCCGCGCCCTCCTCGACCAGCGCATCGCCCGCGGCGTCGAACGCGACATCCGCCTGCGCCTCGACGCGGTCGGCCCCGCCGACTGGACCGTCCAGGGCGAAGGCGCGCGACTGGAACGGGTGTTCGAGAACCTGATCGAAAACGCCATCTCCTTTTCGCCCGATGGCGGCACCGTCGCGATCGGCGTCGCCCCCGACGATGGCACGCTCGTCGTCCGCGTTGAAGACGAAGGCCCCGGTGTCCCGGAACATGCGCGCGAGGCGATCTTCCGCCGCTTTCATTCGGACCGCCCCGATGGAGAGGAATTCGGCCGGCATTCCGGCCTCGGCCTCGCCATTGCACGAACGATCGTGGAGGCGCATCAGGGCAGCATAATCGTCGAATCGCGAGAGGACCGGATCAGGGGTGCGCGCTTCGTCGTGCGCATACCGCTGGCCCCGTCTCGCTGACACGGAGCGCGAATACCCTGGCGATACCATCTTCCGAAACCCTGCACGCCAGTTGCGTCGCGATCGGCGACCATGCGGTGCTGATCGAGGGGCGATCGGGTGCGGGCAAGTCCGACCTTGCGCTCCGCCTGATCGATCGCGGCGCGCGGCTGGTCAGCGATGACTACACCCTGCTGGTCCGCGAACGCGACCGCCTGCTCGCCCGCGCCCCCGCCACCATCGCCGGCCGTATCGAGGTGCGCGGGCTCGGCATCGTGGCGCTGCCCCATGTCGAGAATGTGCCCGTCACGCTCATCGTCCGCCTGGATGAGACGCCTGCCCGCCTGCCCGAGCGTCGCACCCGCCGCGTCGCCGGCGTCGCGGTCCGCGAACTGGTGCTCGATCCCATTCCCGCATCCGCGCCGATAAAGGTCGAACTGGCCCTGGCGCATCCCGAGGCGACACCCGAATGATCCCCAAACGCATCCTGCTCGTCACCGGCATGTCCGGCGCGGGCACCTCCACCGTTCTCAAGACGCTGGAGGATCTGGGCTGGGAAGTCGTCGACAACCTTCCCCTGGATCTGCTCGACGCGCTTCTCGACTCCCCGCCCCCCGCCGGGGC
>NZ_CAMLAC010000353.1 GCF_946477935.1 uncultured Sphingomonas sp. | reverse complement strand
GATCGAGGCGGCGCTGGCGGCGCATGATGGCAATGTTTGGGCGGCGGCGCGGCAACTGGGCGTCCACCGCGGCACCATCCACCGGCATCTCGCCCGCCAGCACTGATTGACCATCGTCAATGCGGCGGCCGCGTTCCTTCGTCACCAGGAAGGCGAAGGAGAAGACCCGCCATGGATCGCAACCCACTTCAAGGCAGCGTCGTGCCGTTCGCGCGGCGCTGGCACATCATTCAGGAAATCGACCTGATTCGCCTGCTTCAGGAGCATCGTCGTCGGCTGGCGCTATGCGGGCAGGCGGAGGCGATGGCGGATGCCTTGCCCGATCGTCCCGTCGCCGCGACCATGACGCTGTTCCTGCAGGCGCTCGAAACGCTGGTGACGCGGGGCGAGCAGGCGGACGGCGCCTATCTGGAGGCGATGTTGTGCAACGGGCTGACCGATCCGCTCACCGACACGCTGCTTGACCATATCCGCCACCGGCATGAGGCGGATGCGGCGGCGGCGCGCGAACTGGCCGCGGCCTTTGCCGAGGCGGATGCCTTCGCCGCTCCCGAGACGCTGGGCCATATGCTGCGTAACTTCTTCACCGGATGCCGCCGCGCGGTCGATTTCGAGCAGCTGGCCATCATCGCGCTGGCCGGGCACCGGCTCACCCCGAGCGCGCGCGGCCTGCTGGTCGATGCGCTGGCGGAAAGTGTGGCGGCTTAGGCGGCTTCGGCGCGTGCCGCCAGCGCCTCGCGGTCGCTGATCGTGATGGCGCGGCCGCCGGGCAGACCGATCACCCCGCTCTGCTTCATCCGGGTCAGCTGGCGGCTGACCGTCTCGATCGTCATGCCCAACACATCGGCGATCTGCCCGCGCGTCAGCGGCAGGTCGAACGTCACCGGCCCGTCGCGGCTGGCCCGGCACCCGCTGGTCCCGGCGCGCGCCGCCATGTCGAGCAGGAAGCCCGCCAGCTTCTCCCCCGCCGACTTGCGCGCCAGCACCAGCATCCGACCGCGCGCCTCGTTCAGCGATTCGAAGGTGCGCTGGAGCAACAGGCGCTCCATGCGCTGATGATCCTCCAGCACCCGCTCGAAGGCGGCGCGGGGAAAGACGCACAGCTCCGCCTCGGTCAGCGCGGTCAGGGTGAAGTCGACATCGCCCGCATAGGGCTGCCCGAAGAAATCGGCAGGGTAGAGCAGGCCGACCGTCTGCTCGCGGCCGTCGACGGTGGCGGCGACCAGCTTCAGCACGCCGGTCAGCAGGTTGCCGCAGATCACCGCTTCGTCGCCCGCCCAGGCGATGGTCTGGCCGCGCGCGACCCGGCGGCGCTGACCGATGGCGTTCAGGGCGAGCAGCTCCCGGTCGTCCAGGCTGCCGCACAAGGCCCGGTCGCGCACCGCGCAATTGGCACAGATGTCGTTCGGGATCATGGCCTTGCCCTATAGCGGGGCCAAGCTTCCCTGTCGCCGGACGGATTGTCCTATCTGTCAGTGTCGCGGTGACACATCATCCTCCTGCGGCAGATGGAATTCGTGCCAGATGCCGTTGAGGATGCCGAAGCCGATCGCGAGGCCGAGCCCCAGCACCCAGGAAAAATACCACATGGGTCGTTCCTTTCTCAGTAGAAGTCGGGATTGGTGCGCACTGCGTCCGCCGTCACGCGGCCGAACATCACCCGATAGGCCCAGGCGGTGTAGGCGAGCACGATCGGGAGGAAGAGGAGCGTGACGAACAGCATGATACCCAGCGTCTTCTGCGTGGACGAGGCGTTCCACACCGTCAGGCTGCTATGCGCGTCGATGCTGGACGGCAGGATGAAGGGGAACATCGCGCAGCCGACGGTGGCGATGATCCCTGTCGCGGCGAGCGACGACCCCGCAAAGGTCAGCACTTCGCGTCCGCTGCGGATACCGATCAGCGCCAGCGCGGCCCCGGCAAAGCCGAGCGCGGGCAGCGCCATCATCCACGGATAGGTTGCATAATTGTCGAGCCATGCGCCGCCCGCTTGCTCCGCCGTCATGCGCAAGGGGTTGGACGGGCCGAGGGGATCGACCGTGCCGACGATCCGGTAGCCGATATCGCCCCATGCGACGAAGGCGAAGCCGACCGCGAAGAGCAGGATGGAGGCGATGGCCGCCACCGTGCCGAATGCCCTTGCCCGGTCGTGGACGGGACCATGCTCGACCTTGATCGACAGCCACGCCGCACCGTGCAGCACCAGCATCGCCACCGACAACAGCCCGCAGACCAGCGTGAAGGGCGTGAACAGCCCGAGCAGCGTCCCGTCGTAAAAGGCGCGCAGATCGCTATCGAGGCGGAAGGGCGCGCCGACCAGCACATTGCCGACCGCGACGCCGAAGACGAGCGCGGGCACCAGTCCCCCGACGAACAGCGCCCAGTCCCAGCGGCTGCGCCAGGCCGGATCCGGCTTTTTCGAGCGATACTTGAACCCCACCGGTCGCAGGATCAGCGCGGCCAGCACTAGGAACATGGCAAGGTAGTGAGCAGCCCCCACCGGGTGGTCCGGGTTGATAGTTAGTGCATTGTCGTCTCCG
>NZ_CAMLAC010000352.1 GCF_946477935.1 uncultured Sphingomonas sp. | reverse complement strand
GTGCTGGAGCCTGTCGCCTTCGACGTGCGCCTGACGCCGACGGGGGACGAAGCGACGCCGGGCGCAAGGCCGATGACGGATACGCCCTGACCGCCTGCCCTCAGCTGGGCGGTGCCAGGTTACCGTCCAGCCGGTCCATCGCCGTGGCCAGCCCGCGGTGGATGGCGGCATCGTCGGCAAGGGCGGCGGGGAAGATCTGTTCCACCCGCAACAGGCCGTCGATCAGCGCCGGGCGGTCGGGAGCGGTGGCGGCGATGTGCGCGAGGCGATCGGCCAGCGGATCGACCAGCGTCCCGCCGCCCTGCGTGGTATCCGCCACGAAGCGCATCCATCCAGCCACCGGCAGCAGCAGCCGGTCGATGGGGCGGCCCAATGCGCGGGCGTCCATCAGCGTGTCCAGGATGCGGTAGGGCAGTTTCTGCGACCCGTCCCAGGCGATCTGGCGCAACAGATGGTGGATGGCGGGATTGCGGAAGCGCGCGAAGATGTCGTCGGCATAGCGCGCGCTATCCAGCCCGGGCGTCGGCACCAGCGTGGCGATGACGTCCTGGCGGACCATCGCTTCCACCAGGGTGGCGAGCGGACCGTCCCTCATCGCGTCGGCGACGCTGACATGACCGCGCGCGATGCCGAGATAGGCGAGTGCCGAATGCGCGCCGTTGAGCATCCGCAACTTGGCGCGTTCATAGGCGGCAACATCGGCGGTGCGCACCACCCCGACCGAGTCGAGGGCTGGCGCACCCGGCAGGGCCATGTCCTCGATCACCCATTGCGAAAACGCCTCGCGCTGGACGGCCGCGGCGTCCTCCATGCCCAGCAATGCCGCGGCGCGTTCGCGGTGCGCCTCGTCCGTCGCCGGGGTGATCGCATCGACCATCGTGTTGGGAAAGGCGAAGTGCGCCGCGATCCAGTCGGCGAGCCCGGTATCCAGATGCCGCGCGAAGGCGATCGTCGCAGCGCGCAGGCGATCGCCGTTCCCCGGCATGTTGTCGCAGCAGAGGACCGCGAATGGCGGGAGACCGGCCGCCCCCCGCGCCGCCGCACCGGCGACGATCCAGCCGATCACGCTGCGGGGAAAAGCCGGCACGGGCGCGGCCAGCGCCGCAAGGTCGGAGACGATGTCCGGGTGGTGCATGTCCAGCCGTCCGTCGCCGCTGAGGCAATAGCCTTTTTCGGTCACCGTGGTGGTGACGAGATGGACCGTTTCCTGCGCCAGCAGCGCAAGGGTGCGGGCGCCATCATCCGGCCCCAGCCAGGCACGGTGGGCGGCGATTACCCGCGCGGCCGTCGCTTCCTCCAGCGTGGTCAGGCTGTAAAGCCCGTCCTGCGCCGCCAGCGCATCGACCACGCCCCGCGTCCGCAGCGACACGGCAGCGATACCCCAGCGGGGATCATCGGCCAGCAGCGCGTCGAAATAGGCGGCCTGATGCGCCCGGTGGAACGCGCCCGGCCCGAAATGGACGACGCCGATCGATATCGTGGCGGGGTCGTAGCGCGGCCGCGCGACCGTCGCGGGTACATCGGCGAGCGTGCTGGCCGACAACTGCCTCACAGCGTCACCCCGCGCTTCCAGATGGCGATTTCCCGCTCGTCATTGCGCTCGGCACAGGTGGGCTCGCCCGAGGCGATCCGCATCATGGTGTCAAGCAGCGCGTCGGCGGTGCCGTCCACGCCGTGTTCCAGGGCCTGCCCGGCATCGAAGTCGATCCAGCGCGCCTTGCGTTCCGCCAGCACGCTGTTCGAGGCGATCTTAACGGTGGGCACCGGAAAGCCCAGCGGCGTGCCACGGCCGGTGGTGAACAGGATCATCGTGGCACCGGCCGCGGTCAGCGCGGTGGCGGACACCGCGTCGTTGCCCGGCGCCTCCAGCAGCGTCAGGCCGGCCTTGGTCGTGCGCTGGCCATAGCGGATGACGTCGGTCAGCGGTGCGTGGCCGCCCTTCTGCACCGCGCCCAGCGACTTTTCCTCCAGTGTGGTGATGCCGCCGGCCACGTTTCCGGGCGAAGGGTTTTCGGACACCGGCTGGCCATGGTCGAGGAAATAGCGCTTGAACCCGTTGACCAGATCGACGGTGTCGCCGAACACCGCATCGTCGGTGGCGCGGTTCATCAAAATCTGCTCGGCACCGAAGATCTCCGGAATCTCGGTCAGGATCGTGGCGCCGCCGCTGCCGGTCACCATGTCGGTGACCCGGCCGACCACCGGGTTCGCGGTCAGACCGGACAGGCCGTCCGAGCCACCGCATTTCACCCCCAGTACCAGCTTGGACAAGGGCACGGCGGTACGCTGCGCGGTCGCCGCCATCTCGACCAGTTCGTCGAGCAGTGTGCTGCCCGGGCGGCGACGTGGCGAATGACATTGCGGCGCCCGGCGGGAATGGCAGCCAGCAAGTCCGTGAGCTGATTCTCCTCGCACCCCAACCCGACCAGGAGCACGCCGGCCGCATTGGGGTGATCGGCCAGCGCGGCCAGGATGCGCCGCGTGTCCGCGAGATCGTCGCCCAGTTGCGAACAGCCGAACGGATGATGAAAGGCGTGGATGC
>NZ_CAMLAC010000351.1 GCF_946477935.1 uncultured Sphingomonas sp. | reverse complement strand
TGCCCGCCGCATCCTCGGCCGCGGTCATGCGGGCGGGACGGACGTTCAGGCACCATGGCGGAACCGGGCCGAAGACTGCGGAAAGATCGGAGCGGCAGCGATCCAGCGTCGCGTGCATGTCGGCAATGGCGCGGTTCCGGCCGGCTTCGCTGTCGGGGTAGAGGAACCGCGCGTCTGTCCAGAGCCGGCGATAGCGTTCGCCGATCGAGCCGTTCCTGTCGCCGAGAGTGGCGAACAGGCGGCCGGCGCGGGCGAGCAGGCGGGTGTGTTCGCGGGTCAGCCGGATGCGCGCGCTGGCGGGGGCCACCGTGTCGCCGATGATGCGGCGGAGTTGCCAGAGATAGGACGGCGTGGTGGCGAGCCGGACCTCTGCGGCGAGACCGGCGCGGGCGGTGTCGAGGTCGAGCCGGTCGCGCAGCGTCGTGGCCGTGAGCGGTCGGAGCAGCGCAAGCGCGTCCGCCGGGGGGAGGGTGGCGGCGTGATCGAGCGCGGCGCGGATGCCCTGCGCCCGGACCGGAGCCGCCGCCAGCGCGATGGCGCCGCCCAGCACCGCACGGCGGCTCCAGCGGGTCATTGGGGCAGGGTCACGCGGTTGTTGAGGCGGGTCACCTCCGGGGCGTCGCCGGTCAGCGCGACCTCGACGGCGGTGGCGCCGGCGCGGCGGGGCAGGCGCAGGCGCGTGGTGCGCGGGCGCAGATCGGTGGGAGCCGCCATCGCCGGGATCGCGGCGGTGGCCAGTACCCGGCCGTCGGCGGCGAGCAGACGGGCCTCGCCACCGGGTACGGGACGCGCACCGAGGCTGTGGACGGTAAGGGCGATGCCGCGGCCGTTCGCCACCACATCGTCGAGGCCGATGCCGAGATCGGCGCGATCCTCTACCGGGGTGTCGGGTTCGGCGAGCGCGAAATCATACACGGTGGTGGTGCGGGGTGCGAAGACGACTTCCGTCCCCAGACTGCGTTCGAGTGTAGCGGTGGCGGCGGGGCCATCGGGGATCAGCGTGCGCGCCTCATCGGCACTGGTGGCGCGCTGCACCGTCCAGCGGCCGGGGTCGATCGACCAGCCGGTCATCGTCGCACGCTGCGGCCGGTCGGTGGTGTTGTACGCGATGACGCGGAAACGGGTGCGGGTGGCGCCGGGCATCAGGATCGCGACACGCTCGGCCGCACCGTCTTCGAGAAAGCGCCAGCTTACCGTGTTGCCGGGCCAGCTCTGGTTGCGCTTCAGCGCAACGCCGCCGAGCCGTTCGCGTTGCAACAGGTCGGTGGGCATGTCGACCCGGTCGCTCCACCAATGCCCCTCGGTCAGCATGTCCATGCGCTGCATCTTTTCGGTCGCAGCCTCGGCGTGGAGCGTGGCGAGGGCTGCGGTGTCGCCGGAGGTCTGCCAGCGGGCGTAGCGACCGATGTCGCTGTCGCCGGTGGCGGCCTTCCCCAGCAGCGCCGCGCCGCCGGGGATCAGGCCGGGCGCCTCGTTGAATTCGGCGAACGCGGCGGGGCCTGCCTTGGCGAGACGCGCCTCGACCGGGCGCAGGTAGCGCGCATCGCCGGTGAAGCGCCATGCCGCCCACGCGCCCTGCAACGGCACGGTGGCGCCGCCGCCATCGCCCACCCGGGTGGCATCGGTGCGCCAGTTGATCTCGTTGGGATAGGACCAGAGGCCATCGGCCCCATTGGTGCCGTGCGCCAGCCAGCCGTCGATCACCCCGGTGACAAGGCCGCGTGCGGCGGCATTGCCGTTGAACAGGCCGACCAGCATCGGCCCATGGAGGACGGTGAAGCTGTATGGCTTCTGCCATTCCCATGGCCCTTCGCGATAGATGCGGTTGCCGCCATACCAGTTGGAGGCGAAGTGGTGATGGCCAGCCGCGTTGGGCAGGATGACGCCGCCCAGGGCGCGGGTATTCTCCATCAGGCGTTCGACCGCGATCGGCTCGCCCCAGTTGAGGTACAGCCGCGCTGCGTTGGAGTTCAGCCCTTCCTCATAGGCATGCAGCTCGTCGGTGGTGATCGCACCCAGCCCGTTCACGATCATGCCGTTGCGATAGACCGCATCGGAGAGCGCACGCAGCGAGGCATTGATCCGGTCGGGCGCGACCCCCATCAGCGCGAGCGCCGGCCATTGCTGCACAAGGTCGGTGTCGTCGGACAGGCCGCCACCGAAATCACCGTACGGCACCTGTCGCTCGGCGATCCACCACTCCACGAAGCGGTGCGCGAGCGATAGATCCTGCAACTGGCGAAAGGCCCAGGCGGGCGTGCCGGCAGGGACCGGGGGCAGCGTTACGGGCGGCAGGTTCTCCGGCCGGTAGTTGATGTCCGCCCAATAGGCGCGGGCGCCGGCATGATCGGGCGCGACGCGCAGCAGGTCGCCGATATCGGCATAGAGGCGGCGGTATAGGCCGGCGCGCTGCGAGGCGGTATGTTCCTCGACCAGAAACGCCCAATTGTCCTTCACCTGGTTGAAGCGATCGGCGATGTGTTCGGCCAGGGCCTCCGCCCGCGGCTTGAAGACCAGGCGGATGCGAGCATAGACGGCGCTCGCA
>NZ_CAMLAC010000350.1 GCF_946477935.1 uncultured Sphingomonas sp. | reverse complement strand
GAATATGACAGCGCCGGGCAGGCCGAATGGCGCGCCGGGCAGGATGCGCAGGCGGTCGCGCCGGAAGGCATCGTCCGTGGCAGCGGCACCGCCGCGGGCGGCGGCGCGCCCGGCGAGGAGTACGATCCCAACACCCCCGGTGCCGCCGACGAAAGCCCGCAGGCCGGCGCTGCACCGGATCGCCGTCCCACCTGACCGGCCGCGCGCTGGACGAGCGCCCGCGCATAATAGGCCATCAGTTCTTCGGCATGTTCGCGGTCGCTGCGTACCATCGCGGCGGCCGCGGCAGCCGCCTTGCGCAACGCGGCCCGATCCCCCGCATAAAGCCGTCCGATCGCCGCCGCACAGGCGCGCGAATCGCGCGCCGTGTACAGCTCGGCACATGCCGGATCGGCCACCTCGGCGCACCCGCCGGTGTCCGGCACGATCAGCGGCAGGCCGGACGCCATCGCCTCGCACGCCACCAGCCCGAACGGCTCGGCCTCCGCACCGTGGATCAGCGCGTCCGCGCTCGCCATGATCCGCGCCAGCCGCTCACGGTCATAGACCGGGCGGAACAGCCGGATGTGCGGCGACCCGGCGGCGCGCGCCTCCAGCCGGGCGCTGTCATTGCCCGTGCCGATCTGGATCAGCCCCACCGGCAGCGTCGTTCCCGCACGCAGCACCGCATCGATCACCATCGCCCAGCGCTTCTCGGCATGGTGCCGCCCCAGCCCCAGCAGCAACAGGCCGTGTTCGGGCAGGTCACACTCCGCCAGCAAAGATCGGCGCAATTCCTCGTCGCGCAAATTGGGTGAGAAATGCGTCCGCTCGATCCCCAGCGGCATCGCCGCATCGATCCGCACCCCGCGCGGGCGCAGCCGCTTTTCCAGCGCGGGCCCGTTGGTCACCACCACATCATAATGGTCCAGGAACCGACCCATATAGCGGCTGTACCAGGCAAAGGCCCGCTCGATCCGCGCCGGGCTCGCCATCCCCTCGAACCAGCGCAGCGGATAGGCCGCGACATTGTCGTTGTGCATGAAGAAGGATTTGAGCGCCGGGCCCTGCCATTGCCCGACGATCCAGGCCGGCCGCCATGGCGAGCAGCATTCCACCACGTCCGGCTGCAACCGGTCCAGCGCGGCATGGATCGGGCCTGCGTCCCAGAACAGCCCGTAATTGCGGTCGAACGGCATGCCAGGCGAGCGGATATATTCCACCCGGCCGCCGCCGGGCCGCACGTCCACCCGGTTTTCCCTGCCGGGCGCCAGCACGATCAGTTCGTGCCCCATATCCGCCAATAGGCCGATCTTGCGATCGATATAGGTACGCACGCCGCCGCCCGTGGGCGAATAGAATTCGTTGACGTCGACGATGCGCAAGCGCTCGTTCCGCCTCAGTCCGGGTCGACCGGGCCGAAGCCGCCCAGCCCCCGCAGATATTGCAGGCGGATCGTCAGCGTGGTCACCCCCGGCCCGATCTGCACCACCGCCTGCTCCACCTTGGGCCGCTTCCGGCCAATCTTCTCTTGGCTGACAAAACCCGCGCCGTCGCTCCAGAAGCTGAACTTGTTCTTGCCGTCGCGGTCGTGGATCAGCAGCAACGCATAGCGCCCTGCCTGGGCCACGCGCATGCACAGCGACGGATTGCCCGATGGCGGCGTCGGCGCCTGGACCCGGCGGAACGTCTTGCCCTGGGCCAGCAGGTCGCGGTCGTCCTTCAGGAAGTCGTCGGCGGTCGCCGGATACAGCTCCAGCTTCAGATTGCCCTTGCGGTCCTTCAGCCCCTGCACATGGACCAGCACCGCCGGCCCCCGGTTGCTGGTGCAGGCCGCCGCATCCGGCCCGATCACCTGCGCCGCGGCACCCCCCGGCACCATCGCCGCCGCCAGCATCCCCAACCACCAAGCCTTCATTCTCTGGACCTCGTCAGCAATGCATGCAGCCCGAACGCGCCGATCAGTACCACATGAACCAGCAGGGTCAGCGCGGCGGTGAATGCCACCAGTTCCGACAATGCCCGGTCCTGCCCGATCAGTATGATGGCGAAGTTGGCGAAAAGAAGGTCTTTGTTCGGCACCAGCGGCAGGCGCGATACCAGCAGGCGTCCCGCCGCCAGGAACAGCCACATGCCGATCGACACGTCGGGCAGCGCGAAATGCCAGGTCAGCGCGATCAGCACCGATCCGGCCAGCAGGCGCAGGCAGTGTGCGCCGAACACCCACCACAATAGCGGCCGATCGAGCGAGAAGACCTTTTTGGAGAAGATCAGGAAGGGCAGCGATGTCGCCATCACGATCGCGGTCGATCCCAGCACGGTGCGCATCTGGTCCGCACTCAACAGCCCGCGCGCCAGCGGCAGCGCGATCACGATCATCAGCAGCGTGATCGCATTGCCCGCGATCGCGGACAGGATGCTGACGTCCTTCACCGCCCCGAACGGCGCCGTCACCATCCTGGCCCGCACCCGCGCCCAGGCATAGAAATACGCCTCGCCCGAATATCCGAACACCACCTCGTTCGCGATCCGCGCTTCTACCTGTGCTTTGCCGCGCTCTACATCTCGCTGCC
>NZ_CAMLAC010000349.1 GCF_946477935.1 uncultured Sphingomonas sp. | reverse complement strand
AAGCGGTAGGCCCCGGCCGAGACGGGTCGACCGCTGCCGCATAGAAGGGATCGCGCTCCACCTCGGCCAAGGGCGCGAAGCGGAAGCCCATGGTGCGGTACATGGCGAGTAGCCGGGGCAGCATGCGCGCGGTGAATGCGCCGGCATGCATCAGCAGCACCTGCGGCGTCTCGCCCCCTGCGGCCCGCGCCGCGACGGCGGCGGCGCGCGCATCGGCCAGATATCCCGCCTCAAGCCGCGCGACGGCGGCGGCATCGCCCTTCGCCATGCAGGCGGCATAGGGGGCATTCCAGTCGTAATCGGCGAAGCTCGTCGTCACCGCCGCGATGCGGTAGCCACGTTCTGCCAGCACCCCGCGCGCCGCATCGCGCACGCCGGGATCGCTGCCTTCGTTCAGGAAGGGGTAGCGGAACCAGTGCCAGTCCCCCGGCGCCACGCGCCGCAACACCGCTTCGTTCCGCGCCAGGTCCGCCGCGAACCCCGCCGCGCCCAGCGTATCGAGCGCGGTATGCGCATAGCCATGGCTGCCCAGCGCCAGCCCAGCGCGCGTCCACGCCGCGGTCGCCGCGGCGCTGTCCGCCGGCGTATCGGTGCCGAACCCGCCGTTCAGGAAGCCGAACGCCGGTGCCTTCTCGGCCGCCAGCGTCGCGGCGATCTGCCGCACCACGCTCAATCGCGTGACGCCCGGGGGCAGGGGGCCGTGCGCGGGCAGATCGTCGAAGGTCAGCGCCATTGGCGTTGCCGCGGCCGGCGCGAACAACCCCAGCGGAACCGCCTCGCCCATCGCGCGATAGCCGGCCTCGGACGGGTGGAGATGGTCGCCGGAGTCATATTGCGGTGCCAGCCGGTCGGGATGCACGGGATCGCGCATCACCGCGTCGAAGTCGATCACCGCGTCGAACGTACCGCTCTCGCGGATGAAGCGGTTGATCGCCTGCCGATCGGCCTCAAGCTCCGGGCCGGGATGGTAATAGTCGTTGCCGCCGAACGGCATGATCGTGCCCCCGATCAGGCCGATACCGCGGGCATGGGCTTTTGCCGCCATGTCGGCGAAAGCACCGGTGATCCGCCGGACGAGTTCGGCATGCGCGGCCGGCGTCGCCGGCGCATCCCGGGTCAGCGTGCCGAGATCGTTCACCCCTTCCAGCAGGATCGCCCAGCGCGCACCGCTGCGACCCAGCACATCGCGGTCGAAGCGATCGACCAGCCGCGGGCCGATCCCGTCGTTCAGCACCCGGTTGCCGCCGATCCCGGCATTGACCAGTCCGATCGTCCGGGTCGAGGCATTGCCGCGCAGGCGTGCCGCCAGCACGTCGGTCCAGCGCGTGTTGCGCTCAGGTTTTACGCCGTAGCCGTCGGTGATCGAGTCCCCCACCGCGACGATCGTGGCCGGACGGGCAGCCGACACGTCGATCCCGGCCAGCCAGTACCAGCGCGTCACCGCCTCGGCACCCGGCAGGTCGGCGTCGGTCACATGATTGCCGCTGGTCAGGAAACTGGTGGCGCGCGCACCGGGATGGCCGGTCTGCGGCGCCGGTACACGGGCCAGATACAGGCTGACCGCAACATCGGCGGCGGGGGGCAGGGCCATGGCGACGACATCGGACCAGCGTTCCTGACCCGCCGCGAGGGTGACGGTTGCCTTGCCCGCGAAGCGCAGCGGCCGGGCCGTGCCCGCACGCGGCGTGCCGGGAGCGGGAGCCAGTGCCACCGCCGCTGCGTCGATGGTCAGCGGCCCGGTGCCATGCGCATTGGACAGCAGCACCCGGACCTGCTTGCCGCCAGTCGAGACGCGCACGATCTGGCGCAGCGTGACGTCGCGGGCGCGGGCCTCCGGCCATGCGGTGTCCCCCGCCGTCGCCATCTGCGCGGCACCCCAGCTCGCCTGCCAGCGATCGGCCGTCGCCGCCGATCCGCCGAGCATCGCCAACACGCCCGCCGCCCAAGCCAAACCCCGCAGCATCGCCCCTCCATCCGTCGATAGCGTTACCTAAGCGGTTCGTGCGACCGGCGGCAAGGATCAGCGGGCGGTGGAAAGCCTGGCGTCGAGCAGGTCTAGCTCGCGCCCCAGCCGGCTCGCCGTTTCCATGTTGATTTCGCGCGTCTGCGCCATGGCGAAGATCGCCTTGCGCTCGGCCCGGATAGCGGCGAGGCGCATGACGCGCTCGGCACTCTCCCATTCGTCCTGCCGCTTGGTATCGGTGTCGTCCGACAGACTGTCGATCCGGTCGCGATAGCCATCCATCAGCCGCGACGCGATCTCGACATAATGATCGACATCCTCGCTGTCCTCGCTCATCCGGTGCTGTTCCTTCTCCAGCGCCGCGATCGCCGCCTGCGCCCCGATCCGCCGTGCTCGGTCACGCTCCGCCTCCGTGCCATGCTCGGGCGGCAGGTCGAGCCCGCGCAGCAGCAGCGGCAGCGCGACGCTGGCGATCACCAGCGAGGCGAGGATCACGCCCGAGGCGAGAAAGATCGCCAGATCGCGGGCTGGAAAAGGGGTCCCGTCGTTCATCGCCAGCGGCAGCGTCAGCACACCGGCCAGCGTGATCGCGCCGCGTGCGCCCGCCACCGACATCGCCGCCAC
>NZ_CAMLAC010000348.1 GCF_946477935.1 uncultured Sphingomonas sp. | reverse complement strand
TCACCGAAGTTGTAGGTCAGGCCACCCAGGATCGAGTGCGACCGGAAACGACCGTCATGCGTGTTGTTCGCGATGTCGACCAGACGGACGTTCTCGGCGTTGAAGAAGCGATACTTCAGCGTCGCGTCCAGGTTCTCGCTCAGCGGCGCGCGGATACCCGCCAGAGCCTGCCATGCGAAGACCGTGTCGGAGTCGTCCAGGAAGTCTGCACGCTGGTTCAGCGCGTAGTTCGCCTTGACGCGTGCAACGCCGACGCCGCCGCCGACAAAGCCCTGGATCGAGTCGTCTTCACCGAAGTCGAGCAGGCCGTTCAGCATGAAGCTGAGCGCCGAGCTGGAGCCGCCGGCATAGTCATAGTTGCCGGCTGCAACGGTGCCCGCACCGATGCCGGTGTTGGTCAGCGTGGTCGACGAGAAGCCGTCCACGGTTGCCTTGCGATAGCCGACCTCGGTTTCGAGACGGAAACCGCCGAAATCATAGCCCATTACGGCATCGACGTCGTAGCCGTAATCATGGTCGACGCTGGCCACGCCAGTGCGCGAGCCGGTGATGTCATAGTCGATATCCTCGACGATCATCGCACCGCCTTCGACGCCTACGTACCACGACTTGTCGCGGGCGAGGGCGGGCGAAGCCAGAGCGGTGGAGGCGAGTGCCAGAACAATGGCAATCTTCCGCATCATAGTCCCCTTTCTTGGTTGTCACTACGGACAGCGCAAACTCACTATTGGAGCGTTGGTTTCCGTGCAAGCTGACAAAAACCGCAAGGTGTTGCTCGAAAGGCACAACTTTTATCGGCGGTCGGACCGTTCTGGACTGGCGACGAAACGATCCTCCCCCCCGGATTACCTCTGCGGAAGGACCAGCAATTCAGCCTTTGATCCAGCCATGTGCGCGCATCGACGCCAGCATGGAACCGATCGCTGCACGCGCCTCCGCATCGATCACACCACCGCCCGCCGGGGCGTCGATCGCGGAAGCGGGTGCGGTCCGCCGCCACTCCTCGCCATCGAACCGGGCCGTCCCGCGATCCGCCCGGTTCCATACCGCAAACCCGACCCAGGGAAGCATGAAGCGCCACCCGCCGGCGGTCCATCCAGCCAGCGCGCCGGCATGATCCGCCCATGCCCCCTCCGGTGCGGCTCCGACCACCCATGCCTCCCCGTGCGCGGGTGCGGCCGGCGGCGCGTTGCGCCCTATCTCCACCACCGATGGTTGCACCGCCAGATCGATCAACGCCAGTGCCTCGTTATGCGTAATCTCCTTCTGCGCCTGGCCCGCCACCAGCAGCGGCAACCGCATCCGCGCGCTTGATTCCATCATGCCCCGTTCCTCCCCATGACCGTCAGCATCAGCGGTGGCGACTCTGCCAGCGTACCGCGCTGGCGTATCGCTACCACCGCGCCGGGCGCCGCGGCGATCTCCAGTCGCGGTTCCACCGTCTCCACATCCGTTCCGTCGACGCTCACCCGGTATGCCTCGCGCTCCTCGCCCAGCGGGGCATCCACCCCGTCCAGCCAGCGCCATCCCGCCCGGCTGCGGCGTATCCAGCCGATCGCCACCCGCCCGTCCGCCAGCCTGTACTGACGCGCGCCCGCGGGCATCGGCGGCCGGACGGAGGCGCCGGCGATCATGAGGGTCGCGACCACCCCCTCGATCCCGTCGCCCACTCCGTGCGCCATCACCTGCACCCGGCGGCCCAGCGCCGCGACCGGCAGATCGATGGTCCGCGCCGCGCCCGGCTCCAGCAGGACGAAGCGGTCGCCCGGTCGCTGCCCGCCGATCGCCGCCTCCGTGCCCCGCAGGCCCCGGCGCAGGCCTTCCAGTCGCCACCGGCCGCCACCGGCGCCCGTGGCGCGCGCGAACTGGATCAGCTCGTCCCCCAGCAGCGCCAGGTTCGCGCCCCCGTCCAGCGCCGCGTCATCGGCGTCGTGCAACCGCCCCTCGACATGAACGACAAGATCCGCACGGTCATCGACCAGTGCCGCCGATCCTCCCGGCGCGAGCGCAACGATCCTTCCCATCACCGCGGGCGCCGCCGTCATCCCCCCTGCGACCCAGCTCGCCCCGTCGTCCAGGCTGTAGTGCAGGCTGGCGGACCGCCACCCGGGTCCGCCCGCCGCCGCCACCGTCAGCCGCGGCGCCGCCAGCACCGCATCGTCCAGGGCCGGCGTCTCGAACACCGCCAGTCGCGTCGCCCCCGCCACCCGGTCGGCCGCCCCGACATGCCGGCCGGATGCGGCGGACAGCGGCAGGCTGGCCGGCACCAGCGGCACCAGGTCCAGCCGCACCACCATCGCCTCCACCGCAACTTCGGTTACCCGCCACACGCCCTCCTCGCCCGCGATCCGCACCGTGTCGCCCGGCCCGATGCCCATATCGTCGAGGTCCAGCGTCACCGTGCGCCGCATCCGGGCGCCCTCGGCCCGCGCCAGCAGGGTGGCCGCCAGCGTCTTGGCCTCTCCCGCCGGGATCGCCGCGGGCAGGTCCAGCCGCACCTCGCGCACCCCGCTGCCCGGTCGCCGGGCATGCTGCACCCCCAGTTGATAGTCGCGCGCGGGGTCGTGATGGGCGACGACGGCGCGCACCGGCACGC
>NZ_CAMLAC010000347.1 GCF_946477935.1 uncultured Sphingomonas sp. | reverse complement strand
GCGTCTCGGTGTCGCTCACCGATTACCGCGACGTGACCGGCTCCTACGACGCCATCGCCAGCATCGAAATGGTGGAAGCGGTCGGCCAGGAATATTGGCCTGATTACCTCGACATGATCGCCCGGCGGCTGAAGCCGGGCGGACAGGCCGCGATCCAGTACATCACCATCGCCGACGACGTCTTCCCCGCCTATGCCGACAGCGTCGACTTCATCCAGCGCTACGTCTTCCCCGGCGGCATGCTCCTCTCCCAATCCCGCTTCCGCCAGCTCGCCCAGGCGCGCGGCCTGCACTGGCACGCCCCCCGCACCTTCGGCCTCGACTATGCCGAAACGCTAAAACTATGGCGCGAACGCTTTGATATCGCGGTGGCGGAGGGTCGTCTGCCCGCCCGCTTCGACGCGCGGTTCGTCGCCTTGTGGCGCTATTATCTGATGTATTGCGAGGGCGGTTTCCGCGGCGGCGGCATCGATGTCGCGCAGGTCACTCTGGTGAAGGCCTGAGGCCTCACCGCGCCTTGCGGCACCGATCCGAACAATACACCACCTGATCCCAGTCCCGCGCCCACTTCTTGCGCCAGGTGAACGGCCGCTCGCAGGCGGGGCAGACCTTGGTGGGCAAGTCCCGCTTGGCGACGCCGTTCGGCATCAGCGCGCCTCTTCGTCCAGAAACGCTTCCACGTCGGCCAGATCGACGCGGCTGTCGAGATAGGTCTGGCCGATCCCGCGTGCCAGCAGGAAGGGCAGGGTGCCAGCGCTCATCTTCTTGTCGTGTCGCATATGCGCGACCAACGTCTTGCCGGAGGCTGCAATTTCCGCCGCGGCCAGACCGTCGGGCAGCCCGCACGCGCGCATGTGCGCCGCCACCCGCGTCGCCTCCTGCCCCGTACAATATCCCAGCCGCGCCGAGTAGCGGAAGGCGAGCGCACACCCCGCCGCCACGCCCTCACCGTGCAGCAGCCGGTCGGAGAACCCCGCCTCCGCCTCCAGCGCATGCCCGAAGGTATGCCCCAGGTTCAGCAGCGCGCGGATACCGCTCGTCTCATGCTCGTCCGCCGCGACGATGCGCGCCTTGGCCGCCACCGCATGCGCGATCGCGTAAACCCGCGCCTCGCCGTCTCCGGCAATCAACGCCTCGGCATTCGCCTCACACCATTCAAAGAACGCAAAGTCGTCGATCAGCCCGTACTTCACCACCTCCGCATACCCAGCCCGCACCTCACGCACCGCCAAAGTGTCCAGCACGCCCGGATCGATCAACACCATGGCTGGCTGGTGAAAGGCGCCGATCAGGTTCTTGCCCGCGCGCGTGTTGATCGCGGTCTTGCCGCCGACAGACGAATCGACCTGGGCCAGCAACGTGGTCGGGATCTGCACGAAGCGGCATCCACGCTTCAGGATCGCGCAGGCGAAGCCGACCAGATCGCCGATCACACCGCCGCCCAGCGCCACGACATGGTCCTGCCGCTCGACCCCGAGTTCCAGCAGGCCGTCGCAAAGCTGCGCCAGGACCGGCCAGCTCTTAGTCTTCTCGCCCGGCGGCAGCACGATCGCCTCGCTCGCGACACCGGCGGCGGCCAGCGCGGCTTGCAGGGTGGCAAGGTGAGGACGCACATTCTCGTCGGTCACGATCGCCATCGTGCGGCCGCGCGCCAGCGGCGCTAGATGCTCGGCCGCACGCGCCAGCAGGCCCGCCTCGATATGGATGGGATAGCTGCGTGCGCCGAGCGCGACGGTGACGGTCTTCATCGTCCGATGGCCTTCAGAATGGCGGCGACCGTGGCCTCGTGGGGGCCGCGGTGGCTGGATACGTGGATGGGGGCAAGCGCGTAGATCGGGTTCCGCTTGGCCGCCAGATCGGCCAGCACCTGACGTGGATCGCGGCCGCGCAGTAGCGGACGGGTGTCGCGCTTGCGCACCCGCTCGACCAGCACGTCGGTATTGGCGGTCAACCAGATGGCGGTCGCCTGCTCCAGGATCAGCGCGCGCGTTTCATCGTTGATGAACGCGCCCCCGCCGGTGGCGATCACCTTGGGGCGGCCGTCGACCAGCCGGGCGATCACCCGCCGCTCGCCGTCGCGAAAATGCGCCTCGCCGAATTTTTCGAACATGTCGGCGATGGTCATGCCCGCCGCCGCCTCGATCTCGTGGTCGGCATCGACGAAAGGTACACGCAGGCGAGCGGCCAGACGGCGGCCGACGGTGGATTTGCCCACGCCCATCAGCCCGACCAGCACGATCGGCTGGCCGTCCCATGAGGCGGGGGCGGGGTTGTGGCTTTGCAACATCGCCACCTGCGCTATACAGCGGGACCGCGCCCGGCAACATCCGCTGGGCAACATTGCTTCATAGCCAAGGTTTGCGTCCCATGTCCCGCCTGGTCATTTCGCTTGTCGTCATCGTGGTCGTGGTCGTGGGTGGCATGGCGCTGCTGGGCGGTCGCGCCACCGAACGGCCAACGACCCAGGTCGAGAAGGCGGTTTCGCTTGCGAATCTTCAGTAAGCGCGCTGCATTCCTGACGTTGGGGCTGGTGGGCGCGGCTGCGCTCGCCTCGGCGCAGGATCGGCCGGAATCGCTGCTTCCACCCGGCTTCGGCGATCCCGCGCCC
>NZ_CAMLAC010000346.1 GCF_946477935.1 uncultured Sphingomonas sp. | reverse complement strand
ATGCTGTTGTGGCAGGCGCGCGCCGGGCCGGCGGCGCAGTTGCTGGCGGTACCGGGGGCGGCGGCGCTCGGCTGGCTGATCCTGCCCTGGTTCCTGAACCACCGGCTGCTGATCGTGCGGGTCGGCGGCACGGTGGCGGGGTTCCTGCTGGTGTCGGGCCTGTTCGCCGGGCTGGCGATCAAGTGGTTTCCGATCGACCGGCCCAAGGCCTATGCGAAGCGCGTCAATGCAGCGACGGGCAATTGCATGCGCACCACCGTGCTGTCGCGGTTGAACCGCTATCCGGCGCAGACGGTGTTCACCTTTGTCGATCTGGGGCCGCGGCTGATCGTGACGACGCATCACAGCGCGATCGCGGGGCCGTATCACCGCAACGGTGACGCGATCCTGGACGTGCAGCACGCGTTCCAGGGATCGGAGACGCAGGCGCGCGCGATCATGAAACGGCACGGCGCGACCTTGTTGCTGCTGTGCCCGAACATGTCGGAATCGACCAATTATCGGGCGCGGGCGCCGGGTGGCTTCTACGATCGGATGGCCAGCGGCTGGGTGCCGAACTGGCTGGTGCCGCTGCCGATTGCGAAGGGCTCGCCGCTCAGGCTGTACCGGATCGAGTGATGCGGTCGGTCGCGCTCACCCTTCCGCGGCTGCGCCGCTCCTTCCCTTTCCCGGCGGGAGAGGGAAAAGACGCCAAAGGCGGCGAAGGGCGAGGGCGATCATGTCCGATCGAAGACGACGCTAACGCTGCGCGGCGAGTGCCTTCTTGAGCCGGGCATGCGCCGCGCCCTTGATCTGGCAGACGCGCGCGGCGCCGACGCCGATCACCTGACCGATTTCCTCGAGGTTCAGTTCCTCGACATAATAAAGCTGGATGACCAGCGCCTCGCGCTCGGGCAGCGCACCGATCGCCTGGATCAGCGCATCGCGCAGCGCGCCATCGGCGAGTTGTTCGAAGGCGTCGGGCGTATCGTCGGCGAACCAGGGGAGGTCGTCGGCATACAGCTCGTCGATCGGCTCGAAGCGCACCGCCTCGGCCGTGGCGTAATCGGCGCGCAGACGCTCTACGGTGACGCCCAGCTTTTCCGCGACCGCGGCGTCGGTCGGGGCCTGCCCGCCGGGCGTGGTGAGCGCGCCGATCGCCTCGTGATATTGCCGCCGACGGCGCATCGCGCCGCGGGTGGTGGTCGCCTGGCGACGAAGCTCGTCGATCATCGCGCCGCGCAGGCGGGTGCTGAGATACTGGCGGAAGGCGACGCCGCGTTCCTCGAAAGTGGCGGCCGCCTCGACCAGTGCGACGAGGCCGACCTGGACCAGATCCTCCACCTCCACCAGGCTCGACATGCTGCCATGCACATGCCACGCGATGCGGCGGACGAGCTGGAGATGCTGGCGGATCAGCGCATCGGCATCGCCGCCGGCGCGCTTCGCCGGCTTGTAGGTGAGCGGCGCGCCGTCGAGCGCCCCAGTGACCGGCACCGCATCATGGAATGCCTGCTGCATGGGGAGCGCGCTCATGCCGCCAGCGCCTGCGGCGCGCCGATGACGGCGACGACTTCGACGGCCTTTTCTTCGGGCACCTCGAAGAAGGACAGGACGGGCGTATCGGGCAGCACGGTGCGCAGCAGCTTGCGCATCGCGATGCGGACGCTGGGTTGCACGACGAGGGCGAAGGGACGCGCCTCGGCGATCAGCGGCTGCGCGGCGTGGCTGAGCGAGTCGGTGATGCGGCGGCCGAGATCCGGGTCGATCACGTGGCGGCGGCTGGCGTCGCCGCGTACCGCCTGGCCGAGCAGCGCCTCGAGGTGACCGTCGAGCGTCATGACACGCAACGGCTCGCGCGGGCCGCACAGCTTCTGGATGATCAGCGAGCCGAGGCGCGGGCGGATCAGCTCGACGATCTCCTCGGCATCCAGCGTCTTCTGCGCCGCGACGGCGATCGCGCTGGCGATACGGCGGAACTCCTTCAAGGCGATGTTCTCCGAAAGCAGGCCCTTGAGCACTTGCGTGAGGGTGGTGAGGGGGAGCGGGTTGGGGCTGAGCGAGCCGGCGAGCTGGGCGGCGGTTTCCTTCAGCCCGTCGAGCAGCGCCTGGACCTCGTCGGGGCCGAGCAATTCGGCGGCGTTGGAGCCGAGCACATGGTTCAGATGCGTCGCCATCACGGTGCCCGGGTCGACCACGAGGTAGCCCATGCCGGTCGCGGCATCGGCGTCGCCCTTGGCGATCCAGGTCGCATCGAGGCCGAAGGTCGGATCCTTGGCGGTCTTGCCGTTCAGGTGGCCGACTCCCTGGCCGGTGTTGAGGGCGAGCATCTCGTCGGGGGAGACCTGGTCCTCGCCGACGATGACGCCGTTGATGATGAGGCGGTAGGTGTAGGGGGCCAGGTTGATGTCGTCGCGGACGCGGGCTTGCGGCACCACGAAGCCGAGTTCTTTGGAGAGCTGGCGGCGGACGCCGGTGATGCGGGCCATGAGGGGCGAGCCGCGGCGCTGGTCGACGAGGGGGACGAGGCCGTAGCCGATGTCGATGTTGACCTGCATGGTCTCGGTCACTTCGTCCCAGCCGATGCGGCTCTGGTCGACGGGTTCGGCGGCGGGAGCGGCGGGGGGCGGGAC
>NZ_CAMLAC010000345.1 GCF_946477935.1 uncultured Sphingomonas sp. | reverse complement strand
GGGATCGACCGGGCGGCGGCGCGGGATCTGGCCGAGCGGATACGTGACGAGCAAGCGGACGAGCGGGTGCGGGCGGCGGTTCGCGATCTGGATGATGGGGATGAGGCGCGGCGGGCGCGGCTGAAGCGCGAACAGGCGGACCTGGCGGCGATGCTGGAGAAGGCGCGGGCCCGCGTCGGCGTGGACACCGGAGAATTGCAATCGGTGGTCGGACTGGCGCTGAACCGCGCCGGCGGTGGCTGGGGGGCGAGCGCGGCGGTGGGCGACACGCAGGTCTTCACGCTGGATCAGGCCAGCCCCGCCCTCGCCAACGACCCGAGCTGGCAACCGATGCTGGACGAATTGCGCGCACGCGGCCCCAGGCCGGGCGAGCGGCCGGGAGAATGGCGGGCAAGTGCGGACGCAGGCGTACGGCGGGTGAGCTTTGCGCCCGCCATCCTGCCCGATGGGCGCGATGCAGGCGATGTGGTGCAATTGCATCTGGAACACCGGCTGGTGCGGCGGCTGCTCGGGCGATTTCTGTCGGCAGGGTTTCAGCAGGGGCTGGACCGGGCATGCGTGATCGAAACGCCCGTCACCCCTGCCCCGCGCGTCGTGCTGGTCGGGCGGTTGGCCCTCTATGGCGAGCATGCGGCACGGCTGCACGAGGAAGTGTTGAGCGTCGCGGCCGACTGGCGGGATCGGTCGCGTGACCCGTCGCCGCTGCGCCCGCTGGCGGAGGGGCGGGATGCCGAGGCGCGGGTGCTGGATGAACTGATCGCGGCCTTGCAGGATGCGCGGACGGCCGGAGCGGCGATCGCAAGCATGGCGACGGCGCATGCGGAGGCGGACATCAGTGATCTGCGCGGCGTGCTGGAGGCGCGCGCGGCGGTTCGGGCGGAACGGGTGGCGGCCGAGCTGGCGAAGCGCGCGGCGGCCGAGGCGGCGGGGCTGGAAGCGCTGCTAAGCCAGCGGATCGCGCGCATCCGGCGCGAGCGGGGCGAGGACGACCGGCAGTTCGCGCTGTTGCTCGATCCGGCCGAGGCGCGGCAGCGCGCGGCGGATCGGCGGTCCTGGGAGCGGGCGGCGACACGGCTGGACGACGAGCTGGTGCGGGAGCCCGAACGGCTGCGCACCGCCGCGCGGGTGCGGGCGACGCGGCTGGAGCCGATCGGCCTGATCTATCTGTGGCCGGCGGCATGAGCGGGACGATCGACGGCGGGCGGCACGATTGGCTGGGCTATCTGCAGCCGGAGGGGCTGGTGGTGGCACCGGCGGCGCTGGCGCGGATCGGGGTGTGGCCGGCGCCGCAGACGGCCGCGGACAGCGAGGCAGTTGGGCGGGCGCTGACGGGGGAGCCGTGGGCGCTGTTTCGCGACGTGCTGGGCTGGGCGCCGGAGCGGGTGGCGGGAGCGCCGGGCGGCCCCTTGCTGCCGGAGGCGTTGCGGGTGGCGTTCGATGGCGGCGAAACGCTGCTGGAGCCGGACTGGGCGGTGTTGGCACCCGACGGGACGGTGCAGTTGCTGGTGCGGATCGAGGCGGAGGACCTGATGCTCGACCGGCGGGGGACGCTGGCGGGGTGGGAGGCGACGGCGCAGCAGCGGTTCGAGCGGTTGCTGCGGGAAACGGGCGTGCCGGCCGGGGTGATCCTGGGCGCGCGCGAGACGGGGCGGCGCGAGGGGGCGACGCATGAGCGGGTGCTGCGGCTGGTGGTGGCGCCGAAGGGCGAGGTCGCCGGGCACATGACTTGGCCGCTGGAGGCGCTGACGCAGGTGGCGGGGCGCGGGATGCTGGCAAGGCTGAAGCTGCTGCTGGACGCGCATGCGCTGTTCACCGGGCCGCCGTCGCACCGCCTGCCCGCGCTGCTGGCGGAAAGCCGGGCGGCGCAGGCGGACGTATCGGCGCGGCTTGCCGGGCAGGTGCTGGCGAGCCTGCACGAGTTGCTGCGCGGGCTGGACGCGGCCGATCCGGTGCGGGTGCGGGCCCTCGCCGCGCAGGCGCCGCAGCATCTGTACGAGGCGGTGCTCACCGTGCTGCTGCGCCTGATCTTCATCCTGTATGCGGAGGATCGCGGGCTGATGCCCTCTGCCGCCGGGGCCACGGCCAAAATGCTGTACGAGCAGGGCTATGCGCTGGGCGGACTGCACATGCGGCTGCGCGACGATGCCGCGCTGTACCCGGACACGATGGACGAGCGGCGGGGTGGCTGGGGCCGGCTGCTGGCGCTGTTCCGGCTGGTGAGCCGAGGACATCCATCGGGCTTCATGCAGCCGCGCGGCGGCAAGCTGTTCAGCGAGGATGCGTTTCCCTTCCTGCTGGGGCGCGAGCAACCGGGGGATCCCGACCGGGTGCTGCCGGTGGGGGACGGGTGCATCCTGCGCGTGCTGGACGGCCTGCTGATCCTGGGTGGCGAGCGGGTGGCGTACCGGTCGCTGAGCGTCGAGCAGATCGGATCGGTCTACGAGACGGTGATGGGCTTCACCGTGGAGCGCGCCGCGGGCGCGATGCTGGCGATCCGCGCCGGCAAGGGCAATCGGGTGCCGGTGTGGGTGGATCTGGACGCGCTGGCGACGGCGAAGGGCGGCGAGCGCGAAAAGCTGCTGAAGCTGTGGACCGGGCGCGGCGCCTATCCCGCCGCGGTCTCGCGGGCGCTCCGGTCGGCG
>NZ_CAMLAC010000344.1 GCF_946477935.1 uncultured Sphingomonas sp. | reverse complement strand
GGCAGCGTCAGATGTGTATAAGAGACAGCCGGTCGGCGGAGGATGCGGCGGGACTGGCGGCGGCGCTGGCGCCGGTGGTGGACCTGCGCGCCTGCCCGCGGGGAAGCCCGGTCGCCGCCGGCACGCCGATCCTGCAACCGACCGACGAGCGACGGCGGACCGGGAGCCATTACACGCCGCCGACGCTGACCCGGCCGATCGTGCAGCACGCGCTGGCCCCTGCCCTTGCCCGGATCGGGGCGGATGCCGGGCCGGCGGAGGTGCTGGACCTGAAGGTGTGCGACCCCGCCGCCGGATCGGGCGCGTTTCTGGTGGAGGCATGCCGGCAATTGGGCGAGCGGCTGGTGGCGGCATGGGCGCGCTGGCCGGCGCAGCGGCCGACGATCCCGGCGGACGAGGACGAGTTGCTGCACGCCAAGCGGCTGGTGGCGCAGCATTGCCTGCGCGGGGTGGATCGCAACCCGCTGGCGATCGACCTGGCCAAGCTGTCGCTGTGGCTGGAGACACTGGCCAGCGCGCATGAGTTCACCTTTCTGGACAATGTACTACGCTGCGGCGACAGCCTGGTCGGGCTGCCCAATCCCAAGATCGTCGCGGTGACCTGGGGCAAGGTGTCCGGGCAGCACAGCTTCGTCGAGGCGATCGTGCGCGAGGGGATCAACGCGGCGGCCGACCTGCGGCGGCTGGTGCGCCACGAGGCGGAGATCGCGCCTTATGCGGTGCAGGAGGGACGCCACCGCGCGGCGATGACCGCGCTGACCCGCGCGCATCTGGTGGCCGATGCCGTGCTGCAATCCTTTTTCGAGGGCAGCGGCGTACGCGACCGCGAGGCGCGGCTGGCGGAGGTGCAGCAACTGGTGCTGGCGCCCGGCACGCAAAGCTGGTCGCGGCTGGAAGCCCTGCGCGACCGGCTGCACGCCTCGCCGATCGGGATCACCAGCTTCCACTGGGAGCTGGAGTTCGAGGACGTGTTTACCCGCCCCAACCCCGGTTTCGACGCGATCGTCGGCAATCCGCCCTTTGCCGGCAAGAACACGATCGCGGCGGGACATGCCCCCGCCTATCCGGATTGGCTGAAGACGCTGCACCCGCATGCGCATGGCAATGCCGATCTGGCCGCGCATTTCTTTCGCCGGGCCTTCGGATTGCTGCGCCGGGGCGGCGCGTTCGGGCTGATCGCGACCAACACGATCCGGCAGGGCGATACGCGCGATACCGGCCTCAGACGGATACTGGACGAAGGCGGCGTGATCTTTCGCGCGGTGAGCCGGCATCAATGGGAGGGCGATGCCGCGGTGGTCGTGGCGCAGGTGTTCGTGCGCAAGGGCGCTGGGGCGGATGATGCCGCACCGGTGCTGGACGGGCGGCCGGTGCGGCGAATCTCGGCCTATCTGATGGAGGGCGATCTGGACGCCTCGCCGGCGGCGTTGCGGGAGAATGCGGGCGAGGCGTTTCAGGGGTCGATCCTGCTGGGGGCAGGCTTCACCTTCGACGATGCCAATGCCGATGGCGGCAAGACGTCATCGATCGCGCGGATGCGACAGATTATGGCCGCACATCCCGACCGCGCAGCCGTCATCAAGCCCTATATCGGCGGGCAGGAAGTCAACACCTCGCCGCGGCATGAACATCGCCGATATGCGATGAACCTGAGCCACCTGTCCGAACAGGATGCACGCGACCGCTATCCGGATCTGATCGCCATTGCGGAGGCCAAGGTGCGGCCGGAACGCGAGGCGCTGCCCCCGACAAATGCGTGGAACCGGGACGTCGCCGCGCGTTGGTGGCAATTCGCCGCCGACCGGAAGGCGATCGCCGCGGCAGCGGGACAGATGGACCATTTCCTGGTCCATGGCTGCGGTGCGACGCCCCATGTCGCGTTCGCGCGCCTATCCTCGGCGACGTGCTTTGCGAACACGCTGGCGGTCTTCGCCTTTCCCGGGCTTGGCACATTCGCCACCCTTCAGTCGCGGGTGCACGAGGTTTGGACGCGGTTCTTCGCTTCGACACTGGAAGAACGGTTGCGCTACACGCCGACCGATTGCTTTGAAACTTTCCCCCTGCCCCCCGGCCACGCCGATGCGCCGGCACTGGAAGCCGCCGGCCGGGCCTATCACGATCACCGTGCCGCACTGATGATCGCGGCGGATCAGGGGATGACGCCGACCTATAACCGCTTCCACCATAAGGCCGACGGCGGTGCGGATATCGAGGGCCTGCGGACGCTGCATCATGACATGGATCGGGCCGTGCTCGCCGCTTACGGCTGGGGGGATCTCGCCGCCGCCGCCGCGCCTGTCTTTCTGGATGCGGATAGCGAGGACGATCATCGTTATCAGGGACGGTTGTTCTGGCCGGCGCCGTTTCGCGACGCGGTGCTGGCGCGGCTGCTGCGACTGAACGAGGAACGGGCGACGATGGAGCGGATGCTGTGAGCGCGGCGGGCGTGCGCGAAGGGCTGGTACATCGGCTGCGCCGCAACCTGATCGGGCCGAGCGAGGCGGAGGACGGCGATCTGGCGAACGAACGGTTGCCGGCGGGGGAAAGCCCGTCGCGCTGGTATCTGTCGGGCTTCATCGCGCCGTCGGGTGAACTGGCGGCCGAGCCCGACATGCCGGCGGATGCCGAGCTGGAGGAGATCGA
>NZ_CAMLAC010000343.1 GCF_946477935.1 uncultured Sphingomonas sp. | reverse complement strand
ACCCTGCCCCGCCCGGCCTTCGCACCGACCGGCGATCTGGTCGATGTACCTGCTTTGCCAGTCCCTTTCGGCCGCGCCGAATATCGCATCGCCCGCGGCCTGCCTACTAAGGTCCGCCGCGATCTGGAGGCCTTCGCCCCCAATATCGTCCACGTCTCCGCCCCCGAACTGCTCGGCCACGCCGCCCTGCGCTGGGCGAAACGCGCGGGGGTGCGCACGGTAGCCTCCTTCCACACCCGATTCGAGACCTATCCGCGCTATTACGGCCTCGGCGTGCTGGAACCGGTGTTCATCCACATCATGAAGCGCTTTTATAACCGCTTCGACCGGGTGCTGGTACCCAGCCCCAGCATGGTCACCCTGCTCCGCGAATGGGGTGTGTCCGCACCCATCTCCATCTGGTCGCGCGGCATCGACCATGACCGCTTCACGCCGGCCCGGCGCGATCTCCAGTGGCGGCGCAGTCTGGGCATCGCCGATGACGATGTGGCGGTCGGCTTCCTGGGGCGTCTGGTGAAGGAAAAGGGGCTGGACGTCTTTGCCGCGGTGCTGAAGCAGCTTCGCGCGCGCGGCGTGGCGCACAAGGTGCTCGTCGTCGGCAAGGGGCCTGCGCAAAACTGGTTTGCCGAGCAGGCACCCGGTGCGATTTTCGCGGGCTACCAGACCGGTGACGATCTGGGTCGCGCGGTCGCCTCGATGGACATATTCTTCAACCCCAGCGTCACCGAGACCTTTGGCAACGTTACGACCGAGGCGATGGCGGCGGGTGTCCCCGTCGTGGCCGCACGCGCGACCGGGGCGGTCGATCTGGTGGCCGACGGGGCGACGGGGTATCTGGTCGATCCGTGCGACATCGCCGGCTATGCCGATGCGATCGCCCGCATCGTCGCCGACCCCACCCTCAAGCGCATCGTCGCCGACGCCGATCTGCGCCGCCGGTTCAGCGAGGCCAGCCGCGCCCGCGTCGACGGATATCGCTGGGATACCGCCAATCAGGCGGTGCTGGATGCCTATGGGGAATTGATGGCCGGAGCGCCGCTCACCCGTTCGGCAGCGCCATGATGTCATCATGGAGCGCGCGCGGAATGGTGACGCCGTCCCGCAGGCTGCGTTCCCGCGCCGCGTAGCGCCTGGCCGATGGCAACCGTGCGCCCTGATCCTCGATCGCGGTGAACATGGCCTCCGCTCGCGCCAGATGCTCCGCCACCGTATCGCCCAGGAAGCCGGCCGGATCGATCGCGATCACCAGTTCGCCGCCGATCGGCGACCCGCCGCGTCCGCCATCCGCCTTGATCGACTCCGCGCTGGTCATGTCACCGATCAGCGGCCCGGCGATCAACTCGACCATGGCGGCCAGCGCCGATCCCTTGTGCCCGCCGAAGGTGCGCATCGCGCCGTTCAGCACCGCCGCCGCTTCGGTGGTTGGCTGCCCTTGTGCGTCATACCCCCAATCCTCCGGCACCGGCCGCCCGGCCCGGCGGTGCAGTTCGATCTCGCCGCGCGCGACCGCACTCGTAGCGAAATCGAACACGAAGGGGTCACGCTCCGGCCGCGGCCAGCCAAAGGCGATCGGGTTCGTCCCGAACACCGGCTTCGTACCCCCGGCAGGCGCGACCCAAGCATGGCTGGGCGTGAAGGCGAGCGCGACCAGCCCCTCGTCCGCCAGCGCCTCGACTTCGGGCCATAGCGCGGCGAAATGCACCACATGGTTGATCGCCATCGCCGCGATCCCGCAGCGCCGCGCCTTTTCGATCAGCAGCGGCTTGCCGCGCTCGAACGCCAGTTGCGCAAAGCCGCCGCCGCCATCCACCTTGACCAGCGCCGCCGCCGGCGACCGGACGACGGGTACCGCATCCGGCACCACCACGCCGCGCGCCACCGAATTGGCCGCGATCAGCAAGCGGTAGATGCCGTGGCTGGCACAGCCGTCCCGCTCGCCTGCCACCATCGTCTCGGCAACCGCATCGGCATGGTCGGGCGCCAGCCCTGCGCCGCGCAGCTTCGTGCGGGCCAGATCGCGCAGCGCATCCAGCGTCATCGCCACGCCGCCGGCCTGTGACGTCATGCCACCGCGCCGGGCTTCGCCGTGTACATCCGCACCCCGAAGACCGGACCGGCGGTGTTGCGGTCATGTGGCACGAAGCGGACACGGACGGACTTCTTGCCCTTGGTCAGCGCCTCGGGCAGCACATAGTCCACGTCGAAGAACTTGCCCGGCCGGTCATTGTCCAGCCGCTGCGTCGCGACCTTCACATTGTCGACCAGGATATCGAAGTCGCGTTTGCGCTCGCTGCCCCAATAGGTTGCCTGCAAGACCAGCGGCCCCGGTCGCACCGCCATCGAAAACTCGATGAACCCGCCGGACCGTGCATCGCGCCCCTGTCGCCCGCGATAGGTGACCGGATAGGAAATTTCCGAGACGAGGTTGTGGTCACGCTCCGGCTGCATTTCACCCAGGTGCATGACATCGACCGAACGTGCGGCGATGTCGCGCAACCGCGCCTGTTCGGCGGTGAAAGCAGCTTCTTCTGCGGCCCAGGCCGCATCGCTGAACGTCTTGAAATAGACGGCACTGCGTCGACGATACTGGCGATAGAAGGGCACGAAGCTCATGTCCGCCGGCCGCACGACGCCACGCGTCGCAT
>NZ_CAMLAC010000342.1 GCF_946477935.1 uncultured Sphingomonas sp. | reverse complement strand
GGGGTAGTCAAGCAGTGCTGCGCTTGTGGCGGCCCCTCACCCTCCCACCGCTTTGCGGCGGGCCCCTCCAGCATCAGGTCGTCCATGCCCCCGGCATGGACTAAACAACGCGGGGCGTTGTTTACCTGATGCTCCCCGTGGGGGAGAGGGCGTTTAGGCGGCAAGGGGTTGCCGGTCTTGCCGGCCGGGATTGCCGCGCTGCCGGTCAGGCGTAGGCGCGCATGCCTTGGGCGGCGTAGGAATTGCCGAACTGGCCGGTCAGCGTCTGCAGGCGGCGGCGGACGTTGGCGGCCATCAGGTTGACGTAGATCCGGCAGGTCTCGTTCAGGCGGTCGGCCTCGTCGGCGAGCTCGCGCAGGTCGGGGCCGGCAGGGCCGGTGCCCAGCGTCGACAGCTCCTCGATCGCGACCAGCTTCGTCTGGGTGGCGCGTTCCAGCCCTGCGACGTCGTTGGCGCGCAGCGCGGCGATTTCCTGATGAAGCGCCTCGATCACCCGGATCAGCGCGTCGCGTCGTGTCACTGGCCGTTCCAGTTCAGCTTCAAGGCGATCATCTGGTCGGCGATGGTCGCCGGCAGGATCGGGAATTCACCCTTTTCGATGGCCCGCTTGATCGTGGCCACGCGGTCGGTATCGACCGGGGGAGACTTGGCGAGTTCGGCGGCGAGGCCGCTCAGGGCCGCGGTATCGGCGCCCCCCATGCGGGCGGCACCGGCATTCGCCGCCTGGGTGGCGGGCGCGGTGGCCGCAACCGTGCCGACGCGAATGATCTTCGCATCTCCCGATATCGGCCTTGAGCTTACTGCGTCCACCATGTCACCCTCCGCTGAGGTCTCCTTTGCACAAGGAGAAACGGCCGGGGGCGACGAACCTTTAGAATTTATTCGTAACCTGCCAGCGTGGCGTGACCGGCCGCGAGCGCGACCACCTGGACGGGCTGTTTGGCGGTGTCGATCCGCACCATGAAGCGGGCGCCGGGCGCCGCATCCCCCATCGCCACGCCCTCGCGCGAGATGGAGAAGCCGTTCGATCCCGCCTCGATCATCACCGGATCGCCACGGCGGATGACCGGCGGCTCCCTGGTGGTGACGGGCGCCATCGCGGGGCGCAGCGCGGCGGGCGCGGCCACCGCAGCGGCGGGACGGTTGACCGGCACGAAGATGCGCCAGTCGGGTCCGGCACAGGCGACCACCACCGCATCCTGCGCAGGCGTACGCCACGAGATCGCGACGGTGGGGCATTGCGCGAGGCGCAGGCGCGGATCGACCGCGGTGCGTGCGCCGCCGACCTCTCCCACGGCATGGCCGGTAAAGGCGGCAACCGCACGGTCCAGACCGGCGGTATCCTGAAAGGCGACGGTGGCGAGCAGGGAAAGCAGGATCATCAGGGTCTCCGAACAGGTTCGCCGGCAAAGGCGAGCGTGACCATCGCGGTGCGCCGCCCGGGCGCATCGGCAATGGCGATGGAAAGGCGGGGGGCGGCAGGCGCGATCAACGCCGCGACCGCCCGTGCACGGTCGGCGGCGAGCACGGCGGCGCTGCGGGTGGCGGGGTCGACGTCGGTAGCGCTGCCGTCGACCGAGCCGGTGACGGTCAGCACGACGCGTGGGTCGGCGGCGGCGGTGCGCGCCCAGGCGCGCAGGTCGCCGGAGGCGCCGTCAGGGCGCGCGGAGCCGGGGGCGAAGGTCGCCATGGCGGCGGCGAGCGGCATCGGCGGATCCTGCGGCCTGGAACGGGTGGTGTCGGGCGCGCCGCCAAAGCCCTGGCGAAGCCCCGCGACAAGCGCGGCACGGTCCTGATGGCGGGTCGCCTCGATCAAGGCGAAGCAGCCGACGAGCAGCAGCGCGAGATCGGCGAGCGTGACCAGCCAGATCGGCCGGGTCGGGCGCGGTTCGGGAAAGGCGATCATGCGACGCTGGCCAGCGTCACCGCCCGCCTGGGCGCTTCGCGCGCGGCGAGGGCGGCGAGCGGCGCTTCCAGGCGGGCGCGTTCGGTGGCTTCGGTGCGGGCGCTGGTGCGCAGGCGATGGGCGATGGGGAGGGCGACAAGATTGCCGAATACGGCGCCGTAGAGGGTCGCGAGAAGCGCGATCGCCATCGCGCTGCCGATCGCGGCGGGATCGCGCAGCGTGGCGAACATCGAGGCCAGGCCGATCAGCGTGCCGATCAGCCCCATGGCGGGTGCCGCCTCCGCCATGCCTGCCCAGACATCGGCGGCGGCGACATGGCGCTCGATCCGCAAGCTCTGGGCGCGGTTCAGCCCTTCGACGATGGCGGCGGGCGACTGGCCGTCGACGATCGCGGTGACGGCATCGGCCAGGTCGGCATCGGCGACCACGGTGCGGTCGAGCGCGACGACGCCCTGGCGATGCGCGATCCGGTCGAGTGCGGCGAGCTGGCCGAGCAGGGCGTCGCCGTCGAAGCGGCGGCGGGGCAGGGTGCGCAGCGCGGCCAGCGCGCGGCCGATATCGGCAAGCGGATGGCGCAGCAGCGTGGCGACCAGCGTGCCGCCCGCCACGATGGCGAGCGCGGTGGGGTCGAGGAACTGGTCCAGGGGCGGAAGCGCGGTCATGCGCGGGTACTTGCAAGGGGCGGGCCAATTTGCGGTGGGGTGTTTCTCTTTAGCCAGTGGGGAGGTTTTCCCTCTCCCCCACGGGGAGAGGGAGGGGCCCGCCGCGCAAGCGGTGGGAGGGTGAGGGGCCGCCAAG
>NZ_CAMLAC010000341.1 GCF_946477935.1 uncultured Sphingomonas sp. | reverse complement strand
CCCCGCTTGATCCCCGCGCCCCGCCGCGCCACATGGCCTCCATGCTGATCGAAACCGAAGCCACACCGAACCCCGCGACGCTGAAGTTCCTGCCCGGCCGGGCGGTGATGGATGCCGGCACCCGCGATTTCGCCACGCCCGAGGAAGCCACAGCCAGCCCGCTGGCCGAGGCGATCTTCGATCTGGGCGATGTCACCGGCGTGTTCTTCGGCCGCGACTTCGTCTCGGTCACGATCGCGCCCGGTGTGAACTGGGCGGACGTGAAGCCCGACGTGCTCGGCATCCTGCTCGATCATTTCTCGGCCAACATGCCGCTCTTCCGCCAGGGCAGCGCCGATTTCGCCGTGCCCGCCGAGGAAGAGAGCTTCGCCGACGATCCGGCCGATGCCGACATCGTCGCCCAGATCCGCGAACTGATCGAAACCCGCGTCCGCCCGGCGGTCGCCAATGACGGCGGCGACATCGTTTATCGCGGCTTCGACAAGGGCAAGGTATACCTGCGGATGCAGGGCGCCTGTGCCGGCTGCCCCTCGTCCAGCGCCACGCTTAAGAACGGTATCGAGCAACTGCTGCGCCATTACGTTCCCGAAGTCACCGAAGTGCGGGCTGTTTGATGCAGCCGCTGGACGACGCCGCGCTCGACCGCCTTTTCCGGGAAGCGCGCACCTTCAATCATTATCTCGACAAGCCGGTCGAGCAATCCGCGCTGCACGCGATCTGGGACCTGATGAAATTCGGCCCCACCTCCGCCAACCAGCTGCCCGCCCGCCTCGTCTGGTGCACCAGCCAGGAGGCGAAGGACAGGCTCGCCGCCTGCGCCAGTGACTCGAACGCCGCCAAGATCCGCAAGGCGCCCGTTGCGGTCGTCATCGGCATGGACGTGAACTTTCACGAACACCTGCCCGATCTCTACCCGCATGTGGACGCCAAGAGCTGGTTCGACGGCAATGCCGAGCTCCGCGAAGCATCCGCCTTCCGCAACAGTTCGCTACAGGCCGGCTACTTCATCCTCGCCGCCCGCGCGCTGGGACTGGACACCGGCCCGATGTCGGGCTTCGACGCCGGGCAGGTCGATCTCGCCTTCTTCGCGGATCAGCCCGGCGTGCGCACCAACCTGATCTCGACCCTGGGTTACGGCGACCGCGCGACGCTCCATTCGCGCAATCCGCGGCCGGACTTCGACCGCTTCAACCGCATCGTCTGATCCGTTGCGCACGCTCGTCATCGAGACCGCCACCGCCGCCTGCTCGGTCGCGCTGATCGAGGACGGGCGCGTGATCGACCGCGCGCACGATGTGGTCGGCCGCGGCCATGCCGAAAAGCTGGTGCCGATGATCGCGGCACTGGCGCAAGGCGGCCGGGCCGACCGCATTCTGGTCGATTGCGGACCCGGCAGCTTCACCGGCATCCGTGTCGGCCTCGCCGCCGCGCTTGGCCTCGGCTTTGGCTGGCAGGTGCCGGTCACGGGCTATCAGTCGCTTGCGCTCGTCGCCGCCGCCGCCCTGGCGGCGCACGATCTCCCGGAGGTCTGCGTGGTGCTCGAAGGCGGGCACGGCGAGGTCTTCTTGCAGCCCTTCGCCGCCGACCTGAGCGCGCTGGCGCCCGCCGCCTCGCTGAAACCCGATATCGCGCTGACCATGCTTGAGGGCCGAACCGCTGTCGGCACCGGCGTCCACCGTCTCACCGCGCTCGCCCCCGACCTGCCCGTGATCGAGGCGCTGCCCGACGCCGCCGAGGCCCATCGCCTGCCCGCCGCGCTCGCCGACCTGCCGCCCCGCCCGATCTATGGCCGCGCGCCCGATGCGAAGCCGCCGGCTCCGCGTGCGGCAATCGGGGTCGCCGCATGATGGCCACGCGCAGCCTCACGCTGCGCACCGGGGATGCGCGCGACGTGGCCATGATGGATGCGCTGATGGCCGCCGCCTTCGATCCCCGCTGGGGAGAGGCATGGACCCGGTCGCAAGCGATGGGCGTGCTGGCGATGCCCGGCATCCACCTCGTCTTTGCGTTGGTCGATGACGTGCCCGCCGGCTTTGCACTTACCCGTGCCGTCCTGGACGAAGCCGAACTGCTGCTGCTCGCCGTCACCCCGCCCCATCGCCGCGCCGGCGTCGGCACCGCGTTGATGCAGGGCGTGCTGGCGGATTGCGCCGCCCGCGGCGTCACCCACCTCCATCTGGAGGTGCGTGAGAATAACCCGGCCATCGCCTTCTACCAACGTCACGGTTTCGAACGGCAGGGCATCCGCCGCGGCTATTACAAGGGACATGACGGCGCCGCCTACGATGCGCATACTTATGCCAGAATAGTGGGATAAGCGCCCAGAGCCCCGCTTATTGCGAATCGCTATCCTCTTTTCGCAAAAACGCTTTGGGCCTATAAGGGGCCGCGTCCCAAGGAGTAGTGAAGCATGGCCCGCAAAATCGATCTGGAAGCGCTTTGCGCGCAAAAGGGGCTGCGCATCACCGAGCAGCGCCGCGTCATCGCGCGCGTGCTGTCCGAGGCGGAAGATCACCCGGACGTCGAAAAGGTCTATGAGCGCGCCGCCGCGATCGACCCCGGCATCTCGATCGCCACCGTGTATCGCACCGTGCGCCTGTTCGAAGAGGCCGGCATCCTCGATCGCCACGATTTCGGCGATGGTCGTGCCCGGTATGAGCCTTCGCCCGAGGCGCATCACGACCATCTGATCGACGTGGAAACCGGCCGCGTGATCGAATTCGTCGATCCCGAGCTGGAGCAGCTTCAAAA
>NZ_CAMLAC010000340.1 GCF_946477935.1 uncultured Sphingomonas sp. | reverse complement strand
GCCCTATACCGCAGGCTTCGCCGCGCAGGCGAACGATCCGCGCTTCCAGGAAATCCTGAAGCGCGTCAGCCTGCCAGCCTCGGGCGCGCCGCAGGTCTATACGATCGATCCCAAGGCGCTGGACAATCCCGCGGCCTTTATCGGCAGCTTCTACCCGGGCTTGCGCGAGAATGTGAACCCGGCCAACTCGTACGACATCGATCTGCGCCAGATGTCGGGCTATGCCGAGGTGAGCGGCGAGGGCGAGCTGCTCGGTCTGCCCTACCGCGCCAATGGTGGCCTGCGTATCGTCAACACGCGCTTCACCGTGCGCCAGAACATCGTCGGCCTGCCGCAGCCCTACGGCGTGTCCGGTCAGGATGCAGGCGACATCCTGACGCGGCGTGAGTTCACCGACTTCCTGCCGGCATTCAACATCGCCTTCGACCTGACCGAGAAGCTGCGCCTGCGCGGCTCCTATGCGAAGACGATGACGCTGCTGAACTTCGACCAGTGGGGCGGTGCGCTGAACGTCAACTATGCGATCAACACGTCGATCACCCCGTCGCGGTTCGAGGCGCGCTCGGCCTCGCTGGGCGGCAATCCGCAGCTCAACCCCTGGCGCGCCGACAATGTCGAGGCGAGCCTGGAATATTATACCGGCCGCTCCAGCCTGGTCGCGATCGGCGCGTTCCATATCGCGGTGGACAGCTTCATCGCCAACGCCACCGTGTTCCGCAACGACATTCCCGACAATGACGGCGTGATCCGGCGCGAGGTGCCGGTCAGCACCTCGGTGCAGGGCGATGGCGGCACATTGAAGGGGATCGAGGTTTCGGCACGCCAGTCGCTCGCCGATTACGGGGTCAACGGCTTGTTCGGTGGGTTCGGCGTCGATGCCAACTACACGCTGTCGCTGGGCGAGACGGGCCGGGTGGACCTGGCGGGCAACAAGCAGCCGTTCCAGGACAATTCCAAGCATCAGGTGAACGCGGCGCTGTGGTACGAGCAATATGGGTTCCAGGCGCGCGTCGCCTATAACTACCGCTCGAAGCGTCTCGTCTCGTCCGATTATGGCGGCATCTCGGGGCTGGCTCAGTATCAGCAGCCGACCAACTATCTGGACGCTTCGATCAGCTACGACATCCTGCCGTATCTGACGATCTATGGCCAGGCATCCAACCTGACCGGCGAGACGGAGCGCTATTATCTGACGTGGAAGGACCAGGTGTTCAACGAGAACATCTACGAGCGCCGCTTCATCGCGGGCGTCCGGGCGCGCTTCTGAAACGCCCCTTGGCCGGCTGCCCTGATCGTCTATGACGGGCAAGGCAGCCGGCCAAGGAGCCCCGTGCATGAGCGATCCGTTACGCTCCATCGTTATCGTCGGCGGCGGCACTGCGGGATGGATGGCCGCCACCTATCTGGCGCGGCGCCTGTCGCATCTTCGCCCCGACATCACGGTGATCGAGAGCCCGGCGATCGGGACGGTCGGCGTCGGCGAGGCGACGGTGCCGGCGATCCGCGACTTCCTGGCCGCGGTCGAACTCGGCGAGCCCGAGGTGCTGCGCGAGACCGGGGGGACGATCAAGTACGGCATCCGCTTCGTCGACTGGCAGACGCGGGGGCATGCCTTCTTCCACCCCTTCGGCCTGTACGGGGTGCCGGCCGGGGGCGTGCCCTTCCATCATCACTGGCTGCGGGCACGGGCAGCGGGCGACGCGACGCCGCTCGACGCCTATTGCCTGGCGACGCAGCTCGCCGAACACGGCCTGTTCCTCGCGCCGCCCGACCGGCCCGAGAACGACCTGGGCCATTTCAACTTCGCGCTGCATTTCGACGCGGTGCGCTTTGCCCATCTGCTGAGCCGACTGGCGATCGCCAATGGCGTGCGCCATGTGCCCGCGCGCATCGACGAGGTGCTGCTCGATCCCGAACGCGGTGACGTTCGCGGCGTGCGGCTGGAATCCGGCGCGGTCGTGGGCGGCGAGCTGTGGATCGACTGTTCGGGTTTTCGCAGCCTGTTGCTGGGTGAGGCGATGGGGGTGCCCTACCGGGATTGGCGGGAGTGGTTGCCTTGTGACCGGGCGGTGGCGATGCCGTGTGCGCCGGCCGGCACTGCGCCGCATCCGCGCACGACCGCGACGGCGCTGTCGGCGGGGTGGCAGTGGCATATCCCGCTGCGGCACCGGATCGGCAACGGCTATGTCTATTGTTCGGACCATGTGTCGGACGACGAGGCGGAGCAGGCGCTGCGCGACCGGCTGGAGGGGGCGCCGCTCGGCGATGCGAACCGGCTGCGCTTCACGCCTGGCCACCGTGCCGAAGTCTGGCATCGCAATGTCGTCGGCATCGGTCTGGCGTCGGGCTTTCTGGAGCCGCTGGAATCAACCAGCATTTCGCTCGTCCAGTCCGGGTTGCAACGGCTGGTCCAGCTTTGGCCGCAGCGTGGCATCGACCCCCGTCTGGCGGCGGTCTACAACCGGCAATCGGTGCTGGAATTCGAGCGGATCCGCGATTTCCTGCTGATCCACTACATCTTCAACCGGCGCGTCGGCGAACCCTTCTGGGATCGCATGCGCGCGATCGAGCCGCCCGACCATCTGCGGATGAAGCTGGATAGTTGGCGCGCCTGCGGCGAATTCGTGCGGTATGAATGGGAAAGTTTCCAGGACCCGAGCTGGCTCAGCCTCTATGCGGGGATGAACCATCTGCCGGCGCACCATTCCATCCTGGCCGACAGCTATCCCATGCCGGCGCTGTCGGCGCATCTCGCC
>NZ_CAMLAC010000339.1 GCF_946477935.1 uncultured Sphingomonas sp. | reverse complement strand
CATCGACGGCGCGCGCGGCGTCTGGCTGGCCCCCGGGTTCCCCCCGCTCGACACCGCCCCGCCACTCCGCCAGCCGGTGGCGAGTCTGCTGCGTCAGCTCGACGCCGAACTGCCAAAGGGCACGCCATTGACCGTGCTGGTGCCGGCGATCGTGGATGGGATGGACGGTGCGCTGCCGGCACTCTCCCGGCGAGTGACCTGGCGGATGGTCGGTGGAGCCGTGCCCGCGCCGCCAAGACCCATCCCCGCGCCGCGGCTGATCGTGCAGGGGGGCGGACCTGGTACGCGCGTCCTGCGTGCCGTCACGGCTGCGTGGGGTGGCGGGCCGGACGCACAGCCGATCATCGCTGACATGGCGGCAGGCCCGTTGCCGGAAATTGTGCGTGACCATGTGGCGGCCGGGGGAACCGCGTTGATCGGTCCGCGCAGCGCGGTTTCCACGACATGGGCCGATGCCGACAGCATCATTCCCGCACAGCAAGCATCGATCGGGCGCGGCAGGCTGGTACGCTTGACCCGCCCCCTCGATCCGATCGCCATGCCGATCGTTCTTGAACCGGATTTCCCCACGCAATTGCGTAACCTGCTCCAACCCTTGCCCCCGCCCACACGCGCGCCTGCCTCGCACGCCGTCCCTTTGACCGGCGGCCCGGAACCGGACCGACCCCAACGGGATCTGACGTCCTTCCTCATCTGGGCGATCGTCCTGGTGTGGGTGGCCGAACGATGGCTGGCGACCCGGTCGCGCCGGGCGTCGTCGCCATGAAGCATGAGATCATCGCGAGACTGGCTGTGCCGGCGCGTCGTCGGGCGTGGCAGGTCGTGGTGGCGCGGACGGTGGCGCCGGCGGCGGCACTGGCGCTGGCCGCATGGTGGGCGGGCGGCGTGTTGCTGGCGGTGTGTGTGTCAGCGTTCGTGGGAGGCGTGATCGCGGCGACCGCGATGCGGGAGGCGGGGCGCCTAGACGAGAGCTGGCTTGTCGCCACGCTTGACCGAGCGCATCCCGAACTGGAAGACTCGACGGATCTGGTGTTCGCCGATCCAGCCGGGTTGAGCCCGCTGCAATGGTTGCAGGCGGGCAGGATCGCCACGCGGGTCGAGAGGCTTTCATCTCGGCCGTTGCTCGAACCCTGGCCAACGCGCGATATGGTGATCGGTGCGATCATCGTGATCGCGGTTGCCGGGGCCGTTCTGGCTTGGCCGGACCAAAGGGCTCCGGTGCTTGCGCCAGCGGATGAAGGGCTATCGGCGTCGCCGGGGGTGCCGCGGCTGGTCGGGCAGCAGTTGATGGTGGAGCCGCCGGGATACACCGGTGCGCCGACGCGCTCGCTCGACACGCTGGACGCGCGGGTGCCAGAGGGCAGTCGGCTGGTCTGGACGTTGCGCTTTGCGCCGCAACCTTCAAATGCCTCGCTGGTGAAGCATGATGGCGCGCATATTGTCTTGCGTTTGCGGGAGGGAATGTGGCGCGCGTCGCACCGGGTGACGCAGTCGTTGCTGTACCGGGTGCGTCCGGAAGGGGGCAGGGGGGTGCCGCCGTTGCACCGGATCGAGATGATCGCGGATCGGCCGCCCGAGGTGCGGATGGTGACGCCGAGGGAGACGTTGAACACGGCGACGGCGGGGCAGCGCATCTGGCGGGTGATGTTCGAGGCGGTGGACGATTACGGGGTGGTGCCGGCGGCGACGCTGAGGCTGATCCTGGCGCAAGGCGAGGGGGAGAATGTCACCTTTCGCGAACGCAGCCTGACGGTGCGGGGTGTCGGCGATCGGCGGCGAATGCGCTTCGGGGCAGGTATCGATCTGGGTGCGATCGGCTTTTCCGAGCCGGGCGACCTGATCGCGCAACTGACGGTCCGCGATGCCGAAGGGCACCGTGTACAAGGGCCGGGCGTAATCCTGAGGCGCCCGCCGCCTCGCCCGGCAGACAGCGGACTGGAGGCGATGACGCGCCAGGCGCTGCCCGCCTATTTCCGCAGCCAGCGGCAGGTGATCATCGATGCCGAGGCGTTGATCGCATCGCGCCCGCGACTGGCGGCGGATCGCTTCCTGTCCCGGTCCGATGCGATCGGCGACGATCAGCGATTGCTGCGCATGCGGTACGGGCAGTTCATGGGGGAGGAGAGCGGCGGCGGAGCGACCGCCGCGATGCCCACCAACGATGCCGAGGAAACATCCCACGAGGCAGAGGCGGGGCACGAACATCAGGAGGCTGCATCCTCCGTCTTCGGCGCGCTGGGCGACATCACTGCGGAGGTGGGGCACACGCATGACGAGCCGGAGGCAGCGACCCTGCTGGACCCGGAAACCCGCGCGACACTGCGACAAGCCCTGGACGCGATGTGGCAATCCGAATCCGCGCTGCGCGTGGGCGAGCCCAAGCGGGCGCTCCCCCATGCCTATCGTGCGCTGCGCTTCATCAAGCAGGTGCAACAGGCGACCCGCATCTTCCTGGCGCGCACCGGTCCGCAGTTGCCGCCGGTGGATGAAAGCCGGCGGTTGACGGGGAAGCGCGAGGGGATTGCGGGTCGGCCGTTGCCGGATCTGGCGGGACGTACGCTCGATCCGGCGGCGGGGGCGGCGTGGCGTGCGTTGGAGAACGGGAAGCAGGTCGATCTGTCGGCACTGCAGCGCTGGGCGGCGGCGAATGCGTCGCGGATAGCGGATCCGCTGGCGTTGGCGGCGGCGATCGACGCTGTGCGGGTGGAGCCGGGCTGCGCCGCGTGCCGGGCGCGGCTGCGGGCGCAGTTGTGGGGCGTGAT
>NZ_CAMLAC010000338.1 GCF_946477935.1 uncultured Sphingomonas sp. | reverse complement strand
GCCCAGGCGGAACCATGATGCGGCGTGGGGGCCACTGGTCGCGGGCGTGGACGAGGCCGGGCGGGGGCCGCTGGCCGGGCCGGTGGTGGCGGCAGCGGTGATCCTGCCGGCCAAGGGCGTGCCGCGCGGGCTGGACGATTCCAAGAAGCTGACGGCCAAGGTGCGCGCCGAGTTGTGCGCGCGGCTGCACGACTGCGCGCGGGTGGGGATCGGGATCGTCGAGCCCGAGGAGATCGACCGGCTGAACATCTACTGGGCGACGATGAAGGCGATGACGCTGGCGGTGGATGCGCTGTGCGGTGATGGCGGCTGTGCACCGGGCCATGTGCTGGTCGACGGCAACCGCCTGCCGCGCTGGAGCTATGTCGCCACCGCGATCGTCGGCGGCGACGCGAAATCGCCGTCGATCGCGGCGGCCTCGATCGTCGCCAAGCATACCCGCGACGGCATCATGATCGCCGCGTCCGAATCACACCCCGAATATAACTGGCACTCCAACAAGGGCTATGGATGCCGCCATCACATGGCGGCGCTGCGCGAATACGGGCCGACGCCGCTGCATCGGCGCAGTTTTGCGCCGGTGGCGCAATGTTCTCTGCCGCTCTGAGTCCGCCGTAACACACCCCCATCCGTGGGGGGTGGTGCCCCGTGCCCGACTCAACATGTGGCCCCGAACGCGTTTCGTTCTGTCGCGACTCGCGCGATTCCGGCGAGTCGCAGGATGAATCAGCGCTTGACGGATGACTCCGCAAAGGTCGATCTGACCCCAGTTGAAAGGGGTAGCCATGGGTTTGGTGCAGGCGATCGCACGGCCGAAGAGGCGCGAACAGGCCGACGTGCAGGTGCTGCCGCTGGATCAGATCCTGATGGGCGACTGCATCGCGGCGATGCGTTCGCTGCCGGCGAAATCCGTCGACATGATCTTCGCCGACCCACCCTACAACCTGCAACTGGGTGGCGAACTGTTCCGGCCGGACGGCAGCCATGTCGATGCGGTGACCGACGACTGGGACAAGTTCGACACCTTTGCGGCCTATGACGCGTTCACCCGCGCCTGGCTGGCCGAGGCGCACCGCATCCTGAAGGACAACGGCACGATCTGGGTGATCGGCAGCTATCACAACATCTTCCGTGTCGGTACCGCGGTGCAGGATCTGGGCTACTGGATCCTGAACGACATCGTGTGGCGCAAGGCCAATCCGATGCCGAACTTCAAGGGCACGCGCTTCACGAACGCGCACGAAACGCTGATCTGGGCGTCGAAGGGCGAGAAGGCCAAATACACCTTCAACTATCGCAGCATGAAGACGCTGAACGACGAGATCCAGATGCGGTCGGACTGGGAATTCCCGATCTGCGGCGGCGGCGAGCGGTTGAAGCAGGGCGGGGTGAAGGTCCACCCGACACAAAAGCCCGAGGCATTGCTGTACCGCATCCTGCTGGCTTGCACGAAGCCGGGCGACGTGGTGCTGGACCCGTTTTTCGGGACCGGCACGACCGGCGCGGTGGCTAAGCGGCTTGGGCGGCGCTGGATCGGGATCGAACGGGAGGCGGGATATTGCGCGGCGGCGGTGGCGCGGATCGAGGCGGCGCTGCCGCTCGATGAAAGCGCGCTGGCGACGATGCAGAGCCCCAAGGCCAAGCCGCGCGTGGCGTTCGGCGTGCTGGTCGAGAATGGCTATCTGGCGGCGGGCACGGTGCTGACCGATCACAAGCGCCGTTTCCGCGTGACGGTGCGCGCCGACGGTTCGCTGCTCAGCACCTGTGGGCGCGAGGGATCGATCCACCGCCTTGGATCGGCGTTGCAGGAGACGCCGGCGTGCAATGGCTGGACCTTCTGGCATTATGAGGATGGCGACGCGCTGAAGCCGATCGATACGCTGCGCCAGACCTATCTGCTGGCGACGCAACCCTGAAGGAGCGGATTGCGCAGCCGGCAATCGGTTCATATACGATTGCCATGCAGTCGAGCATGACCTTGCGAATTACGACGCGGCGAGATGGCGCCGATCGTGATGTCGCGCGCCCGGATCGCCGCCGCACCTAGCGTCGCCTCGCATCCCGGCCGTGATTGCCGAACCTTTGCGGGGCCTTAGCGTCAAGCGACTTCCCAAAGGTTTGATCATGTCCGCTCTGCTTTGCGCCGGAAGCGCGCCTTCGCCTGTCCGATATTCCGATCATGCTCTGCTGAAAATCAGCGGCCTTACCAGCGCCTGTCCGTCGGTGTTGCTTCGCGTGCTGGATGCCCTGGTCGTGCTGGGCGGCGTGCCGACCGAAATCCAGGTGCGGCGCGCCCGCGCCTCGTTCCGGTTTCATCTGCTGGTGGCGGCCGACGCGGGCGAGGAACGCGTCGGCGACCGGCTGGGCGCGATCGTCGGCGTGCGCTGCGTGCGCGTGGCCAAAGGTTCCCATCGCCCGCACTTTGTGGAAAGCGGGCGGCATGACCAGCTTGCACCTTCGCCCTGTCCAGTTCGTCGACACGCCGATCGGTCATGACGGCGCGGTGGCGCGTCTGGCCGGGGGGTTGCAGTGGTTCGCGGCCTATGAGGTGCGCGAAGGCGCGCGGCGGCGCACGGTCGCCGTGGCCGAGTTCGCGGCCGAGCTGGGCGGACATGCGCAGGCGGAGGCGCTGCATGCCGCGATCACCGCGCCGCGCGCACCGCTGGTGCTGGGCGGGCGGACGCTGCGCTTCGATCAGCCGCAGGTCGCCGCGATCCTGAACGTCACGCCCGACAGTTTTTCGGATGGGGGGCGGCATCTTGG
>NZ_CAMLAC010000337.1 GCF_946477935.1 uncultured Sphingomonas sp. | reverse complement strand
CTCTAAAGGGGAGGGGCTTTGACCTCCATCCGAACCACTTGCGCCTATTGCGGGGTGGGGTGCGGGATTGTCGCGAACGTCACCGGCGAGCGGCAAGTCTCCATTGCGGGTGATCCCGAGCATCCGGCCAATCGTGGGCGGTTGTGTTCCAAGGGCACGCATCTGGGGGAGACGGTGGGGCTGGAGGGGCGGCTGCTCCATCCAATGATCGGCAAGCGGCGGGCGTCGTGGGACAAGGCGCTGGATCTGGTCGCCCGGCGCTTTCGCGAGACGATCGCGCAGCATGGGCCGAACAGCGTCGCCTTCTACGTGTCGGGGCAGTTGCTGACCGAGGATTATTATGTCGCCAACAAGCTGATGAAGGGGTTCATCGGGTCGGCGAATATCGACACCAATTCGCGGCTGTGCATGTCGAGCGCGGTGGCGGGGCATACCCGCGCATTCGGCGAGGATGTGGTGCCGGCCAGCTATGACGATCTGGATGCGGCCGACCTGATCGTGCTGGTCGGATCGAACACGGCATGGTGCCACCCGGTCGTCTATCAGCGTATCCGGCGTGCCTGCGAGGCGGGTGCGAAGCTGGTGGTGATCGATCCGCGGCGCACCGAGACGGCGGAGGAGGCGGACCTGCATCTCGCCATCCGGCCGGGCAGCGACGTGGCGTTGATGAACGGGCTGCTCCACTGGTGTCGCGAAGCGGGTGTGGTGGACGACGACTATCTGGCCGCGCATGTGTCGGTGCCGGCGGACTTCTGGGACAGGGTAGGAGAGGGAAGCGACCTGTGGTCGGTGGCGCGCGTCTGCGACGTGGCGCCATCAGACCTCAGGCGCTTCTTCGAGATGTTCGCCGCGACGCCGCGGACGGTGACGATGTTCAGCCAGGGGGTGAACCAGGCGCTGGCGGGAACGGATCAGGTGAACGCGATCCTGAACGTCCATCTGGCGACGGGGCGGATCGGCAAGCCGGGGGCGGCGCCGTTCTCGATCACGGGCCAGCCCAATGCGATGGGCGGGCGCGAGGTGGGCGGGCTGGCCTCCACATTGGCGGCACATCGCGACTTTGCCGAGGCGAACCGGGCGGCGGTGCAGCGCTTCTGGGCATCGCCTGCCATCGCCGACAAGCCGGGGCTGAAGGCGGTCGATCTGTTTCGCGAGCTGGGGCATGGCCGGATCAAGGCGTTGTGGGTGATGGCGACGAACCCGGCGGTGTCGATGCCCGATGCCGGCGCGGTGCGCGCGGCGCTGGCGGCGTGCCCGTTCGTGGTGGTGAGCGACGTGGTGGCGGAGACCGACACCAGCGTGCACGCGCATGTCCGCCTGCCCGCCGCCGCCTGGGGCGAGAAGGACGGCACGGTCACTAATTCGGACCGGACGATCAGCCGGCAGCGGGCGCTGTTTCCGCTGCCCGGCGAGGCGAGGCCCGACTGGTGGATCGTCAAGGAGGCTGCGCGGCGGATGGGGTGGGGAACGGCCTTTGCCTATGACCGGCCCGCGGAGATCTGGCGGGAGCATTGCCGGTTGTCGACCTATGCGCCCGATGGCCAGCGGCTGTTCGCGCTGCCGGGACATGCGGCGAAGGGCAATGCCGATTATGATGCGATGGTGCCGTTCCGCTGGGGGGGCGAGCCGTTCGCCGATGGACGTTACCCGACGCCGGACGGGCGCGCGCGACTGGTGCCGGTGGTGCAGAAGCCGGTGGCGGCACCGCTGAAGGACTGGCCGCTGACGCTGAATACCGGGCGTTACCGTGACCAGTGGCATACGATGACGCGCACCGGGCTGTCGCCCAAGTTGGCGCGGCACCGCGAGGAGCCTCTGGTGGAGGTGCATGGCGACGATGCGGCGCGTGAAGGGCTGGTGGATGGCGGGCTGGCGCGCGTCGGCACGCCGCAGGGCGAGAGCCTGTACCGGGTGCGGGTGAGCGAGGCGCAGCGGCCGGGCGAGATGTTCGTGCCGATCCACTGGACCGACCGGACGGCGAGCGGCGGGCGCACGGGGTTGCTGCCGCGTCCGCTGGTCGATCCGGTGTCGGGGCAGCCGGGGTTCAAGGCGTCGCCCGCGAGCATCGCGGCGGTGGCGTGCCGGTGGCGGGGCTTCCTGATCGTCAGCGGCGAGGTGGCGCGGCCGGAGTGTCTGTGGGCGACGCGGGTGGCGGTGCCGGCGGGGACGCTGTGGGAGTTGGCGGGGGACGGCGATCCGGTAGGTTTGGAGGCCATCTTGCCGAAGGGTGCGCGGATCGAGGCGGCGGATGCCAGTCGCGGTACGCGGCGGGTGGCGGTGCTGGTGGACGGGCGGCTGGTTGCGGCGTTGTTCGTGACGGAGACCGGGCTGTTGCCGGCGCGCGACTGGCTGATCGCGCAACTGGGCGAGGCGGAGGCGGCGCCGACGGTGCTGGCCGGGCGGGCGCCGGGGGCGGCCGTGGATCGCGGGCCGATCGTGTGCGCCTGTTTCGATGTGGGATTGAAGACGATCGTATCGGCGATCGCGGCGCAGGGGCTGGCGGATGTCGCCGCGATCGGCGCGGCGCTGGGGGCGGGGACCAATTGCGGGTCGTGCCGCCCCGCCATCGCCAAGATCTTGAATCAGGGAGCGAGCCATGCCGCATGACGATTTCACCCCCGGCACGGTCTGGCTGGTCGGGGCCGGGCCGGGCGATCCGGACCTGCTGACGCGCAAGGCGGAGCGGTTGATCGCGCGCGCCGATATCGTGTTCTTCGATGCGCTGGTCGGGCCGGGTGTGCTGGGTTTGGTGCCGCCGCATGTCGAACAGG
>NZ_CAMLAC010000336.1 GCF_946477935.1 uncultured Sphingomonas sp. | reverse complement strand
GTGGTGGGGCCGCGCATCACGGCGGCCTCCTCCAGCGATCCGAACAGGCCGGCGCCGACCCCCGCCAGCATCGCAGCGCCGAGCGCGGTCGTCTCGGCGAAGTGCGGCCGCTCGACCTCGAGGGCGAGCATGTCGGCCAGATCCTGCGCCATCCAGTCATTGGCGACCATGCCGCCATCGATCCGCAGGCGATGCCAATCCTGGCCATCGGCGGCAAAGGCGGTTTTCAGGTCGTGCGCCTGATGCGCCATCGCTTCGAGTGCTGCGCGAACGACATGCGGCTTGCCGGTGGCGAAGCTGAGGCCGGAGATGGCGGCGCGGGCGTCGGGCTCCCACCAGGGGGCGCCGAGGCCGCTGAGGGCGGGGACGACATAGACGCCCGCGCTGTCGGGCACGCTGCGGGCGAGGGCATCGGTCTCGGCGGCGTCGCGGATGAGGCCGAGCGAGTCGCGCAGCCACTGGATCAGGCTGCCCGCGACGAACACCGATCCTTCGAGCGCATAGCTGCGCGCCCCGTCGATCTGCCATGCGATGGTGGAGAGCAGGCGATGGTCGGAGGTGCAGGCGCGGGTGCCGGTGACGGAGAGGATAAAGGCACCGGTGCCGAAGGTCGCCTTGGTCTCGCCAGGCTTCAGGCAGGCCTGGCCGATCGTCGCCGCCTGCTGGTCGCCGGCCAGGCCGGTGATCGGGATGGCGCCGCCAAAGGCGCTGGTGGTGCCAAAGCGACCGGCACAATCGGTGATCTCGGGCAGGGCGGCCAGCGGCACATCGAACAGCGCCGCCAGATCGTCGTCCCACCCGCCGCCGGGCGCGGTGTTCATCAATGCGGTGCGGCTGGCATTGCTGGCATCGGTGATGTGAAGGCCGCCGGTGAGCTTCCACACCAGCCAGCTCTCGACGGTGCCGATCGCCAGCCGGTCCCCCGCTTCGGCAAGCTGCGGCCAGTGACGCAGCGCCCAGCCGATCTTGGAGGCGGAGAAATAGGGATCGAGGATCAGCCCGGAGCGCGACTGGACGAGCGGTTCGTGGCCGGCGTCGCGCAGGCGCCGGCAGTCGGCCGCGGTGCGGCGGTCCTGCCAGACGATGGCGGGGGCGAGCGGCTCGCCGGTCACCTTGTCCCAAAATACGACGGTTTCCCGCTGGTTGGCGATGCCGATCGCGGCGATATGGTCTGCGCCGCCGGCTTGTGCGACCATCGCGGCGGTGACGTTGAGCGAGCGGCGCCAGATTTCGGCGGCGTCATGCTCCACCCAGTGGGGTTGCGGATAATGCTGCGTCAGGGCCGACGCTTCGCTGGCGATGCAGCGACCATCGGCGGTGAACAGCATCGCGCGGGTGGAGGTGGTGCCCTCGTCCAGAACCAGCAGATATTCACGCATCCGCGGTACGGTAGCCGGGATTACTTGGAACAGGAAAGGCGCTAGACCCGGTATCATGCAAGACACCGATCCAGATCAAGCAGCGGATGCCGCGCCGCCCCCGACGCTCCCCATGGGGGACAGTATCCTGGGCGTCCCGACGGGGGTGGATGCGGAGGATGCGGTGCGCATCGCGATGCGGCGCGACCGGCTGCTGGCCGCGCTGACGCTGACGGCAGGGGTCGGCCTAGCGCTGGCGCTGCCCTTTGCGCTGAAGGAAGGTGCGGAGTTCTTCATGCCGCTGACCACCGCGCTGGTGATCGCGGTCGCGCTGGTGCCGGTGCTGGAGTGGCTGGAGCGGCGGCGGGTGCCGTCTCCGCTGGCGTCGATCCTGTGCGTGCTGATCTTCCTGATCGTCGCCAATGTCGCGCTGGCCGCGATCGTGGTGCCGGCGACCGATTTCTTCCGCCTGCTGCCGAGCCGGCTGGGGCGGATCCAGGACAATCTGGCGCCGCTGCTCGACCTGTATTCCAATCTGGAACGCTATGTGAACCGGGCGCTGCGGCAGGTGGCCTCCACGCCGGTGCGCTCGCCCTCCACCCCGGCGGTGGCGCCGCCATCCTCGATCCTGGAGCTGGCGGCGACCTCGGCACCCACGGTGATCGTGCAGTTCCTGTTCGGGGTGCTGGTGGTGTTCTTCTTCCTGTCCGGCTGGACGCGGATGCGGCAGCAGACGATCACGGGGCGAACTAGTTTCGACGGGGCGATGGCGACCGCGCGGGTGATCCAGGACGTTGTGGACGATGTGTCGGCCTATCTGGGGACGATCACCATCATCAACCTGGCGCTGGGCGGTGCGGTGGCGGGCGTGCTGGCGCTGTACGGCATGCCGTACCCGCTGATGTGGGGCGGCATCGTCGCGCTGCTGAACTACATTCCCTATTTCGGGCCGGTGATCGGCGCGATCCTGCTGGCGCTGGGCGGGCTGATGACGTTCGGCGACATCTGGACCGCGCTGGTGCCGCCGGCGATCATGTACGGCATGCATCTGGTGGAGGCGAACGCGATCACGCCGTTCGTGGTGGGGCACCGGCTGACCATCAACCCGATCCTGATCCTGATCTCGCTGAGCTTCTGGGGATGGGTGTGGGGCACGATCGGCGCGCTGCTGGCGGTGCCGCTCCTCATCATCGTGCAGACCATCATCAAGGCCGCAGGCAAGCCCGATATCGCCGGCTTCCTGTTCGAGCATGGCACGCTCGTCCAGCAGCAGCGGGACCGTCGCAAGCCGCCTGCGAAAGAGGCGTGAAAAAGAGGCGTTGACACCTGTCGGGCGCTCGCCTAGTTGGCGCGCCTCGACGCTTTCAGCGGGTGTAGCTCAGTTGGTTAGAGCGCCGGCCTGTCACGCCGGAGGTCGCGGG
>NZ_CAMLAC010000335.1 GCF_946477935.1 uncultured Sphingomonas sp. | reverse complement strand
ACCTGCAACCGCGCCGCATGGCTCGTACCCGCCGGCAGCGGCAGCGCTGCCGGCGGGTACGAGCCATGCGGCGCGGTTGCAGGTGCTGCTGGCGGCGGTGACGGGACTGTCGGTGGTGCACGCGCTGGTGCCGCCGCATCCGGGGCCGTTGCTGGCGGTGGAGGTGCTGGGGGCCGATCTGGGGCGGACGATGCTGTATGGTCTGGCCGTCGCGGTGCCGACAGGGATCGTCGCAGGGCCGCTGTTGGCGCGGATCACCGCGCGCGGGCTGGCGCCGGGGGGGCCGGCGCTGGGGGCAGCGGCGTCCGGCGTCGTGCCGCCGGCCGTGTGGCGGACGATCGTGGTGGTGCTGCTGCCGGTGCTGTTGATCGCGGGCGGGCAGGTGGAGGCGCTGATGCCGCCGGCTGTCGCGCCGGGGTTTGCGTGGCTTTCGGTGGCGAGCAATCCGATCCTGGCGCTGCTGATCGCGAGTCTGGCGGCGCTGCCGCTGCTGTTCGGGCGGGGGGCGCTGCGGGCGCCGGTGCAGGGGGCGATCTGGACGGAGGCGATGGCGCCAGCCGGTGCGATCCTGTTGTCGATCGGCGCCGGGGGCGCGCTGAAGCAGGTGCTGGTGACGATGGGGCTGGCCGACCTGCTGGTGCGGGCGTCGGAGGGCAGCATGATCTCGCCGCTGGTGCTGGCATGGGGGATCGCGGTGTGCATCCGGCTGGCGACGGGATCCGCGACGGTGGCCACGATCACGACCGCGGGGATGATGCCGGCGGTGGTGGCGGCGACCGGCGTGTCGCCGGAATGGACGGTGCTGGCGATCGGCGCGGGATCGGTGTTCTTCAGCCATGTCAACGATCCGGGCTTCTGGCTGGTCAAGGGCTATCTGGGGACGACCACGGCGGGCACGTTCCGCACCTGGTCGATGCTGGAGACGGCGATATCGGTATTGGGATTGCTGTTGGTGCTGGTCGGCAGCCGGCTATTCTGACGCTGGCGGGAGGGCAAGGGGCATGACGCAGGACAGGCTGGCGGACCGCGCCTATACCGGCATCGTCGAGTTGATCGACGCCGACGACCTGTCGGTCGGCGACCGGCTGCCATCCGAGGCGAGCCTGGCCGAGCGGTTCGGCATGTCGCGCACCATCGTGCGCGAGGCGCTGGCCCGGCTGGCGTCGGACGGGATCACCGAGGCACGGCGCGGGGCGGGGTCGTTCGTGAAGAGCCGGCCGTCGGACCGGATGCTCGCCTATATGCCGACGCAGGGGCTGTCGGCGACGCTGGGCACCTATGAGGTGCGCTTCGTGCTGGAAGCGGAGGCGGCACGGCTGGCGGCGTCGCGGCGATCGGGCAGCGACATGGCGGTGATCGACACGGCGCTGGCGGCACTACGCACCGCGCTGCTGTCGAGCGCGCCGGCGCATGACGAGGATATGGCCCTGCACCGGGCGATCGTGCTGGCGACCGCCAACCCGGCCTTTCTGGCGACGTTCGACGCGCTGTTCCCGGATGTGGAGCGGGTGATGCGCGCCGGGGTCGACATCTCGCGCTCGCGCCCGCCCGAGGTGATCGGCGCGATGATGCGCGAGCATGAGATGATCGTCGATGCGATCCGCGCGCAGGATGGCGATGCCGCGGCGCTGGCGATGCGCTGGCATCTGTCGGAGGGGCGGAAGCGGCTGATGCCTTGAGGTTTGGGGTGCCAAGCGGTGTTGCGCTGCCTGGCGGCCCCTCACCCTCCCACTGCCCTTAGGCAGCGGGCCCCCTCTCCCCGGAGGGGAGAGGGAATTCAGTTATATTGCGGTTCGGGCCTGTGCGGCGTTGTGGCCGCCATTGCGGTAGAGGACCTCCTGCAGGTCGCTTTCGGCGAGGCCCGTGTTGGACACCGTCACCAGCACGCCGCCCGTCTTCAGCCGGTCGCCATAATAACCGGCATCTTCCTTGCTGACGCCGTGCTTCGTCAGCGTTTCGTTGAGCGTGCCGCCGAGCGCGCCGGCGATGGCGCCGATGCCGATCGCCTCCGGAACGGCCGAGGCGGCGATGGCGCCGGCGGCTGCGAGCGGGCCGACGCCGGGGATGGCGAGCGCGGCGACGCCGAGGCCCGCGCCGAGCGCGCCACCGCCCAGGATGCCGCGGATGACGTTGCGATGATGTTCGTCGGTAATCTCGCCATCGCCCGAACGTGCCGTCGTGGTGCCGTCATGATGCGCGATCACCGACAGGTCCGCATCGCGCACGCCAAGCGTGCGAAGATCCGATACGGCGCGTTCGGCTTCGCCATGGGTGTCGAAAAGGGCTGATGCCTGGGTCATATCCTGCGTCCTTCCGTTGGGCTTTTGCTGACCGCAAAGCCTTCTAACGGAACGACAAACCTGCGCCGGGGGCGGGAAGTTCCAGCCATGCCATCGCGGCATCGCACAGGCGCTCGGGCGGGAGGCTGGAGTCGAGCGTCATCACGGGTTCGCCCGGATGGGGGCGCTCCAGCGTCTCCAACTGGCTGTCGAGCAGGCTGGCGGGCATGTAATGGCCCGGTCGGTTCGCCAGGCGATGAAGCAACACGTCACGGTCATTGTCGAGCAGGACGAAGCGGGTCGCCCCACCCGCCGCTGCGGCAAGGCGTTCGCGATAGGCGGCTTTCAGCGCCGAACAGGCCGCAACGGCGCGGCCATGGTCGCGCGCGGCATCGCCCAGCGCCCGGCCGAGCCGGTCCAGCCAGGGCCAGCGATCGGCATCGTCGAGCGGCTGGCCCCCACGCATTTTTGCGACGGCAGCGGCATCGTGGAAATCGTCTCCCTCCAGGAACGGGC
>NZ_CAMLAC010000334.1 GCF_946477935.1 uncultured Sphingomonas sp. | reverse complement strand
CGCCCCGGCGGCTCCGGCGGATAATTCGGCGGTCCCTCTCGCCCGCTAACCCTTCGTTTTCCATCGCGATGACAGGGATTTACGCCCGCAGGTGATGCGGGCGTGCATCTTTGCTGTTGTCGTTTGCCCCCCATCCAAGCTAGGCGGTTCCTCCCATGGCGCGGTATATTTTCATCACCGGCGGCGTGGTCTCGTCGCTCGGCAAAGGCCTCATGGCGGCCTCTCTTGCGGCTCTTCTTCAGGCGCGCGGCTACCGCGTGCGCATCCGCAAGTTCGATCCTTATCTGAACGTCGATCCGGGCACGATGAGCCCGTATCAGCATGGCGAGGTGTACGTCACCGACGACGGGGCGGAGACCGATCTCGATCTCGGCCATTATGAACGCTTCACCGGCGTCGCCAGCCGCCAGTCGGATAACGTCACGTCGGGCCGCATCTACAAGACGATCATCGAGCGGGAGCGTCGCGGCGACTATCTGGGCGCCACCGTGCAGGTCATCCCGCACGTCACCGACGCGATCAAGGCGTTCGCCCAGGCCGATACGCTGGACGATGACGGACAGGATCTCGATTTCGTCCTGTGCGAGATCGGCGGCACCGTCGGCGACATCGAATCGCTGCCTTTCATCGAGGCGATCCGCCAGCTCAAGAACGAACTCGGCCGCGGCCGATCGATCTCGATCCACGTCACACTCGTGCCCTATATCGCCGCCGCCGGCGAGTTGAAGACGAAGCCGACCCAGCATTCGGTGCGCGAGCTCGCCGCATTGGGCGTCGCCCCCGACGTGCTGGTCTGCCGCTGCGAGAAGCCGCTGCCGCCGTCCGAGCGTGCCAAGATCGCGCTGTTCTGCAACGTGCCGTCCTCCGCGGTCATCCCGGCGCTCGATGCCGCCAGCATCTATGCGGTGCCGCTGCAATATCACGCCGAGGGCCTGGATTCGGAAGTGCTGCGCGCCTTCGGCATCGAACCCGGCGCCGCGCCCGATCTGGGCCGCTGGACCGAGATCGTCGATCGCCTCACCAACCCCGAAGGTGAAGTGACGATCGGCGTTGTCGGCAAATATGTCGGGCTGCAGGATGCCTACAAGTCGCTGAACGAAGCGCTCGTTCACGGCGGCATCGCCAACAAGGTGAAGGTCAACATCCGCTGGATCGACGCCGAGATGTTCGAAGGCGATCACGGCGAGGTCGCGGGCCATCTGGAGCCCTGCCACGCCATCCTCGTCCCCGGCGCCTTTGGCGAGCGCGGCGCGGAGGGCAAGATCGCCGCGGTCCGCTTCGCGCGCGAGCGTAACGTGCCCTATTTCGGCATCTGTTTCGGCATGCAGATGGCGTGCGTCGAGGGCGCGCGCGATCTCGCCGGCATCCCGGACGCCTCCTCTACCGAGTTCGGCCCGACCGAGCAGCCGGTGGTCGGCCTGATCACCGAATGGATGGGCCGCGCCGGGCTGGAGAAGCGCGAAGCCAGCGGCGACATGGGCGGCACGATGCGGCTCGGCGCCTATGACGCCAAGCTGGCCGGCAACAGCGTCGTCGCCTCCATCTATGGCGGCACCGACATCTCCGAGCGCCATCGTCATCGCTACGAGGTGAACACCGGCTACAAGGAAGCCTTGGAAAAGGGCGGCCTCGTCTTCTCCGGCATGTCGCCCGACGGCACGCTGCCCGAAATCGTCGAGCGTCCCGACCACCCCTGGTTCGTCGGCGTGCAGTTCCACCCGGAACTGAAGTCCAAGCCCTTCGACCCCCACCCCCTTTTCGCCAGCTTCATCGGCGCCGCCCTCAAGCAAAGCCGCCTGGTCTGATCGCAAGGCCCCCCCTTCACGGGAGGGGGTTGGGGCAAGGCGTCTCCACAGCTGCGCCCTGCCCGAAAACGAAGAAAGCGCCCGGACCTTTCGGCCCGGGCGCCCCGCGGCGCCATATCAAAAGGGAGTTCGATGTCGGCGCCGAGCTTGTCTTACGCGGCCTGGGCTTCGCCCTCGGCCACATGCTCCACCGCGGCGAGCGGCTGGCCCGTCTTGATCGCGATCGTCTTGGGCTTCATCGCCTCCGGCACCTCGCGCACGAGGTCGATGACGAGCAGTCCGTCGTTCAGGCGGGCATCCTCCACGAACACGAAGTCGGCGAGTTCGAAGCGCCGCTCGAACGAGCGATTGGCGATGCCGACATGCAGGAAGTTCGGCGCACCCGCCTTGTCATCCTTCTTGCCGGCGACGAGCAGCAGGTTCTGCTGCGCGGTGATCTCGATCTCGTCACGGCTGAAACCGGCGACCGCGATGGTGATGCGATACCGGTCCTCGGCGAGACGCTCGAGGTTGAAGGGGGGATAATTCTCGGCCGCGGCACCCCGTGCGTTGGTTTCGAGAAGGTCGAACAGCCGATCGAAGCCGATGGTCGAGCGGCGATAAGGGGTCAGGTCGAGTCGCATTTGCAAAACCTCCGAAAGAAGCGAGTTGACGTTTGCGGGATGTCCAGTTCGCTGCGACATCCGGGCACGGCCCGATAACGGCACCGCACGAAAACCTATTTGGTTAGCTGCAGCGGCCATTCAAGAACCAGTTCCCACTTTTCCGCGCGATAGCTGCGCTTTGCCGCCGGCAAGGCACAGCCATGTTGAATATCCACCACATCAATAGAGATTACGCGACGACAAAAGACCAAAAGGGAAATCGTTCATGTCGCTCACGCTCGCGCTGCTGCTCGCCGGCCAGATCGCCGCCGGTCAGCAGACCCCGCCGGACCAGACGGCAGGACCGCAGGACCCCGCCCCGCCCGCGCCGAGCAAGGCCGTCTCGGCACCG
>NZ_CAMLAC010000333.1 GCF_946477935.1 uncultured Sphingomonas sp. | reverse complement strand
GCCGAAGAGCGGGAAGGGGGGATCGTCGGGGTGGAGGACGAGGCGGATGCCGAGCGCATCGGCGTGCGGGCAGACGGCGCGGAGAAAGGCGACGTGATTTTCGCGCAGCCGATCGGCGTCGATATCGGCATAATCCTGCATGGCGGACAGGAAGCCCGCGGAGGTGAAGCTTTCCTCGCTACCCGGCAGGCCCGCCAGGATCGTCGCTTCCAAGGCGGCGCGCTCCACCACCGAAAGCCGCTCGAACAGCGCCGCGGCGGCGGTGACGCGGGACGGGGGGTAATCGGCCGCGGCGCCGGGACGCTGCAGGATGTGGATGTCGTAGGCGGCGACCGCATCCCACTCGAACCGCAGCGCAAGCGCGCCATCGGGCATGCGATAGGCGAGATCGGTGCGCGTCCAGTCGAGCAGGGGCATGAAATTATAGGTGACGACGGTGATACCGCAGGCGGCAAGATTGGTCAGACTGTCGCGATAGGCCGCGATACGGTCGTCCCACAGGGCGCCCTTGGTCTTGATGACGTCGTCGACGGGCAGGCTTTCGACCACGGTCCAGCCAAGCCCTGCCGCTTCGATCATCGCACGGCGCGCGGCGATGGCTTCGCGCGGCCAGACCGCGCCGTTGGGGATCTCGTGCAGCGCCGTCACCACTTCGGTGGCGCCTGCCTGACGGATCGCGGCGAGGGATACGGGATCGGCGGGGCCGAACCAGCGCATCGTCTGCGTCATCCGCGGCGCCTTTGCCTGATCGTGCATCGATACCGTCACCCGCCACTCTCCCGAAGCCTGCGCCTTGAACAAGCTGTAGCGCGCCCGTGACAGGCCAGTCCAATGAAAATGGACAGGCCAATATCGGCGCCCGACAGGGATGCAGTGCCATAGGCCGATAGCAACGCGGATCAGGCGCATTCCCGTGGCGGATCGTAGGTCGCGTTGCTGCGTTTCCAGCCCCATGCTAGAGGCCGCGTCATGCCAGGGGGTATCCGGAATTTCGCCGCGGCGCGCGCCGCTTCGTTCATGAGCCCGCGGCCGATATGAGCGTCTCGCCAACGGGGGTGGCGACCACCGCGCCGGCCGGCCATGACGAGCATCATCAGGGCGGCGTGATCAAGCTGGCGCTGGGTGCGATCGGCGTGGTGTTCGGCGATATCGGAACCAGCCCGCTTTATGCGTTTCGCGAGACTTTTGCGAGCCCGCACCATCCGCTGCCCGTCGATACGGCGCACATCATGGGCGTCATCAGCCTGATCTTCTGGTCGATGATGATCGTGGTGTCGGTGAAATATGTCGCGATCATCATGCGTGCCGACAATAATGGCGAAGGCGGCAGTCTGGCCCTGCTGGCGCTGGTGTCGGGGCAGACGAAGACGAAACGCTGGACGCGGGGCATCATCCTGCTGGGCGTATTCGCCACGGCGCTATTCTACGGCGACAGCATGATCACACCCGCGGTCACGGTGTTGTCTGCGGTGGAAGGTCTGGCGGTGGCGGCGCCGGCGTTCGGGGGGTTCGTGATCCCGATCGCGGTCGTCATCCTGATCGCGCTGTTTTCGATCCAGCGATCGGGGACGGAGAAGGTGGGGCTGTTCTTCGGCCCCGTCATGCTGCTGTATTTCGGGGTGATCGCGGTGCTGGGCGTGATCAGCTTCGTGCAGACGCCGGGCATCCTGTGGTCGCTGTCGCCGCATTATGCAGTGCAGTTCTTCCTGATCGATCCGTTGCGCGGGTTTCTGGCGCTGGGTTCGGTCGTGCTGGCGGTGACCGGCGCGGAGGCGCTGTACGCCGATATGGGGCATTTCGGGCGGCGTCCGATCGGGCTGTCTTGGCTGTGCTTCGTGCTGCCCGCGCTGCTGCTGAACTATACGGGGCAGGGTGCGCCGCTGTTCCGCGAGGGGGAGGCGGCGCTGGAAAGCCCCTTCTACATGCTGGCGCCCGACAGCCTGCAATTGCCGCTGGTGATGCTGGCGACGGCCGCGGCGGTGATCGCCAGCCAGGCGGTGATCACCGGCGCCTTTTCCGTCACGCAACAGGCGATCCAGCTCGGCTTCATGCCGCGGCTGCGTATCGAACATACCTCGGCGACCACGGCGGGGCAGATCTACATTCCGCTCATCAACTGGATGTTGATGGTGATGGTGATCCTGCTGGTGTTGTTCTTCCGCACCTCGTCCAACCTGACCTCGGCTTACGGCATCGCGGTGACGGGGGCGATGTTCATCGATACCTGCCTGCTGGGCGTGGCGCTGACCCGGTTGTGGAAGTGGCCGGTGTTTGCCGCGATGCCGCTGCTGGCGTTGTTCTTCCTGGTGGACGGGGCCTATTTCTTCGCCAATCTGACCAAGGTGCCCGCGGGCGGGTGGTTCCCGCTGCTGGTCGGCTTCATCATCTTCACCTTCCTGACCACCTGGTCGACGGGGCGCAAGCTGATGATCGAGCGGCTGCGCGAAGGCACGATGCCGGTGAAGGTCTTTATCGAATCGGCGGCCAATGCGGCGTCGCGCGTGTCGGGCACCGCGGTCTTCATGACCAGCACGTCGGAGGGCGTGCCCCATGCGCTGCTCCACAATCTGAAGCACAACAAGGTGCTGCACGAGCGGGTGATCCTGCTGACCGTGAAGATCGCCAGCCGTCCCTATTGGCCGGATCATGACCGGGCGATGCTGGAGGAACTGGGGCACGGATTCTACCGTCTGGTGCTGCGCTTCGGGTTCATGGAGGAGGCGAACGTGCCGGCCGGGCTGAAGCGGGTGGAGATCGAGGGGGGCGCGTTCAAGATGATGGACACCAGCTTCTTCCTGTCGCGCCAGACGCTGCTGCCGTCGTCGCGGCCGGGCATGATGCTGTGGCGCGAGA
>NZ_CAMLAC010000332.1 GCF_946477935.1 uncultured Sphingomonas sp. | reverse complement strand
GTGCGGGGCAAGGGGTCGGCGGCACCGGCGAGGGCCGCGACGAGGGGCTTCACGAACAGCATGGCGGTGACAAAGGCGGAGACCGGGTTGCCGGGCAGGCCGAGGACGAGGGCGTCACCCAGTCGCCCGGCCATCATCGGCTTGCCGGGGCGCAGGGCGATGCGCCAGAAATCGATGGTGCCGCCCGCCGCGGCGAGCGCGGGGCGGACGAGGTCGTGATCGCCGACCGAGGCGCCGCCGGTGGTGACGAGCAGGTCGGCGCGCACGCCGGCAAAGGCGCGGGTCAGTGCGTCGAGATCGTCGGGCAGGATACCGAGGTCGATGATCTCCACCGGCAGATCGCCCAGCATCGCGGCGAGCATGACGCCGTTCGATTCGGGGAGCGCCAGACCCGTGACGTCGCTGCCGGGGGCAACCAGTTCGTCGCCGGTGGCGGCCACGGCGATGCGGACACGGCGACGCACGGGCAGGGTGGCGACGCCGCCCGTCGCGGCGACGGCGATACGCGCGGGCGTGAGGCGCTCACCCGCGGAGACGAGGCGCTGGCCGGCGTGGAAATCAAGGCCGCGGGGGCGGACGTTGCGCCCCCGGTGCGCAGGGCCCTCGCCCGTCAGCGTCAGGGTGTCGCCGTCGCGCCCGGCTTCTTCCTGGATCAGCACGGTATCGGTGCCGGGCGGCATGGCAGCGCCGGTGAAGATGCGGGTTGCCTGTCCTGCCCCGACGGGCATGGCAAAGGGCCGGCCGGCGGCGCTTTCGCCGATCACCTGCCATGGGCCGGGCATGTCGTCGAAGCGGATCGCATAGCCGTCCATCGCCGACAGGTCGGCGGCGGGTTGCGTGCGGGCAGCGAGAATGTCGGCGGCGGCCCAGCGGCCCGCGGCGTCGCGCAGCGGCAGCATCTCGGTGGATACGGGCACGGCAAGCGCGAGCAGGTGTGCCTGGGCCTGGGCGACGGGGACGAGCGGAGCGGCGGCGGAGATGGCGATGTCCTTCGCGAAACGGCGGCAAGGAGGGAAACGGAGGCGGGGCGACAAGGGTCCGCGGTTGATCGCCTGGGGGCGGATGCGATATCCTACCCCTCAAGGAGAAGCCGATGCGAGCCCTTTCCGTTGTCGATACCGTTTTTGCCCGGCACCCGCGTGCGGTGGGCGAAAGCTATCTGGACCATGCGCGCACCGCGACCGGCTTCGGACTGGCGATGCTGGGCGGCGGGCTGGCCTGCATCATCCATGCCGCGGTGCCGGCGCTGTTCACCACCACGGGCAGCGACACGATCCGGCGGCTGCACGCGCGGATGAGCGGCCGGGCGAAACAGGGTGCGGCCGCGCGGGAGTGCTTCTGCTACGAAATCTGAGCAGCGACGACCGCCGGGGCGACCCAATCGCCCGACTTGCCGCCCTGCTTGGCGAGCAGGCGGATGTCGGACAGGACCATCGCCTTGTCGAGCGCCTTGGCCATGTCATAGAGCGTCAGCAGGGTGACCGAGACGGCGGTCAGCGCCTCCATCTCCACCCCCGTCTGGCCTGCGGTGGCGGCGGTCGCGGTGGCGGTGACGCCGGTTGCATCCAGCGCCAGGTCGATCTCGATCTTCGTCAGCGGCAGCGGGTGGCAGAGCGGAATCAGGTCGCTGGTCCGCTTGGCCGCCATGATGCCGGCGACGCGGGCAACGGCCAGCACGTCGCCCTTTTTCGTGCGGCCCTCCGCAATGGCGGCGGCGGCTTCCGGCGACATGGTGATGCGCCCCGACGCGACCGCCTGGCGCTGCGTCACCGCCTTGTCGCCGACATCGACCATGCGTGCGGCGCCATCGGCATCGATATGGGTGAGGCCGGGCATCAGCCGACCAGCGCGCGGGTCGCGGCCTCGACATCGGGCTGGCGCATCAGCGCCTCGCCGATCAGGAAGCAGTGGATGCCGTGTTCGGCCATCGCATCGAGATCGGCGCGGCTGGTGAGGCCGCTTTCGGCGACAAAGGTGCAGCCCTTCGGCGCGTGGCCGACCAGATCATAGGTGTTCTGGAAGTTCACCTCGAATGTCTTCAGATTGCGATTGTTGACGCCGATCAGGCGCGAGCGGAGCCGCGCGGCACGCTCCATCTCGGACAGGTCGTGAACCTCCACCAGCGCGTCCATGCCGCATTCGAAGGCGGCTGCCTCGATCTCCTGCATCTGTCCGTCATCCAGCGCGGCGACGATGATGAGGATCGCGTCAGCGCCCAGCGCGCGTGCCTCGTGCACCTGCCAGGGATCCACCATGAAGTCCTTGCGCAAGACCGGGATCGAGACGGCGTTGCGACCGGCCTCCAGATAGGCGTCCGACCCCTGGAACCAGCGCTCATCCGTCAGGATCGACAGACAGGCGGCGCCGCCGGCTTCATAGGCGCGGGCATGGGCGACGGGGTCGAAATCCTCGCGGATCAGGCCCTTGGAGGGGCTGGCCTTTTTCACTTCGGCGATGAGGGCGTGGCCGGCCTTTGCATCGAGGGCGGCGCGGAAGCCGCGCGGGGCGCTCTGGTCGGCGATGCGCGCGTCGAGATCGGCGTGCGAGATCGTCGCCTTGCGCGCGGCGACGTCGGCGCGCTTGGTCTCCAGGATGCGGTCGAGCATCGTCGTCATCGGTAGGCAATCCATTGATCGAGCAGGCGGGCGGCGGCACCGTCGTCCAGCACGCGCGCGGCGGCGACGGCGCCATGGCCAAGCGTCGTGCTGTGCCCCGCGACGATGAGCGCGGCGGCGGCGTTGAGCAGCACCGCGTCGCGGTACGCGCCCTCCTGCCCGGCGAGCAGGCGTTGCAGGGCGGCGGGGTTGTAGGCGGCGTCGCCGCCGCGGATGGCGGAGACGGGGTGGCGGGGCAGGCCGGCATCCTCGG
>NZ_CAMLAC010000331.1 GCF_946477935.1 uncultured Sphingomonas sp. | reverse complement strand
TGTATCGGCGATCGCGCGCGGCGATGCCTCGCATCGCCGCCGCCTGCCTGAACGCGCCCGTGCCGGCGCTGGGGGGCAAGCCGATGACGAGTATCTATGATCCGGCCCGCGTGTCGCCCGCGGCACTGACCGAGCTGGAACGCAGCGCAGGCTCGGCCCTGTGGACGTCACCGCACTGGCGGCACCGCGAGGGCATTCGCATCATCGCCCTGGCCGGGCTGCGCGAAGCCGAGAACCCGGACACCGCACCCCAGTGGATCGAGCGCGCCCGCACCTGGCTGGCTGCGCCCGTGGCACTGGCCGCATAATCGACAAAGGAGCCCTGGACATGGTCAGATCGAACACACCGCCCGACGCGCCGGAAGTTCTTGCCGCCATCCCGCTGGGGGAATGGATGAACCAGATGATGGCGCGCGACAACCAGATGTGGGAACAGCTCAACCGCCGCGACAACGACATGCAGAAACAGTTGCTCGAACTGTTCTCCCAATTGCTGGCCGCGAACTCGGTCGATCGCGTGGTCGTCAGCGGGTTCGACGAGATGGGCAAGCTGCTGCGCGAGCAGATGGGGCCACTGCGCACCATCGGGCGCGATTATGGCGAACTGGACCAGGACACCAACCGCAGGCTGGAGACGCTGCAAAAAGCGCTGGAACGGCAAGACTTCTCGCAGGTCAGCGACGAGGGGGCGATCCGCGGGATCGCGAATGTCGGCAAAGGGAGCCTTGTGTCATGATCCCGCTTCTCGTTCACCGGATCGTCAACGCCCGGAGCGTCAGCAAGGAGCAGGCCGCGCTGGAGGTGCTTACCGCCGATCCGTTCGACCTGACGCTCCACATGGAGCAGCTCTGGGACCTGACCCTGCCATGGGGCTCGCAGCTTTCGGCGGGCAAGGCGCGCCGGACGCTCTGGGGTACCGGCGAATATGCCGCCGCGGCGTTCGTGCCGGCTGCGCTGCCGGCATGGGACCATCTGGGCTACAGCTACGTGCTGGAGAATACCCGCATCGTCCAGATCCTGCGACGGGTGGTCCGGGAGTATCGCTCCGGCGAGGGGCTGGGCGTGCCCAAGATCGAGACGCAGCAATGGCTGGATGCCACCGAGGCACTGCTGTTCGGCGCGGCGAACCCGGTGCCGTCATGGCTGTCGACCAGCGGCGTGCGGCCCGATGCCGAAGCGGTACGACGCAACGCCTATTGGCGGCTGTTCGGGCTGGATCTGGCATTCGGCGACGATCAGAACCGCCCACCCGTCTATGACCGCCCGGCAGCGAGCAATGGCAGCTTCGTCCGGCTGTTCGAGGAACTGCTGTACGAATTGTGGCGGGCGATGACGAACGTCCACAATTATTCCGGCGAGGACGCGTCCGATGACGACCGCATCTACCGGATCGCCGAAGAGCTCGGCTATGTGCTCCGCTCGCGCCGTCAGAACAAGCTGATCGCGCGGGAGGAGCTTGCCGCGGCGACGGCGCTTGGATGGGCCGAGCTGACGGTTTCCACCAACAATCCGATCGTCACCGACCTGGGCGCGAGCGCGACCAGCCCGGCCAACCGCCTGCAACTGATCGGCGAACGGGTCGGCCTTCCGGCGCACAGCAAGAGTGCAGCCTTCTTCTCCATGGCGGAATCGCTGTCGAAGTTCCTGTACGCGATCGAGGGTGGGCTGGTGAGCGGGCCGGGCAATGCCTGGCAGCTCTATCTGGAAACGAACCCGAGCGGGCAGACCGGTAAGCCGATCGGTGCCGACAGCCGCAGGGTCATCACCGAATGGGCGGCTGCCACGGGCAAGGATCTGAAGGCACGCAGCCGGCCGGTCGAGTCGGCCAAGCCGCGGCTGGTCGCCGCGCGCTGAACGGACGCAGCCTGGGAGGGCATCATGCAAGGCAATGGCCGCTTCGACTCGCTGTACTTCGAGAGCGCACTGGCGGAGGATTACGACGCCGCCGAGGATCGTTCTTGGCAACCGGCGCTGGAACTGGGCGAGGAAGGCTATCTTTCCGCGGAATCCTACGCGCCGCAGGACGACGAAGATCCTCGTTTTCTCGGCGAGGTGCAGAGCGCGGAACATGAAGCGGCCGCAGCGAGCGATGCCGAATGGCTGGAGGCTGAATGGCTAGAGGCTCCCGCCGGATCGGGCGCGAGCGAGACCGTCGAGGCATTCTGCGAGCGGCTGGGGCGCGAATGGTCGCAACGGTTGAAAGGGGAGCCAAGCGCCGATGCGATGCGCCGGGGCCTGTTGCGTGACCATGAGGACACTTTGGCCGCCGCCCGGCTGCGCTGGCGCGGAAAGGCTGGAACACCGGATCTCTGGGAGCGGGTAACGCGGGCGTGGATGGTCGGTCGCGAGGAGGCGATGCGCTTCAAGACGGAGGGCGGCCGGGGCGGGGCATCCGTCGACCTGGCACCACCGGCCGCGCGCGTGCCGCTCGTCGCGGATCGTCTGGTCGGCGGGTCGCTGGACAGCGTGGACAGGAAGGGCAGGTCGATTGCGGGGGCCAAGGTCGCGCCATTCACCTTGCGCTTCGCACGCGCCTTGCGGGGGCGGCACAAGACGGTCGGCATGACCAACTATCCCCGGCATGGGGGCGGTGCGTTCAACGATCGGGGCTATTCGCTCGATCTATGGCTGTCCGGCACCGACGCGCGCGGCTTCTACCGGCATGACGAGGCGCTGCGCCTGTTGCGCGCGATCGACGCGGCGGCGCGTGCCGTCGATGCGCAGTGGCGCGTCATCTATAACGACTTCGCGGTCGCCGATGCGATCAACCGCGAGCTCGGACGGCGCCATGTCATCTTCAAGGGTGATGTGAGGCGCAACAAGGCAAAGCAGGTCACCGGGCTGAACTGGCACGGCCCCGCGCCGCTATTGCTGCACTTCCACCTCGATGTCGCGCCGCGGTCGGTTGTGGACGAGGGCGAGGCGGAGGGGTTCGGGGAGGC
>NZ_CAMLAC010000330.1 GCF_946477935.1 uncultured Sphingomonas sp. | reverse complement strand
GGCCGCCTCGTCCTTCTTGCCGCCGAACAGGAACCACCCCGCCACCGCCAGCACCAGTATCGCCCCCACGATCCACGGCCACCGCCGCCGACGCGGCGCCTCCGGCGCCGGCAGTGCCAGCCGCTCGTCCTGCTCGATCGCCCCGGTTTCGTAGTTCATGCCCGCCATCAATCCTCGCCCGGCCCACCGGCCCCTGACAGGGCTGTGTTATCGGAATATATCACTTCGCTCAAGCCCGTGATTGTTCCTGTTTATGTCGGACGATTACGGCGCCTATGTGTCGATACGGGCCGCCTGTACGTTCAGCCCCCGTTTTGCGCACGCACGCCAAAGGGCGTGCACCGCTACCTAAGGGGAAACAGGCATGAAGACGATGTTCGCACTGGCGCTGGCCACCGTATCGCTGACCGGCGGTGCCGCGGTCGCGCAGGGCGCGCCGCAAACGGTGGAGCCGCTGGTGCCTGCCGCCGGCACGATCCTGGACGTCAGCGCAGAAGGGCGCACGACGCGGGTTCCGGATCTGGCGACGATTCGCGCAGGCGTGGTGTCGCAAGGCGCCACCGCCGCCGCCGCGCTGTCGGACAATGCCCAGCGCATGGCCCGTGTCCTCGCCGCCCTGAAGCGCGCCGGCATTGCCGAGCGCGACGTGCAGACCGCCACCGTGCAGTTGCAACCGCAATATCGCTATGGCGAGAACGTGCCGCCCGTCATCACCGGCTATCAGGCGACGAACAGCGTCGCGATCCGCTTCCGCGACGTCGCCAAGTCGGGCACCATCCTCGACACGCTGGTCGCGCAGGGCGCCAATCAGATCGAAGGGCCGAACCTCTCGATCGACAAGCCCGATGCCGCGCTGGACGAGGCACGTCAGGATGCGGTCACCCGCGCCCGTGCCAGAGCGGATCTTTATGCCAAGGCGTCGGGCCTGCGGGTCCTGCGCATCGTCTCGATCGCGGAGGGGGGCAGCGATGCCGGCGGCCCCGAACGGCCGATGGCCTATGCCGTCTCGATGCGCGCCAAGGCCGATGCACCGACCGAGATCGCGGCGGGCGAACGCGACGTCACCGTGACGCTGAACGTCCGTTTCCTGCTCGGGTAGTAGGCAAAAGAAAACCCTCTCCCCGGCGGGGAGAGGGTCAGGGGGCCGCCCAACGGCTTTGAGCCTGCGAGCCCCCTCAAGCCTTTCCGGGGAAAGGCGCTGTTCTGATTAGCGCACCCGGCCGCGACGGACCAGGTTGACGATCGCGAGCAGCACGACCGCACCCAGCAGCGACACCAGGAACGAATAGATCGACAGACCGGCATTGTTGATCGAACCGCCCGAGAAGATCAGGCCGCCGATGAAAGCGCCGACGATACCGACGACGACGTTAAGCAGAATGCCCTGCTGGGCGTCGGTGCGCATAATGATGCTGGCCAGCCAGCCAATGACGCCACCGATAATCAGCCAAAGAATAATACCCATGGTCTTCCCTCCGTTGGGCCCGCAAGCGGGTCGAGGGATAGACGTACAAACCCATATTGTTGTTCCACCCGCGTATCGTAAAGCTTGACAATCGCGGGGGAAAAGGGTCGGCGCGCTGCACAGACAAACCGCCCCTCGATCGAAGGGCGGCGCATCGCTCATCGCAACATGTTCACAGGTCTCAGTATTTTTGCTGACGCTCGTACAGGGTGCGATAATGCTGGATGCGCGTCACGCGCAGCCCCGGCATTCCCGATCGATCGATCGCGCGCTGCCATCCGGCGAATTCCTCCACCGACAGACCGTAACGCTGGCACACTTCGTCGACGGACAGCAGCCCGCCATTGACGGCCGCGACCACCTCGGCCTTGCGGCGGACGACCCAGCGCGTCGTGCTGGGCGGGGGCAGCGTATCCAGGGTCAGCGGCTCACCGAGCGGACCGATCACCTTGGCAGGGCGGATTTTCTGGTTCTCGATCATCATTTGCCCCCGAAACGCTCCGCTCTTGCCCAGGCGCGGTCGTACCAATCGAGCTTGAAGATCGGCTGAAATGCCACGGTTAACAGCGCCTTCACTCCTTCTTCCATGCCGTCAGCGCGCCTGCCATCGGCCCGTTGAACGCCCCGTCCAGCGGTGCAAACAACCGTGGATCCGCCGCCGCGCGCACAAATCCCGCCTGTCGTACCGCAGTGGGGCTCGCCGCCTGGCGCGCCGCCACGCCCACCATCAGCACCGCAAGGTCGCTTGGCAGAACCGTGAGCTCGATCTCGCGATCGAAACGAGGAAAGCTCAGGTCCAAAAAGGCGCCTCTTGCTGCCGGGGTGGAGCCGCATGGTTAGCGCCGGAGGATGAAGGCTCGGTAAAAATGCTGTAAATTTCTGACGCTAACCGTCAGGTGATTGATCGAGATTGCAAATAAGTCGCGCCCGGATCCCGCTGCCGGGCCAGCCCGGCTTTGCATGTTCACCGCGCCACGCCTATGTGCGCCATCATCATGGACGAAGCGGTGGATTTCCAGCTCGGCGGCGACGCGCGGGGCAAGCGGATCGTGGTGGCGATGTCGGGCGGCGTCGACAGTTCGGTGGTGGCCGCCCTGGCCGCGCGGACCGGGGCCGAGACGATCGGCGTGACCCTGCAACTCTACGATCATGGCGAGGCGGTGGGCCGCGCCGGGGCCTGCTGCGCGGGGCGCGACATTCGCGACGCGCGCGCGGTCTGCGACCGGCTGGGCATCGCCCATTATGTCTTCGATCACGAAACCAGCTTCCGCACCCAGGTGGTCGATCGCTTCGCGGACGAATATCTGGCGGGCCGCACCCCCATTCCTTGCGTCCAGTGCAACATGGGGCCGAAATTCACAGATCTGCTGGCTCTTGCCCGCGATCTCGGCGCCGATTGCCTGGCCACGGGGCATTATGTCCGCCGCGTGCAGGGTAATGACGGCGCCGAGCGGGAAGCGCAGGAAATCGAGCTGGGTCCGGGTGGTGGCGAACAGG
>NZ_CAMLAC010000329.1 GCF_946477935.1 uncultured Sphingomonas sp. | reverse complement strand
GCGTTTCGGCCGCTACGACAAGGATCGTGACGGGCGGATCACGCGCGACGAATATCTGGCATCGCGGCGCAAGGCCTATGGGAAGCTGGACAGCAACGGCGACGGGCGGCTGTCGTTCGAGGAATGGGCGGCCAAGACGACGGCGAAGTTCGGCAGCGCCGACCGGGACCGGTCGGGCACGATGGACGCCGCCGAATTCGCCACCACCGCGGTCAAGCGGAAGCCGGCTCGCGCGAAATGTCCGCCGGGATCGCCGCCGCAGGTGTCGGAAGAGAGCTGAGCCAGGGTGACAGCGCAGCGCGGGCGCGGTCGGTGTACATGCGCTTGCGATCCGCCTTCTTGGTGCGGCCCTCGATCGGCGGGAACAGGCCGAAATTGACGTTCATCGGCTGATAGGTATCCGCCTCCGCCGCGCCGGTGATGTGGGTGAGCAGCGCGCCGAGCGCGGTTTCCACCGGCGGCGGGGCGAGATCATGGCCGAGCAGTTCGGCCGCGGCGAAACGGCCGGCAATCAGGCCGATTGCAGCGCTCTCGATATAACCCTCGCACCCCGTGATCTGGCCGGCGAAGCGGATATCGGGGCGCGATTTCAACCGCAGCGTCGGATCGAGCAATTCCGGCGAGCGGATGAAGGTGTTGCGGTGCAGGCCACCCAGCCGCGCGAATTCGGCATTCTGGAGGCCAGGGATGGTGCGGAACAGGCGGACCTGTTCGGCATGCTTCAGCTTGGTCTGGAACCCGACGATGTTCCACAGCGTGCCGGCGGCATTGTCCTGGCGCAACTGCACCACCGCATAGGGCCAGCGACCGGTGCGCGGGTCGTCGAGGCCGACGGGCTTCATAGGGCCGAAGCGCAACGTATCGACGCCGCGTTCCGCCATCACCTCGATCGGCATGCAGCCCTCGAAATAGGGGGTATCGCGTTCCCAATCGCGGAACGGCGTCTTCTCGCCATCGACGAGGCCCTGGTGGAAGGCGAGGTACTGCTCCTTGTCAAGCGGGCAGTTGATGTAGTCTTTTCCGTCCCCTTTGTTCCAACGGCTCTGGAACCAGGCGGTGTCCATGTCGATCGAGTCGCGGTGGACAATGGGGGCGATGGCGTCGAAGAAGGCGAGCGCGTCGCTGCCGGTAGCAGCGCCGATCTGTTCGGCGAGGCCGGCGGCGGTCAGCGGGCCGGTGGCGATGATGACGGGGCCGTCGGGCAGCGTGTCGATGCGTTCGCGCACCACCGTGATGTTGGGGTGCCCCTCCAGCATGGCGGTGACGCCGGCGGAGAAGCCGTCGCGATCGACGGCCAGCGCGGAGCCCGCGGGTACGCGGTGACGATCGCCCTGCGCCATGATCAGCGAGCCGAGCGTGCGCATCTCCTGATGCAGCAGGCCGACGGCGTTGCTGTCGGCATCGTCCGAGCGGAAGGAATTGGAACAGACGAGTTCGGCGAGACCGTCGGTATGGTGCGCGGGCGTGGCGTCACCACCGCCGCGCATTTCGGACAGGCGGACGCGGATGCCGGCCTGCGCCAATTGCCATGCGGCCTCCGAGCCGGCGAGGCCGCCGCCGACGATGTGGATCTGATGGGTCATGCCGTGCCCCCTAATCCATTGCGGCGGGTTCGTCCAAGCGGGTGATGGCAGCGACGAAGGCCTGGGCGCGGTCGCCGAGCGTGGCGACGGTGGCGGAGAGGGTGTCCGACAAGGCGAGCAGTGCGTCGGCGTCGTGGCCGACATGCGCGGCGGCGGCATCGGCGATGCGGGCCTGCGCGTCGATGCTGGCGGCGGCGTCGACGGACTGTTCGACGTTGCCGGCGATCGCGGTGAGCGCGAGGCGCTGTTCGTCCACGGCGCCGGCGATGGCGGCGGAGATGCCGGCGATGGAGGCGATCGTTTCGCCGATATGATCATGTTCGGCGACCAATGCGTCGACGGCACCATGTACCGACTGTACGCTGGTCGCGGCATCGCGCGCGGCGCTGCCGGTTTGCAGCGCGAGCGCCTTTACCTCCTGCGCGACGACGGCGAAGCCCTGTCCGGCGGGGCCGGCGCGGGCCGCCTCGATCCCGGCGTTCAGGGCGAGCAGGTTGGTCTGGCGGGCGACGGTGCGGATCAGCACCAGCATGCGGTCGATCGCGGCGGCATTGTCGGCCAGCGCCCGCGAGCGCGCCCCGGCGTCGCCGACGCGCGCGTCGATCCGGCTGCGCAGGTGCTGCGATGCCTCCAGCTCGGCGGCGATGGTGGCAAAGGCATCGGCCAGGCCACGGCTGCGCGCGGCGATCTCCCCCAGCGCGGTGCCGGTCTGGCCGGCGGCGGTGGCGACGATCGTGGCGCTGCGGCGTGCCTCCACGACATGGTTGGACAGGGTGCGCGCCGTGGCGGCGCCCTGTTCGGCGGCGCGGGTCAGGCCATCGGCGAGCGCGGCGATATCGGTGAGGAAGCTGCGTGTCGCGGCCTCGACCGCATCGGCACGGGCAAGGCGGGTGCGGGCCTGTTCCAGTTGCAGGTCCGCCGCCTGGCGCAGCAGGGTACGCGCGTCCACCAGCGTGTCGAAGCGGCCCGCATGGGTGAGGATCAATCCCTCGGGCGCGCCGGCGGCGGCGTGTACCGCAAGCCGTTCCGCCAGTGGACGCTCGCGCTCGCACACCGGGCATGGCTGGACGAGGTCGATCAGGCGCGAGCAGAAATTGGGGTTCTGAAGAAGCGCATGGCCGTAGGGGCTGAACAGCAGGTCGCGGAGATCGGCCTCGTATATGGCACCGATCGGGCGATCATCGGCGTCCAGAACGGGCAGGACGCGCAGGTCGGGATGGGCGCGGAACAGGGCGATGGCGCCCGCGACGGTGGCATCGGCGGCGATCGAGAGGGGCGGAGCGGTCATCGGCGGGGTGAGCGACGGATCGGCGAACATCCTTGTGCCCGTATCGCTGGTTAGTAAACGGCAGATGCCGGTTTCATGACGGTGATGTGACACCCGGCGATGTGACAC
>NZ_CAMLAC010000328.1 GCF_946477935.1 uncultured Sphingomonas sp. | reverse complement strand
GGCACCGCCTGCGACGGTCCGACTGGACCCGGCCGCCGGCCTGTTCGGGCTTGCCGTAGCGCGCCGCGACGGCTTCCTGGCCGACGCCGCCAACCGTCAGGCATTGTCGCAGGCGTTCGACCGGGCGGCGCTGGTGGCGAGCCTGGCCCGCGGGTGGGAACCAGTGGACCGGCTGCTGCCGGAAACGCTGGACTCAGGCGCGCCGCCACAAGTGCCGCCCTGGTCGCTGCAGACGCTGGACCAGCGCCGCACGGAGGCCCGGGCCAGGGTCGCTGCCTGGGGCAGTCCCGTGCGGCTGGCGATCGGCCTTGCCGACGCACCCGGCACGCGCCTGCTCTATGCGCAGATCGCCGCGACCCTGCAGACGATCGGCATCGGCGCCGTGCGAGTGGGGCCAACCGAGCCAGCCGACCTCCGTCTGGTGGATGCGGTGGCGCCCTATGACAGCGCGCGCTGGTATCTCGCCACCGCCTGTCGTCCCTGCAGCGAGACGGCGCAGGCGGCCTTGGAACAGGCGCGGCTGGCCCCGACGCTCGCCGACCGGGCGCAGGCACTCGCCGCCGCCGATATCGCAATGAACCAGGACGCAGCGTTCATCCCGCTGGCGCGCCCGCTGCGCTGGTCGCTGGTCGCGTCGCGGCTGCGCCAATGGCAGCCCAATCAGCGGGCCTGGCATCCATTGAACCGGCTGCGTGCCGACACCAACTGACAATCATGACCACACGCATCGATCCCCGCATCTTCGACAGCCTGCCGCTCGGACGGGACGTCGCCTCGGTTCGGCGCCGGATCGAGGCGCTGGAGGCGGTGCTGGAGCGGATGTTCGTCATCCCCGGCATCAACCGGCCGGTCGGCCTGGACGTGATCGTCGGACTGGTCCCGGTGGTGGGCGATGTGATCGCCGCCGCCATGGGCACGTGGCTGGTCTGGGAAGCGCGCAATCTGGGGCTGTCCAAGTTCCAGATGGCGCGGATGATGGGCAATGTCGGGTTCGATGCGATGCTCGGCCTGGTGCCGATCGTCGGCGACGCGGCCGACATCTATTTCCGCTCGAACACCCGCAACCTGCGCATCATCAAGCGCCATCTGGACAAGCATTACCCCGCCGGCGTCGTGCTGGAGGGGTGAGCCGGTCGGTCAGCGGCCGCCCCGCCAGATCTTCAGCGGTGACGATGGGCTGACCCCGCCCTGATGCGCCGGGCAGCGCGTGTAGCGGAACGCGGTGTCGAGGCAGATCCACAGCTCGTCCAGCCAGCCGGCCCGCGTCGCGGTCACCCGCATCATGTCCGGCCGCAATCCCGGATTGGCCCCCGCCATCGCCCGCGCCAGGTCGCCCGCGGTCAGGTCGCGGCGGGACAGCACATCCATGTCCGGATAGCGCAACCGCCCGTAGAGCGCGTTGGACTGACGGAAATAGCGGGCCGGGCTATAGCCGCTCATGCAGGTGCCATGCTTGGCCCATTCATGCTGCATCAACTGCGCCGAGGGCGTCGCACAGATGTGCCGGCGGACCACCGCTGCCGGGATCAGCCCGGTCTGCCGGCAATATTGCGGCCACGCCGCCCCCTTCCCGTCCGGCCACAGCCCGTGCAGCGTGAAGCCGAAGCCGTTGGCCGAATTGCACTGGAAGGAGCCGCGATCACCATGCTCCCGGCAATATTGCGGGCTCCAGGTGATCGCCAGCGTATAGCTGCCGATCGGCACTACGCGGCGCGGCTGCTTGTCGGTCGGCAGGTCGGGGCGGATGCGTTGCGGCCCCTGCGGCGCCGTGCAGCTATAGGCCTGCGCCTGCGCGACCACCGGCAGCGCGAAGGCGGCGGCGACCACGCCCGCCAGGATCATGCGCGGGCCCGTCATGCCGCCATCTCCGCCTTGGCGCGAAACCAGGCCAGCGCATTCGGACGGAACAGCAGCACCAGCCCGGCAAAGGTGAGCAGCCCCTGCACCGTGTTGAGCACGCCGAGCAGCCCCATCGCCAGCACGCCGGTGGCGACCTGATACAGAAGCGACACCAGCCCCACTACGGTCAAGGCGGCGAGCAACCCCAGCGCCACCCGGCTGCCACCGCGCGTGGTACACAGGATCAGCAGGATATACAGTCCAACCAGAAACGCGGTGATGCCCGCGGTCAGCCCCGCACCGTACAACGCCACCATCTCGCTCCACGCCATCGCCGACGTGACGATCAGCAGCAGCGTCGCGGCGAGATACAGCCATTCCGCCGATATGATTGCCTTGGGACGCACCCCGATAGTCTCCCTTGATTGATGGCGGACGATAGCGCCGCCGGGCCAGGTCTCGCAATGGATCAGAGCGCGGCGAAATCCAGTCCGATATCGGCCGCCGGCGCCGACTGCGTCAGGCGGCCGACGCTGACATAGGTGACGCCCGCCGCGCCGATCGCGCCGATCGTCTCCAGCCTTACACCCCCCGATGCCTCGGTCGGCACGCGGCCACCCACCAGCGCCACCGCCTCGCGCAGCGTGGCAGGGTCCATGTTGTCGAGCAGCAGGTGCGTGGCGCCCGCCGCGATCGCCGGCTCGATCTGGTCGATATGGTCGACTTCGACGATGATGCGCGCGATGCCGGCGGCGCGCGCCCGCTCCACCGCCTGCGCGACGCCGCCCGCGACCGCGACATGGTTGTCCTTGATCATCGCCGCATCCCACAGGCCCATGCGGTGGTTCTGCGCGCCGCCGGTACGGGTGGCGTATTTCTCCAGCAGACGCAGGCCGGGGATCGTCTTGCGCGTGTCGAGCAGGATCGCGCCCGTGCCCGCCAGCGCATCCACATAGGTCGCGGTCATGGTGGCGATACCCGACAGATGCTGCACCGTGTTGAGCGCGCTGCGCTCCGCGGTCAGCATTGCGCGCGCGCTGCCCTCCAGTTGCAGCAACGGCGTGCCGGGCTCGACCCGGGTACCGTCCTCCACCAGCCGGGTGATGGCCACATCCGGGTCGAGGTGGCGGAAGAACGCCTCGGCCAGCCAGAGCCCGGCGACGACGATCGCATCACGACTGGCCATCGTGCCGGCGAACCGCGCATCGGCGGGGATGAC
>NZ_CAMLAC010000327.1 GCF_946477935.1 uncultured Sphingomonas sp. | reverse complement strand
GAGCAATGGACCGCGCCCACCTCCAGCGTTTCGCCCGGCGCCAGCGTGCGCGCGGTGGGCGCGTTCCATTGCTCGCCGGCCTTTTTCCATTCGCGGTCGACATAGCCGGCGGAATGCACCGTCCAGTCGTAGAAGCCTTCCGACGTCTGGCCGCGCGGACTGCGATCCGTGAAGATCGATCCGTCCTTGTCCTCGCGGGGATTCTTCAGCGGTACATAGGCTTCCAGCGGCGTATCCTTGGCGGGCAGGACGAGCAGCGCCGGGCCGCTGCCGTTCAGGCGGGTGACCTGAAGATAGCCAGCGTCGCGACCGATATAGGGGTCCACGAAGCTGGCCTGCGCATGGGCCTGGTCCAGATTGCGATCGGTGATGATGTTGTCGAACACCATCGGCATGCCGAGCGCGCCGATTTCGAGGGGCGCCGCCGTGGTGTTGGTGATGCGGAAGGCGAGGGCGAGGCGCCCCCCTTCGTTTCGCCAAAACCGCTCCACGCGAAACGGCGCATCGCTACCCATGCTGGCGGTGATGTCTGCTCCGGCGATCGTGGTGCCGCCGGCGGGGAGCGGCCGGATTGGGCGGCGCTCGTGCGCGGAGGCGAAGTCCCGCCAAGCGGCACCGGGCGCGCGCACGCGCAGGTTCAGGTCGCCGAGATGGTTGTAACCGTCACCTGTCCGCTCCGCCTCGCGTGCGGTGGGTACGAAGCTGAAGCCGGGCTCGTTCGCGGGTGACAGACGGGCCAATGTCTGCGTGTCACGGCGCAGCGCCAGGCGAAACGGGCCGACATTGTGTTCGGTGGTGGCAACCGGTGGAAAGGTCGGTTTGGGTGCATCCTGGGCTAGCAATGCCGGGGTCGCGGTACCGAGCGCCAAGGCGATCAGCGTGGCGGGACGAAGAAGCGGCATGACGAACCTCTCTGCAATACGAACGATCGGGCGTGTGGGAGGTCCCCCGCCTGGGCGGCAGGGTATCGACGGCCAAGTTTACTTTCAACCATCGTTATACGGTATATTGTCTTTCGATTGCATGCCGGGAATGATGCGGTGATTAGGGGATCGGATCATGAAGTCAGTCGGGCCACGCGTGATATCGATGGGACTGCTGCTTGTCGCAGGGGGCGCGGGCGTGGCGCAGACCGTGCGGATCGCGGGAAACCCCATATTGTCGGACGGACGCTATCATTCGGCAGACCCGGCGCCGGTGGTGGACGGCGACACGCTCTACATCCTCGCGGGTCGCGACGAGGCGCCGGAGGCGGTCAACGACTTCATCATGAAGGAGTGGCAGCTCTTGTCCACCCGCGATCCGGCGTCGCGCGTCTGGCGCCACGATCCTGCCGTCGTCCGGCCGAGCGGGGTGTTCGCCTGGGCCGAACCGGACCGCGCCTATGCCGGGCAGATCGTGAAGGGAGTAGACGGGCGGTTCTACTTCTACGCGCCCGTGCAGGAGCGGAACAGCGATGCCAAGGATCGGTTCGCGATCGGCGTCGCCGTGGCGGAAAGCCCGCGCGGACCATGGAAGGATGCGCATCCCGCCGGACCGATCATCTCGCAGCGTGTGCCGGAGCGCAACGACATCCAGAATATCGATCCGACCGTGCTGGTCGACGATGATGGCCGGGTGTTCATCTATTGGGGCACGTTCGGCCGGTTGCGGGGGATGGAACTGGCGGCGGACATGGTGAGCGCCAAGGGGCCGGAGCAGGTGATCAAGGGACTGACCGGCTTCTTCGAAGCGCCATGGATCATGAAGCGCAAGGGCATCTATTACATGCTCTACGCCGGCAACAATGCGGGGCCGGACAGCCCGTGTACCCCGGCGCTGTATCATGCGTGCCAGGCCTATGGCACGGCCACCTCGCCGCTGGGTCCATGGACCTATCGCGGGGTCGTGCTGAAGCCGGTCTCGTCGACCACGTCCCATGCCGGCGCCGTTGCGTTCAAAGGGCAGTGGTACATCACCTACCACACGGCGGACGCCAAGGGCGGCGGTCATTTCCGCCGGTCCGTCGCGATCGACCGGCTGGAATGGGACGACAGCGTGACCCCGGCGGCGATCCGTCCGGTCCTCCCCACTGTCGCCCCGCGCCCCGCGCCGACCCCAAGCCGCAACATCGCCCCGGCGGCCACCCCGGCCGCCGGCCCAGATCTCCTTCCCACTCGGTTCTGGCTGAAATCGCTCAACGACGGGATAATACGGGCGGCGCCGCTGCCGCCCGACATGTGGTCTAGCTGGCGGGGCAAGGACAATCCTGCAACGCCCTGGATCGTATATCGCTGGCCGACGCCGGTCACGCTGAATGGCAGCCGTATCCGGTTCTTCGCGGACCAGCCGGCAGGCGCTGGCGAGGGTGTGGCGCCGCCCGCATCGTGGCGGCTGGAATATTGGGATGGCGGGTGGAAACCGATTCCGGGGGCAAGTGCCTATGGAACGTCCGCCGATGCGCTGCAGACGGTGGATTTCTCGCGCGTGACCACCCGTTGCCTCAGGGCACGGTTTGTCGCATCGAAAGGCGCGGGCGTCGGGGTGCAGGAATGGGAAGCACTGGCCCCACACGAATCCGCGCCGCCGGCCGCACCCAAAAGGGCCGCGCCGGCCTGCGACCGATCCTAGCTCGTGATCGTATCGCCCATCTGCATCATCTTGCCGTTGGTGACGATGACCGTGTCCCCCAGCCTGGCCGCCGCGAACAGGCGTCGTGCAAAGCCGGGCGGCACGCCGATGCAGCCATGCGTCGCATAGCCGAACCGCACGTCGCTGGCATGGATCGCGACGCCGTCTCGGGTCAGGCGCAGCATATAGGGCATGGGCGCGTCATACAGGTTGGAGACATGGTCGGCGTCCTTTTCCAGAATCGGGAAGACGCCGAGGGGGGTCGGTTTATTATCCGCGCCGTACAGGATGGCGGCTGCGCCAATTTCATAGCCGTCGCGAAACGCCGAAATGGTTTGCGCCGCCAGATCGATGGTGATGACCAAAGGGCCTGCCGGGACGCCCGCATCGTCCCAGACGAAATCGCCGTGGCGCAGCGGGTGTTCGAGGTGGAGGATGCGGCGGACGAC
>NZ_CAMLAC010000326.1 GCF_946477935.1 uncultured Sphingomonas sp. | reverse complement strand
CGCTAAATGGCGGCGTTCTGATCGCGCTATTTGTCAGTTGCCGGGTCCGATGACGAGGCAATCGCGCGCGGCCTGAACGATGTCAGCGGTGACCTCCTCGACGCGGTTGAGGGTCATGATCCGCCGCATCTGCGCGAACAGGCGCTCCATGAGCCGGAAGTTGCCGCGCGTGATGCGGATCACGGCTGCCTGCGCTTCGATCGCGTCGAGTTGGGCCGGGTCGAAGCTGATCCCGAAATCGCCGGCGTGGGTCGCGAGCAGCAGCCGCATTTCGGTCTCGGTAAGCGGTTTGAACTCGTGGACGAAGCCGATCCGCGAGTAGAGCTGGGCATAGCGGGCGAGGCGCTTCTCCAAGCCCGGCATACCCATCAGGATCAGCCCGAAGCCGTGGCGATCGGCCATGTCGCGGAGATGTTCGAGCGACTTTATGGTCAGGCGGTCGGCCTCGTCGACGATGACGAGGGGGCAGGCGATGCGGGCGGCGTCATGGGTGATTTCGTCCTGCGAGCCGCCCGCGACCGTCAGCCGGGCATAGCCCAGCTTAATGAGGTTGAGGCCCAACACCGCGTCGATCGTCTTGGGCGTGTTGCTGACCGACACGGTGTAGAAGACGGCGCGGCAGCGAGCGACCTTTTCGCCAAGGAGCGCGGCAATGGGACGGAGCGCGGCATATTCCCCCAGGTCGGGGAAGCTGGAAAACTCGCGCGCCGATCGCGTCTTTCCGACGCCCGGCCGGCCATGACACACGCCGATATAGCGGTAGTGCGCGCAGGCTTCGGCAAACTCGACGAACCGGGCATGTTCGCGGGTCGCCAGGAACGGCTGCTCGACCAGGAACTCAATCGTCAGCGGCGTAGAGCCGGAGCCCTCGGTAGGTGGTGGGCCGGGAAGCCGTATCCTCTTGGTCGCCATCGAAGGTCTCCGTGGGGGCAGGCACCTGCTTGTCGCGCTCCTTCGCGCCGCGCCGGGCGCGCTGGATCGCGCGCAACGACGGGTGCCCAGCGTGCTCGGAGCTGAGCGCACGGCAGACGAACCGGCCCTGGTGGTAGACGTGGATCTCGGTCAGGTCGCGGGGGTCATAGACCGCCTCGACCTGCTCGCCGACGAAGGCCGCGAGCGTGGGTTCGACATAGCGCCTGCCCATCAGACGGATGCCGTCGCGCAGCACTTTACGGGGCTTGGGCACGTGCACGAGCAGCATGTCGAGCTGTTCAAGGCTGTCGGGCATTGCGGGCAGGAACCCGCCCTTCTGCCAGCGCGTGATCGGCGGTTCGCCGGTGCTGCCATGCGGGCGACGATGATAGACGCCGCACACGAACGCCTCGAAGCGGGCGCGCAGCTCGTCGAGCGTGAGCACTGGCGCCGACAGCGGCTTGCCCGCGATCAGGTGGCCGGGCAGGTCGGGCAGGAACATGTCGTTGATGGTGCGGAACAGCCGCTCGATCTTGCCGCGCCCGCGAGGACGCCCCGGCAGCGAATGGATGAGGCGGATTTTGAGGGCGATGCACGCCTGCTCGATATGCTCGGAGATGAAATCCGAGCCGTTGTCGACGTAAAGCTGTTCGGGAATGCCGCTGACGATCCATTCGGGATTGGGCTTGCGCCAGATCGCCTGCCGCAAGGCGAGCGCCGTGTTGAGGGCACTGGGGGCATCGAGGCTGAGGAAGTAACCGGCGATGGCTCGGCTGTGATCGTCAACGATGACGGTCAGCCAAGGACGCACCGGGGTTCCGGCATCATCGAGCACGAGAATGTCGAGAACGGTATGATCGGCCTGCCACATCTCGTTCGAGGTCGCGGCTTCGCGCCGATGCACTAGCTCGTGCTGGTCGCGGTAGACGGCCGGATCGGAGGCTGCGGCGATCTGGCTTGCCGGTATCGCCCTGACGACACGCGCGACGGCCGCATAGCTGGGGGTTCGGTGTCCATGCGCGATGGCGAGTTCCTGCACCTTTCGGTGAATGGCGGCGACCGGGGGTCGCGGGCGCTTGGTGGCGAGAGTGCGGGTCAGTTCGACCAGATGTTCCGGCAGGTGCAGCCTGCCCCGATCGTTGCGCGGCAGACGCGCGAGACCGGCAAGTCCTTCGGCACGGTAGCGCCCGAGCCAGCGCTGCAACGTCCGCTCGCTCAGCGTGCCGGTGCGGGCGAGGTCCGCGAGCGGGATGCCATCGGCGAGGTGCGGTTCAAGGACGCGGTAGCGCTCGATCGCCAGCGGCGGGACAAGCGCCGGATGCGTCACCGCCGACGGTCCGTGTCGCAGGTAAGGAAAACGGAGATTTGCCTGCCCATCGCCATGCGAGTCCGCTCGCGTTGCCAAACCGGCCTGTTCGACGTAAATCTACCCGGTAAAGAAAACTAGGGCAACATAGACCTGCCGATGACGACTTTCTTCCCAAACCGCGCCCGATCGGGGCGCCACCGGCCCTACGCATGAAAATCGGTTACGCCCGCGTATCGACCGCCGAGCAGAACCTGGACCTCCAGCGTGATGCGCTGAAGGCTGCCGGCTGCGAGAAGGTCATCACCGACAAGGCCTCCGGGGCGACTGCCGCTCGCCCTGGATTGGAAAAGGTGAAGGAGCTGCTTCGCGCCGGCGACACACTGGTGGTCTGGCGCCTCGACAGGCTCGGCCGCTCGCTCCGTGATCTGATCGGATGGATGACCTACCTCGACGAGGAAAAGGTCGGGCTGCTGAGCCTGCACGAGGCGATCGACACGACCACCACGTCGGGCAAGCTTACCTTCCACCTGTTCGGGGCATTGGCGGAGTTCGAGCGCAACCTGATCCGCGAGCGGACCCAGGCCGGTCTCACCGCAGCCCGCGCTCGCGGCAAGAAGGGTGGCCGGCCGGCCGCACTCGGCAAGGACAAGCGCGACCTGGCCGTCAGGCTCTACCACGAGAACACGATGCCGATCGCCAAGATTTGCTCGATGCTCGGCATCTCCAAGCCAACACTCTACGCCTATGTGCGATCGGCCGAGACCAAGCCGGTAGCCGCGTAGCGACGCTCGCCGACAAATAGCGCGATCAGAATGCCGCCACTTAGCGCGAGCGTTTACA
>NZ_CAMLAC010000325.1 GCF_946477935.1 uncultured Sphingomonas sp. | reverse complement strand
GGTTCAGCGCTTCCGCATAGAGCGGAGCGTAATCGGGGCGGGCGATGCCGATCAACTGGCGGGTGACGTGCGCAGGATTGGCAAGCGGACCCATCAGGTTGAAGATGGTGCGGCGCCCGATCGCGCGGCGGATCGGCGTGATGCGCTTCATCGCCGGATGATGGTTGGCCGCGAACAGGAACGCGATGCCGAGATCGGCGAGGCTCGCCTCGGCCACCGCGCCGGCACGGTCCATATCGAGGCCGAGCGCCTCCAGCGTGTCGGCGGCGCCGGCCTTGGACGAGGCGGCGCGGTTGCCGTGCTTGGCGACGGGGACGCCAAGGGCGGCGACGACCAGCGCCACCGCGGTCGAGACGTTGAGCGTGTGGTGGCCATCGCCGCCGGTGCCGCAGACGTCGACGGTGCCCGGTGGCGCGTGGATCGGGATGACGCGTTCGCGCAAGGCACGGGCGGCCTCGGCGATCTCGATCGCGGTTTCGCCGCGGTCGGTGAGGCCGATGAGGAAGGCGGCGATCGCCGGTTCGGTGGCACGGCCGTCCAGGATGTCGGCAAAGGCGAGGCGGGCCGATTCGCGCGACAGGGGCGAGGCAGTGTCGGGGAGCAGGGAAAGCGTGGTCATGCCGCGAGGTGCGCGGGCATGCGATAGGCGATCCCGGCCTCCGCCAAGAAATTGGCGAGCATGGCGTGGCCGTGTTCGGTGGCGATGCTCTCAGGATGGAACTGGACGCTGTGGATCGGCAGATGCGCGTGGCGGAAGCCCATCACGGCGCCGTCCTGGGCGCGTGCGTTGACGATCAGGCTGTCCGGCACGTCGTTGACGATCAACGAATGATAGCGCGTCGCGGTAAACGGCGAGGGCAGCCCGGCGAACATGCCGGAGCCGTCATGCAGCACGGGCGAGGTCTTGCCGTGCATCAGGCCGCCACGCTCCACCTTGCCCCCGAAATGCTGGCCGATCGCCTGATGCCCCAGACATACGCCGAGCAGCGGGCGGCCGGCATCGGCACAGGCCGCGACGAGGTCGAGGCTGACGCCCGCCTCCGTCGGCGTGCAGGGGCCGGGCGAGATCAGAAAGGCGCTGGCGCCCGATGACAGCGCCTGGCCCGCCGAGATGGCGTCGTTGCGCACCACCTCCACCTCGGTCCCCAATTCCTGAAGATAGTGGACGAGGTTCCAGGTAAAGCTGTCGTAATTGTCGACGACGAGGATCATGGTCGCCGCCATAGACGCGTGTCACGATGTTGCAAAGCGCCGACACATGGCGGCAATCCCGCGCCGTTACGATCGAGGCCGCGCGGTTCAGCGTGGAGCCATGCGCCGCGCCCGACGTTGTTCCTGTTTAAAGGAGAGTTAGCTCATGTTTCGCCCTTTGTTGATCGCCGCGCTGATCGCCTCGCCGGTTCCGGCCTTTGCGCAGACCCAGGCCGCCGCCGATCAGCAGGCCGAGACCGGGCAGCCGCCCAAGCGCGTGCGCAGCGTGACCCTGACCGGCGACCAGAAATGCCCGCAAAGCACCGCGGACGAAGTGGTGGTGTGCGGCCGCGACGACGAGCCGTTCCGCATCCCCAAGGGCCTGCGCGACGACCAGCCGATCGCGGCGCAGAACCAGAGCTGGGTGAACCGGGCAGCGGTGGCCGACCGGGTCGGGCGGACGGCGGCGGGCTTGCCGGATACCTGCTCGCCGGTCGGATCGGGTGGGCAGACGGGCTGCGCGCTGACCTGGAACCGCGATTATGCGGCGCAGCGCCGGGCGGACCGGGCGGCGGAACGTGCGGTGCCGGGCGGAGAGGAATAAGGGACGTGCCCTCGCCTGCTGACTCCCGCGAGTGGGCAGGCGACGGCGAGATCACCAATATCTGCTCATTAACTCCGACGCCCAATCCGGTTGTTGAACGCTTTGACGGGGCAAGAACTCACGCATCACCGGCTTGATATCGATGACCGGTGTCCCGTCGATCGCGTCGAGCCCTTCGACATGGAGGTGTGTGGCTTCCACCGCCACGATCTTGCAGACTGTAACGCCCAAGCGATTGGGGCGGTTCTTGCCACGTTGTGCGAAGATGCCGGTTATAGGCCAATCGCTTCGATTGCGAGGGTGGCGCGCGCCCGTTTCCACCGCGGAGACCTGCACCCTGTCAAAAAGGAACAGGACTTCGACGTGGCTGAACGCATCGAGGCCGAGCATGGCGTCGGGTCCGAAGCGAGCGACGTCCAGCATGATGGTGGCGCGTATGTCGCCCCATTGATCGTCACGAGGATCGGGTCTTTCCGAACGGACGTATCCGATCGGTTCGATGACATATTCCATCCTTCCCCCCTCGTCGGCGGTGTTCTGTCGCCTACTGCCCGAAGCTGCTCTCTCCCGCGCGGGTAACCGCCTCGCGCGCGGCGGCGAGGATGGCGCCGGCCTTGGCCTCGCATTCGCGTTGTTCGTAGGCGGGGTCGGAATCGGCGACGATGCCGGCGCCGGCCTGGACGTGGATCGTGCCGTCCTTCACCACCGCGGTGCGCAGCACGATGCAGCTATCCATCGACCCGTCCGGTGAGAAATAGCCGACGCCGCCGGCATAGGCGCCGCGGCGTTCGGGCTCCAGTTCGGCGATGATCTGGCAGGCGCGGACCTTGGGTGCGCCGCTGACCGTGCCGGCCGGGAAGCCGGCGAACAGCGCGTCGAGCGCATCCTTTTCGGGTGCCAGCGTGCCCACCACGTTCGACACGATGTGCATGACGTGGCTGTAGAGTTCGACGGTGTAGCTGTCCGTCACGCGGACGCTGCCCGGTGCCGAGGCGCGGCCGGTGTCGTTCCGGCCGAGGTCGAGCAGCATCAGATGCTCGGCGCGCTCCTTGGGATCGGCGAGCAGGCTGGTGCGGTTCGCCTCGTCCTCCGCGGCGGTCTTGCCGCGGGGGCGGGTGCCGGCGATCGGGCGGATCGTCACCTCGCCGTCGCGGACGCGAACCAGGATTTCCGGGCTCGATCCGATCAGGGCGAAACCGGGGAGGTCGAGATGGTAGAGAAAGGGGGAGGGGTTGATGCGCCGCAGGCTGCGGTAGAGTTCGAAGGGG
>NZ_CAMLAC010000324.1 GCF_946477935.1 uncultured Sphingomonas sp. | reverse complement strand
GCGGGCGAGGCACCGGTACGGATCGGAGACGTCGCGCGCGTGATCGATGGCTTCAATGCGCCGATCGGCAACGCCATCATCGACGACGGCCCGGGCATCATGCTGATCGTCGAGAAGCAGCCGACCGCCAACACGCTGGAGCTGACCCGCGCGGTCGAGGCGGCGTTCGCCGAGCTGAAGCCGGGTTTGAAGGACGTGAAGGTCGACACGACGATTTTCCGCCCGGCGACCTTCATCGAACGCTCGATCGACAATCTCACCCGCGCGCTGTTGATCGGCTGCGCGCTGGTGGCGGCGGTGCTGTTCCTGTTCACCCGCGACTGGCGACAGGCGACGATCAGCCTCGTCGCGATCCCGCTGTCGCTGCTCGGCGCGGGGCTGATGCTGCTGTGGTCGGGCGCGACGATCAACGTGATGATTATCGCCGGCCTCGTCATCGCGTTGGGGGAGGTGGTCGACGATGCGATCATCGACGTCGAGAATATCGCGCGACGGCTGCGGCTGAACCGCGAGTCCGCCGATCCGCAGCCCGCCTTCGCAGTGGTGCTGGCGGCGTCGCTGGAGGTACGCTCGGCGGTCGTGTTCGCGTCGCTGATCGTGATGCTGGTATTCGTGCCGATCTTCTTTCTGGGCGGCGTCGCGGGCACCTTCTTCCAGCCGCTGGCGATCGCCTATGTGCTGGCGATCGGCATGTCGCTGCTGGTCGCGCTGACCGTGACGCCCGCGATGTGTCTGCTGCTGCTGCCGAACGCTCCGCTGAAGAAGGAGCGCGACACCCGCCTCGTCGCCGCGTTGAAGCGCCGCTACACCGGCTTCCTGCCGCGCGTCGTCGGGCGACCGGCGCTGGCGGTCGGGATCGTCGCGGGCGGGCTGCTGCTGGCCGGGGTCGGCTATGCGACGTTCAGGGACCAGTTCCTGCCCGACTTCCGCGAAACCGACTTCCTGATGCACTTCGTCGAAAAGCCGGGCACGTCGATCGCGGCGATGGACCGGATCACGATCCGCGCGTCGAAGGAGCTGCGCAGCATCCCCGGCGTCCGCAACTTCGGCGCGCATATCGGCCGCGCCGAACAGGCCGACGAGGTGGTCGGCCCCAACTTCACCGAACTCTGGATCAGCCTCGACGAGAACGCTGATTACGATGCGTCGGTGAAGCGGATCAAGGAAGTGGTCGAGGGCTATCCCGGCCTCTATCGCGACGTGCTCACCTATCTGCGCGAGCGGATCAAGGAGGTGCTGACCGGCGCTGGCGCGACGATCGTCGTGCGCATCTACGGCCCGGACCAGGCGGAGCTGCGGGCGGCCGGTGCCCGCGTCCGTGAGGCGATCAGTGGGGTTCCGGGCGTGTCCGACCTTAAGCTGGAATCGCAGGTGCTGGTGCCGCAGATCCGCATCCGGCCACGTGCGGGCGAACTGGCGCGGTTCGGCCTTACCGCGGGCGAGGTGCGCCGCCAGGCGCAGGTGCTGGTCGCGCAGGCCAAGGTCGGCGAAATCTACCGCGACCAGCGTGCCTTCGACGTGGCGGTCTGGGGCGAGCCGGCGGTGCGTAACAGCGTCCACGCCTTGCGCGACCTGATGATCCAGGTGCCCGCGCCGGGCAATGGAGCTGCCGGGGCGCCGGTGCGGCTCGGCGACATCGCCGATATCGAGATCGCGCCTGCGCCCAACGAGGTGAAGCGCGAGAACGGCCAGCGCCGGCTCGACGTCACGATGAACGTCGCGGGCGCAGACCTCGGCACGGTCGCGCAGGCGGTCGACGCCGCGGTCGCCAGGGTGCCGTTCGCGACCGGCTACCATCCGCAGGTGCTCGGCGAATATGCCGCACTGAAGGAATCGCGCAGCCGCCTCTGGAGCATCGGGGCGCTGTGCCTCGTCGGCATCCTGCTGCTCGTCTGGATGGAGTTCCGTTCGCGCCGGATCACCGCCCTGGTCGGTGTCAGCCTGCCGTTCGCGCTGGTCGGCGGGGTCGTCGCCGTTGCCGTCACCGGCGGGGTGCTGTCCCTCGGCTCGCTGGTCGGGTTCGTTACCGTCATCGGCATCGCCGCGCGCAACGGCATCATGCTGCTGTCGTACTACCAACATCTCGAACGGCACGAGGGCATGACCTTCGGGCGCGAACTGGTGCTGCGCGGCGCGGAGGAGCGACTGGTGCCGATCCTGATGACCGCCGCCTGCGCGGGACTGGCGCTGGTGCCGCTGATCGTGGCGGGCAACGCGCCGGGACACGAGATCGAGCATCCGATGGCGATCGTGATCCTCGGCGGCCTCATCTCGTCGACCGCGCTCAACCTGCTGCTGCTGCCCGCACTCTACGCCCGGTATGGCGAGGACCGCACCGTGCCGCCTGCCACTGCATCGAGGGAGGTGCTGGCATGATCCGTCGCCTCGTCCCCGCCGTCGCTTTGCTCGCCTCCGCGTGCATGAGCGTGCCCACACCTCCGCCGACGGTCGCCCCGCCGAGCGCGACCGGCGAGTTCGCCCGGCTTCCCGTCGCGTCGATCGCGCAGGTGCCGAATGACTGGTGGCGGCTCTACGACGATCCTGTCCTCGATGGACTGGTACGATCGGCCCTGGCCGCCAATGCCGATCTGCGCGTGGCCTATGCCAATCTGGACGGCGCGCGCGCCGCTCTGCGGCAGGCACGGGCGGTGCGGCTGCCGCAGACGACGATCGAGAGCGCGCTGGCGGTCGACAACCCCGCCTCGCAACCGAGCGCGTCGGGCAACGTGCCGACGACGGATTATGATATCGCCGCGACAGCGAGCTGGGATCTCGACCTGTTCGGCCGGCTGCGATCGGCCGCGACCGCGGCGGGCGCGGATGCCGAAGCGCAGGGCGCCATCGTCGACGGGCTGCGCGTCGCCGTGGTTGCCGACACCGTGCTGGCCTATGTCGACCTGTGCGGATCGACCCGCGCCATCGCAACCGCGCGCGAGGTCGCGGCGACGCAGGACCGTGCGGTCGCCCTCGTGCGCGAACAGTTGCGCGCCGGCGAGGTGTCGCCGCTGGAGGTGTCGCAGGTCGCGACCATCGCCGCCGCCACCCGCGCCGCCATCGCCCCGTTCGAGGCGCAGCAGGCCAACGCGCTCTACAGGCTCGCCACCTTGCAGGGTCGGCC
>NZ_CAMLAC010000323.1 GCF_946477935.1 uncultured Sphingomonas sp. | reverse complement strand
TGTCGCCAGATCAGGTCCTCGCCCTCTTCGGACCCGCCTGATGCCCCATAGCTACGAAACCGACGGCGCCGCCATCTATCGCCAGTCCTTCGCCACCATCCGGCGCGAGGCCGATCTGGCGCGCTTCTCCGCGGACGAAGAGCCCGTCGCCGTCCGCATGATCCACGCCGCCGGCATGGTCGAACTCGCCGGGCATATCCGCTTCACCCCCGGCTTCGCGGCCATCGCACGCACCGCGCTACAGGCGGGCGCCCCGATCCTGTGCGACGCGCACATGGTCAGCGAGGGCGTCACCCGCACCCGCCTGCCGGCGAACAACGCCGTCCTCTGCACGCTGCGCGACGAAAGCGTCCCCGATCTCGCCCGCGACCTGAACACCACCCGCTCCGCCGCCGCGCTCGAACTGTGGCGCCCGCATCTCGCCGGTGCGCTCGTCGCGATCGGCAACGCCCCCACCGCGCTGTTCCACCTGCTGAACATGCTGGAGGACCCCGCCTGCCCGCGCCCCGCCGCGATCATCGGCTGCCCCGTCGGCTTCGTCGGCGCGGTCGAATCGAAGGCCGCGCTGCTCGCTGCGCCCCCCGTCCCTTGCGTCGCCGTCACCGGCCGCCTCGGCGGCAGCGCGATCACCGTCGCCGCGATCAACGCACTGGCGAGCCGCGCGGAATGAGCGGCACCATCTGGGGCGTCGGCCTGGGGCCGGGGGCGCCCGACCTGATGAGCGTGCGCGCCGACCGGCTGATCCGCCGCGGCCGCCACATCGCCTTCTTCCGCAAGGCCGGACGCAGCGGGCATGCCCGCACCATCGTGCAGGGCATGGTGCACGGCGATGCGGTCGAACACGCGATGGAATATCCCGTCACTACCGAGCTCGCGGTCGCCGATCCGCGCTACAATGCCTGCCTCGCCGCCTTCTACGCCGAATGGACCGATCGGCTCGCCGCCATCGCCGCCACCGGCGACGATGTGGTCGTGCTGTGCGAGGGCGATCCCTTCTTCTACGGCTCGTTCATGCACCTCTACACGCGGCTGTCGGGCCGCGTGGCCGTGGAGGTCGTGCCCGGCATCACCGGCATGTCGGGCGCCTGGACCGCCAGCGGCGCGCCGATTACCTGGGGCGACGACGTGCTGACCGTCGCGATGGCGACATTGCCCGAGGAGGAACTCACCCGTCGCATCCGCGACACCGACGCGCTGGTCGTCATGAAGATCGGCCGCCACCTGCCCAAGCTGCGCCGCGCCATCGCCGCCGCCGGCCGGCAGGACCAGGCATGGCTGGTCGAACATGCCGCAATGGCGGGCGAACGCGTCACGCGATTATGCGAGGCCCCCGCCACCGCACCCTATTTCTCGATCGCGCTGATCCACGGTCAGGGGCGGCGTCCATGACCGCCAGGCACGACGCGGGCTGGCTCGCCATCGCCGGCCTCGGCCCCGGCGACGCGGCGCTGATAACGCCCGAAGTCACCGCCGCGCTGGCACAGGCGACCGACGTGATCGGCTATATCCCCTATGTCGCGCGCATCGCCCCGCGCGACGGGCTGACGCTGCACGCCTCGGACAACCGCGTCGAGCTGGACCGCGCCGCCCATGCGCTTGCGCTTGCCGCCTCCGGGCGCCGCGTCGTCATCGTCTCATCGGGCGATCCCGGCGTCTTCGCGATGGCGGCGGCGGTGTTCGAGGTGGTGGAGGCGGCCCCCGCCCACGCCGCGATCGACATCCGCGTCCTGCCCGGCATCACCGCGATGCTCGCCGCCGCCGCGCGCGCCGGTGCGCCGCTCGGCCACGACTTCTGCGCGATCAACCTGTCCGACAATCTGAAGCCGCACGCGCTGATCGAACGCCGTGTCCGCCTCGCGGCACAGGCCGATTTCGCGATGGCCTTCTACAATCCTTGTTCGCGCGCACGCCCCGACACGCTCGACCGCGTGCTGGCGGTCCTGCGCGAAAGCTGCGCCGACGATCGCCCCGTGCTGTTCGCGCGCGCCGTCTCCACGGCCGATGAACATCTCGCCATCGTCCCGCTCCCCCAAGCACGCGGCGACATGGCGGACATGCGCACGGTGGTGATCGTCGGATCCAGCACAACGCGCGTCATCCCGCGCGCCGGCACCGCGATCCTCTACACGCCCCGATCCGCCGCATGATCGATCCAGCGCAGCACCGCCGCCACGTCCTGCACCTCATGCCGCGTCGGCACCGCCGGCCGGTCGATCAGCAGCACCGGCACCCCCAGCGCGCGCGCCGCATCCAGCTTCGCGCTCGCCCCGGTGCCGCCTGCATCCTTGGCCACCACCAGGTCGATCCCGTGCGCCTCCATCAGCGCACGATCCCCCGCCGCATCGAACGGCCCCCGGTCGATCACCAGATGATGATGCGGCAAGGACGGCGCCGCGCCCCCCGCCTCCACGAAGCGCAGCAGGTAGAAATGCTGCGGCTGCGCGGCGAACGCGCCGACATGCATCCGCCCCAGCGCCAGCATGATCCGGCGCGGGGCTCCTTCCAGCGCCGTCACCGCCGCGCCGATATCGGCCACGCGCCGCCACCGATCGCCCGTCCGCGCGGTCCAGCCCGGCCGGGTCAGCGCGACCAGCGGCACGCCTGCGATGCGTGCCGCCGCGACCGCATGGGCGCTCATCTGCCCGGCAAAGGGGTGCGTGGCATCCACCAGATGCGTCACCCGCTCTTCACGCAGGTACCGCACCAGCCCGTCCACCCCGCCGAACCCGCCGACCCGTGTGGCGATCGGCTGCGCCCGCGGCCGCGAGACGCGGCCGGCATAGCTCAGCACCGCATCGTCCCCGCGCGCGGCCAGCGCCTCGGCCAGCGCACTCGCCTCGGTCGTGCCGCCCAGCACCAGGATATGACGGGAAAGGCGCGACATGACGGACGGTAGACCCTGGCTGACGATCATCGGGATCGGGGAGGATGGACCGGCTGGCCTGTCCGCGGCAAGCCGCGACGCGCTCGCCGCCGCCGATCTTGTCGCCGGCGCACCCCGCCACTTGGCGCTGCTCGGCGAGACATCCGCCGAAACGCTCGCCTGGCCCGTCCCCTTCGCCGACGGCATCCCCCGCCTGCTCGCGCATCGCGGCCGGCGCGTGGTGATGCTCGCCTCGGGCGATCCCTTCTGGTTCGGCGCCGGATCGGTCGTCACCCGCGCCCTCGACCCCGCCGAGTGGATC
>NZ_CAMLAC010000322.1 GCF_946477935.1 uncultured Sphingomonas sp. | reverse complement strand
CCACCCCTCCACCCCGCTCGCCGGCCAGGGCAGCAGCACCGGCTCGCCCACCACCCCGAACGGCACCCGCGCCCGTGCCGGCGCCGCATCGAAGACCGGGCATCCGGCCAGCCCCTGCAACGCCGCCAGCGCGGCGCGCCCCACCGATCCCCGCGCGCTCATGCCCGGCCGATCCGCACCCGCCGCCACGGCCGCCAAAGGGCCGTCACCCCGGCGGGCAGCGGCGCATCGGCGCCGTCGGTCGCCAGCACCGCGCCGAACAGTGCGATCCCCTGCACGATGCCGGGCGGCAACGCGGCCCAGTCCTCCGCCAGCCCCACCTGATACCGCACCGTCGTGCGCGCGCCGACGCGCACCCAGCCGGTGCCGGCCGCATTGATATCGACAGCATGCGTGCCCGCGATGCTGCGCACCGGTCCATGGACCAGCGCCTGCCAGCCGCCGCCCGCCTCCACCACCTGCACCGCGTCGCGCACGATCAGCACCCGGCCGCAGAAATCCTCCGCCGCGCCGATCGCCGCCGCCGCGATCGCCGGCTCCACCGCATCGCGGTGGACGCGCTGCGCCACCGCGTCTGCCGCCATGGCCACCGCCGCCACCGGCAATGCCGCCAGTCCCTGGATCATTATTTTGCATCCTTTCGGAAACATGGCGGCAACACAGCGACACACGGACGTCACAGTTTACCGCCAAAGGATGAGTCGGCCGCTGCCCGACCCCCTCGGACATCGGCCCAGCCGTTCCACCTCCCCCCTGTGTGGTTCGGCTTCCTCCCTGAACTACGGGGCAGCCCCTGACCGGCTGCCCCGCCTTTTCCCCTCAGTTCGCGGAAAAGCGCATCAGCTTGATCGCCTGCGAATCGCTCACGCATCCGCCGATCCGCTTGGTCGCGTAAAAGGTCACGAACGGCTTGTTCGTGTACGGATCGCGCAGGATCACGGTCTCGTTGCGCTCCGCCACCAAATAGCCGGCGCGGAAGTTGCCAAAGGCGATCGCGGTCGCATCGGCGGCGATGTCGGGCATGTCCTCGGCTTCCACCACCGGATAGCCCAGCAGCGTCGCCGGCTGGCCCGCCACCATCCCCGGCGCCCACAGGAAGCGGCCGTCCAGCGTCTTCAGCTTGCGGATGCGCGCCACCGTCGCCGCGTTCATCACGAAGCACGCCCCCTGTCGGTACGGCGCGCGCAGCATCTGCACCAGGTCGATCAGCCGCTCGCCCGCATCCGCCCCGAAATTGCCCGCCGTGCCGCTCGGCAGATATTGCAACGTGCCGAAAGCCCGCACCGCATCACCGGTCGCCGCGATCGGCACCCGCAGGAACCCGCGCGGCCGGTTCACCCCGTCGCCGTTCACGAACGCCGCGCCCTCGGCACGCGCGAATTCCGCGGCGATCTCGCCCGCCAGCCATTCCTCCACGTCGAAGGCGGCATCGTCCAGCATCGCCTGGCTGGCCGACGGATTGGCGAACAGCTCGCCCATCGGCGGCGCGATCTCGGCAAAGGCGGGCGTTCCCGTCTCCGGCCGGGCTTGCGTCTCGCCCGCCCAGCCGGACGGCGTGCCCCCGGTGGTCACCAGCTTGCGATACCCCGCCGATCCCACCTTCACCACATTGGCGATGGCGCGGATCGGCGAGGCGCTTTTCAGCACCGCATCGATCGTCGCATCGATCTCGCGCGGCACGGCATAGCCGCCCGCATCGCCGGTCGTGCCGGTGAACGCCTTCAGTTCCACCGTGGCGCCGGTGCGCACGAAGCCGCCAAAGGCCCCGTCCCGCTCGGGCGCCGCACCGTCCAGCACCGGTCGTTCGATCACGTCCATCATTCCACTCCCCCACAAGAAACCCTGGAAATCCGCGCCAGCGCCTGCATCGGCACCGCAACCAGACTCACCTCGACCAGCGTCGCCGCCAGGATCGCGCGCCGGGCGCCCTGCGCCACCCGCTCGGGCCGGTATCCGACCGACAGCCCCGTCACCGCCCCGCCGCGCACCAGCGGGGCGAGCGCCGGGTCATCCACCCGCCCCTCGATCCACAGCCCCACCGCATCCTCGCGCAGCACGTCGATCCGCCCCACCGCGCGGCCCTTGTGCTGCCACAGCAAGGGCACCGGCCCCGCCCCGGCAAAGGCGCCGCGCCGCATCACGTCGCCCGCCCGGTCCACCCGGTCCCACAGCGCGGCATGCCCCGCGAACGCCAGCGTCATGCCAGCCCCACCAGATGCCGCTTCTCCTCCGCGCTCAGGAAGTCGGCCGCCGCCACGCTCGCCCACAGCGTCTGCCGCTCCTCGGCCAGCGCGGTCACCCGGTTCAGGTCCACCGCCACCGCCGCCTCGTCGAACCATCCCGCCAGCCCTTGCGACAGGCCGGACAGGATCGCCGTCGCCAGCGGCAGCACCGCCAGGCGGAACAGCGCGCGATTGGCCTCCCGGTAATTGGCATAGGCATTGTCGCCGGGCAGCCCGAGCAGCATCGGCGGCACCCCGAAGGCCAGCGCGATCTCCCGCGCCGCCGCCGCCTTGCAGCCGACGAAATCCATGTCGGCGGGCGACAGGCTCATCGCCTGCCATTTCAGCCCGCCCTCCAGCAGCATCGGCCGCCCGGCATTGCCCGCGCCCGCAAAGCCGTCCATCTCGGCGCGCAACCGCTCGAACTGCTCCGCGCTCAGCACCGACCCGTCACCCGGATCATAGACCAGCGCGCCGGACGGCCTTGCGGCATTGTCGAGCAGCGCCCGGTTCCAGGCGGCCGCCGCATTATGGATGCCGATCGCGCCTGCCGCCGCACCCAGACAGCCCAGCCCGTAATGATCGTCCAGCGGATGAAACGCCTTCAGGTGGATGACGTGCGGCCGCACCGGGTCCGCCCCCAGCCGGTGGCTGCGCGCACCCACCCGGTAGGTATACGCCGCCGGCCAGCCGCCCGCATCCGCCTCCACGCTCACCCGCTCGGGCCTCAGCGCATACAGCTCCGCCGCCCCGCCCTCGCCATCGCGCAACACCTGGACATAGGCATTGCCATGCAGCAGCAACTGCGCCGCCACCGTCTCCAACAGCGACTGCCCCGCGCTGCGCGCCTGGATCAGCGCCAGCAGCCCCGGGTCGGACGCGGTCAGCGGCGCATCCGCCACCCCGCCCGCCACCAGCTTCACCGCCCGCTGCGCCACCGCGTTGCGCGCATACCCCTCGCGCACCTGCGTTTCGTAGGAC
>NZ_CAMLAC010000321.1 GCF_946477935.1 uncultured Sphingomonas sp. | reverse complement strand
GCGCGAAAGCCGGATCGGGCTTGTCGACGGTCACCGGATACTGAAGCCGCTTGTCATGATAATACATGGGTGGTCCTCTGCAACGTTGTACACGGTCTTGCAGAGGATAAACCGTTCACGCGAAGCGAAGTCGCAGACCGGACGCGCTATTTATCAGTAACGTACATCATTGATCTAAAGTGATTTGCGATGCGCCGACGCCGTTCCGCTCGCGGCGTGCAGCAACGTTTCGGATCGTCTCGATCATCCGGTCGGCACCATAAGGCTTGGTGAGCAGCATCGCCTCGGGGGGCATCGCGTCGCGGACGGCGGCGGCATCGCCGGTCGCAAAGACGATCCCCGCCAGCGGCCGCACCGAGCGGGCACGTTGCGCCAGATCGATCCCGGACATGGTGGGCAGGTTGATATCGGTGACCAGTACGTCGATCGGCGCGGTCTGCAACGCCGTCAACGCTTCCTCGGCACTGCCCGCCTCGACCACCACGAAGCCGCCGGCCTGAAGCGCCTCGGCGGTGCTGGCGCGGATCAGTTCGTCATCCTCGACCAGCAGGATGGTCAGGCCGTCCGCCAGCGGCGTCATGGGGCCGAGAGGGGCAGGGCGTTCAGCCAGGCGACGCTGGCTCTGATTGGCCAGGACGTGGCGGAACTTCCGCGCCAGCGCCTCACGCGTGTACGGCTTGGACAGCAGCTCGACCCCCTTGTCGAGCCGCCCGCCATGGACGATCGAATTTTCCGTATAGCCGGAGGTGAACAGCACCGCGAGGTCGGGCAGCCGCTCGCGTGCCTTGCGCGCCAGTTCCGGGCTTTTCAGCGTGCCGGGCATCACCACGTCGGTAAACAGCATGTCGATGGGGATGCCGCTTTCGATCACGCTCAGCGCGCTTTGCGCATCCACCGCCTTCAGCACGCGGTAGCCGAGTTCGGACAGCAATTCGACCACCGTGGCGCGCACCGCGTCGTCATCCTCCACGACCAGCACCGTTTCCGTGCCGCCGGCGACCGGGCCGGTATCGACCGCGACCTCCAGATCCTCGGCCTCCATCGCGCGGGGCAGATACAGCTTGATCGTGGTGCCGTGGCCGACCTCCGAATAGATCTTAACATGGCCGCCGGACTGTTTGACGAAGCCATAGACCATCGACAGGCCGAGCCCGGAGCCCTTGCCCTCGCTCTTGGTCGAGAAGAAGGGCTCGAACACCTTGGCCATCACCTCGGCAGTCATGCCGCTGCCGGTGTCGGACACGGCCAGCATGACATACTGGCCGGGGACCACTTCGTCATGGGTGCGGGCATATTCGTCGTCGAGATGCGCATTGCCCAGCTCGATGGTAAGCTTGCCCGTCCCCTCCATCGCGTCACGGGCATTGATCGCCAGGTTGAGCAGCGCGTTCTCGATCTGCGCCGGATCGATAAAGGTGTTCCACAGGCCGCCGCCGACGACCGTCTCGATCTCGATCCCCTCGCCAATCGCCCGGCGCAGCATGTCGTCCATCCCCTGCACGAAACGGGTGACGTTGACGACCTTGGGCTCGAGCGCCTGACGCCGACCGAATGCGAGCAGTTGCGCGGCGAGCTTCGATCCGCGCGTGACGCCGGCCATCGCGTTGGTGATGCGCCGCTCGGCCCGTTCATTGCCATGGACGTCGTTGGCGAGAAGCTGGAGGTTTCCGGACACGACCTGCAGCAGATTGTTGAAATCATGCGCCACGCCGCCGGTCAGCTTGCCGATCGTCTCCATCTTCTGCGCCTGGGCCAGTGCCATTTCCGCCTGTCGGCGCTCGGCGATCTCGGCGATGACGCGGGCCTCCAGCGTCTCGTTCAACTGGCGCAGTTGCGCCTCGGCCCGTTCACGGTGCCGCACTTGACGCGCCAGGATCGAGGCCTGGTCCCGCAGCGCCTGCTCTGCCTCACGCTGTTCGGTAATGTCGGTATGGATGCCGACCCATTCGACAAGGACCCCGTCCGCGTCGAAAATGGGGAGCGCGCGTATCGCATAGGTGCGCCACACCTTGTCGTGCCGGCAGACGCGGTGTTCGTGGATGAACATCGACCGTTCGGCGACCGCGGTACGCCAGGCGGCGACCGTCGCGTCTATGTCGTCGGGATGAACCGCCTGCGCCCAGCCGAAGCCCTGATAGTCCTCGTACGACTGCCCGGTCAGCGCGGCCCATCCGGGCTGCTCGCCGAGCATCTGGCCATCGGCGCTGTTGGTCCACAGCACGCCGTGCACCGCATCCATGGCGGCGCGGAAGCGGCCGTTGCTCTGTTCCAGCGCCGCGGCGTGACGGATGCGCTCATCGACGTCGAACACCAGGACATGGAAGCCGAGGATCTCGCCATCATCGCCGCGCCGGGGCAGATAGCGTGTCTCCGCCCGACGGACGCCGCCATCGCGGTGGCGGATCGATACGTCGGCGACCACCGTCTCGCCGGCCAGCGCACGGGCGATCAGGGGCGCGCGGACGGCATGGCTTTCCTCCCCCAGCACCTGCGCGATCGTGCTTCCGACGACCTGCTCCGGTGCGAGGCCGAGAAAATCCTGATAGAAGCTGTTGGCGAAGCGATACACGCCGTCGCGATCGACAAACGCGACCAGCACCGGCAGCGAATCGGTAATGATGCGCAGTTCGGCCTCGCTGTCCGCCAGTCGTCGTTCGGCCACGATGCGCGGCGTATTGTCCAGCACGGTACACATGACGCCCGCGACCGTGCCGTCCTGGTAAATGGGCGTATAGAACAGGTCGAACACGACCTCCTCTGCAACGCCGTTGCGGGCAAGGACCATGCGCTGGTCGCGATAGGACATGACCTCGCCCTTGAAGCCTGCATCAAGGATCTGGCGGTTCCAGTCCCAGATTTCTGGCCAGGTATCGGGTACCGTGCCGCCCAGCGCCTGGGGGTGGCGCGCGCCGGCAATCTCGCGGTAGCTGTCGTTATACAGCATGACATGGTCTGGCCCCCACATCAGCACCTTTGCGATCGGGGAGTTGATGATGTTGGATACGGTCGAGCGAAGTGCCGGGTGCCACGTCGGACGCGGGCCCAGCGAGGTGCCGCTCCAGTCGCGCGCACGGATCAGGTCACCGCATTCGCCGCCGCCCGACAGCCAGTCCTCCGGCAGCGTCGTGATGTCGCCGAGCCTGGCCAGACCCATGGCGATCGCCGCATCCGCCCCGTCATACCGGCCCGCGGCGAGCGCGGCATCAAGCAGCCGGGCGGTGTCGGGTGAAAGGGTGATCGTGCGCGCAGG
>NZ_CAMLAC010000320.1 GCF_946477935.1 uncultured Sphingomonas sp. | reverse complement strand
GCCTGCGCCAACCGCGGCCTTGATGCCGGTGCTGGGTAGCGCGACGACGGTGCTGCGTTCCTCGGGGGCGAAGCGGCCGGCGATCCAGGCGTTCAGCTCGCCAAGCGCGGCCAGCGTGGGGGCGGCGGCGGCGTTGACGGTGTAGCTGAGCTGGAAACTGCCCGCCGGCACGGCGCCGGGCGTGACGTCATAGGCCCAGAGTTCCTGAATCGGCTGTTCGGCCATGCGGTTGGTGAAGCGCAGGCGGCCGCCCTGTCGGGGCGCGATGGCGGTGACGCTGCGCACCACGCCTTTGGGGCGATCGGCGAGCGGGGAGTAGTTCTGCCCGTCGACGGAAAACGCTAGCGTGCCATAGGCGGCACCGCGCAGCTCGATGCGGTTGATCCGCTCGGTCGGTGGGATGGCGAGATCGTAGGTTCGGCCGCCCTCCACATAGGTGTTCCAGTCGGGCAGCTCGAAATAATCATGGCGGCCGGGCAGGGCGGAGCGGTTGTAGACGCCGGGCCATGTCGTCTCGGCGATGCCGTCGACGCCCTTCCACATCCATTGCTTCAGGTCGCGGGCGTCGGCGAACTCGACCTTGCGGACGCGGGTGACGGGATCGGTGAGCAGCGGGGGCTTTGCCGCGTCCCAGCCATATCGGTGGAGCCAGGCTGCGCGGGTGCCCGTCGATTTCGGGACGGGTACGGGATCGCCTTTGGTGGCCAGCGCGGCGATGTCGGTGGGGTCCAGCGCGGCATCGTAGATGCGCAGTTCGTCGAAATCGGAGCCGCGCATGAAATTGTAGCGGCTCTGCACCTGATGCGGCGCGATGACGCGGGCGGCAAAACCGAACTGGTCCAGCCCGGCGTCGAGATCGGCGCGGATGTCGGCGCGGGCAACCTCGCGGCCCTCGACATACAGGCGAACGCCGGTGGCCTCGTCCCAGGTGAAGGCGAGATGCTGCCATGCCGCGGGGTCGGGGCGCTGCGGCATGGCCCACGAAACGCGGACTCGCGAAAGGTTGGCATCGGTGACGAAGGCGTCGAAGCCGTGGCCGTTCCAGTCGATGCGCAGGAACGCCATGTCCCAACTGCTGTGATCGGCATAGCCGGCGCGAAAGATGACGAACGGCGCCTCGCCGACCGGATCGCGGGCGCGCCAGAAGAAGGACAGCGTGCCGCGCGCCGCGGCGATGTTGCCGGGGGCGCGCCACGCGACATAGCCGTCATCCTGCCAGCGCGCCGCGCCGCCGATCGCGCCATCGCCCACGACGCTGACGCCGCTGCGGAAATTGGGGACGGGATCGCCGGTCGCCTGCTCCGCGGTCAGGTTCTGGTCGGCGGAGAGGCGGAAGGTGAGCGTCTGTGCGGATACCGGAGCGGCGGCCGCCGTTCCCAGCGCGAGCAGTGAACAGGCGGTACGCAGCAACGGAGTCTCCCGGATAGGATCAGGCCTGGACGCGGGCGAGGCGCGGGCTGAGCAGGTGGATGACGATGATCGCGATCAGATAGGCCGATCCGGCGACCACGAAGATCGGCGTGTAGCTGCCCGTTGTCTCAAGGATGTAGCCGGTGAACTTGGACATCAGCATGCCGCCGATGGCGCCCATCGTCCCGCCGATGCCGACGACCGATCCGATCGCGGCACGCGGGAACATGTCCGACGGCAGCGTCAGCAGGTTCGCGGAAAAGGCCTGGTGCGCGGCGGTCGCCAGCCCGATGATGCCGACCGCGACCCAAAGGTTGCTGGCATATTGCGCGAACATGATCGGCATGACGAGGAAGGCGCAGGCGAGCATGGTCAGCTTGCGGGCGGCGTTCGCCGACAGGCCACGCTTCATCAGGCGCGACGACGACCAGCCGCCCAGCACGCTGCCGGCATCCGAGATCAGGTAGATCGCGACCAGCGGCGGGCCGAAGCTGAGCAGGTCGAGGTCATAGGTCTTGGCAAGGAAGTCGGGCGTCCAGAACAGGAACAGCCACCAGACGGGATCGATCAGGAACTTGCCGAGCGCAAAGGCCCAGGTCTCGCGGTAGCGCAGCAGGCGGCCCCAGGAGATCGGCGTGACCGGATCGGCGGGATCGGATTCGATCAGCGCCAGCTCGGCCGCACCCAGCTTGGCATGCTCGCGGGGGCGGCGATACATCGCCAGCCATGCGACCAGCCACACCAGGCTGACCACGCCGGTGATGATGAAGGCCATGCGCCAGCCATAGGCGATGGTGATGACGGGCACGATCAGCGGGGTGATGATCGCGCCGACATTGGCGCCGGCGTTGAACACGCCGGTGGCAAAGGCGCGTTCGCGTGCAGGAAACCATTCGGACACCGCCTTCAGCCCGGCGGGGAAGTTGCCGCTTTCGCCCACCCCAAGGATGAAGCGCGCAACCGAGAACTGGAAGGCGTTGCCGACGAAGCCGCACAGGGTGTGGCCGAGCGTCCAGATGATGAAGGCGACCGTGTAGCCGATCCGAGCGCCGACCAGATCGACGATCCGCCCGAAGCTGAGATAGCCGATCGCATAGGCGGCCTGGAACCAGAAGATGACATCGGCATAGGTCGTCTCCGACCAGCCGAGTTCGGCGGAGATGGTCGGCTTCAGCACACCGATCATCTGGCGGTCGACATAGTTGATCGCGGTGGCCGCGAACAGCAATGCGCAGATGCCCCAGCGATATCGGCCCACCCGGCCGGCCGCAGCAGCGACCTCCGGCGTCACGTCGATGGCCATGCCTTCCTCTCCCCTTGATTCGTCCTTGTCAGGTCGACGCCGTGATGGTGCAGGCCAGGCGATAGCTGCCGTCGAAGCGTGCCTCCACCCGGTCGCCGACCGCAACAGGATGCACACCGGTTACCGCCCCTGTCGAGACCCATTGTCCGACAAGTAGCGGTTTACCGCGTGCGGCGAGGTGTTCGGCCAGAAAAGCGACCGCGCCGAACGGGCCGTCCAGCATGTCGGCGGCGATGGCCGCGCCGATACGCTCGTCGTTGATCCAGAGTTCGACCGGCCAGCACAGCAGGTCGGTATCGCGCCAGTCGGGCACCGCGGCGCCGATGACGAGGCCGTTGTTGTTGCCGAAGTCGGAAATGGTGACCAGCGCGCCATCGGCGTTGATGTTTGGATAGGGCGAACTGGCAATCTCGATGCCGACATGAACCGCATCGACCAGCGCGCGCGCGTCGTCGCGGGTGAAATGGCGCTGGGCGGGATCGGGCGCGGTGCCGATCCGCATCAGGAACTCGGCCTCCGCCGCGGCAAAGCCGCCGGCATAGAC
>NZ_CAMLAC010000319.1 GCF_946477935.1 uncultured Sphingomonas sp. | reverse complement strand
ACCTCCAGCCCCGCCGCCTCCGCATCGCGGCGCGCGGCGTTGTAGACCTGCCAGTTTGGATCATTCTCCGAAGCCTGCGGAATGGCGACACGGTTCTCGCCCACGAAGCGCGCCAGATTGTCGACATGCCCGTCGGTATGATCGTTCAGCAGCCCGTCACCCAGCCACACCACGCGGGTCAGCCCCAGATCGTCCGCCAGCCGCCGCTCGATGCCATCCTGCGTCAGTTCCGGGTTGCGATTGGGATTCAACAGGCACTGACGCGTCGTCACCACGGTGCCGGTGCCGTCGCCGTCGATCGCGCCGCCCTCCAATATCCAGTCGCACCGCGTTGCCGACAGCCCGCGATCCTCGGCCAGCCGCTCGCCCACCGTGTCGTCGCCGGGCAGATCGTACTTGCCGCCCCAGCCGTTGAAGCCGAACAGCCGCGCCGATCCGTCGCCCAACAGGATCGGCCCGGTATCGCGCAGCCAGATGTCGCCGAACGGCTGCACCACCACCTCGGCAAAGGGCGCCAGCGCACGGGCCGCATCCGCCGCCTCGCCGTCCGCCGCGACCAGGATCACCGTCTCGCCGCGACCCTCGGCATGCACCGCCGCGGCAAAGGCGACGACTTCCTCGCGTGCCTGCTCCAGATCCTCCTGCCAAAGCTCGGCATGGCTGGGAAAGCCGATCCACACGGCGGCGTGCGGCGCCCATTCGGCGGGAGGGGGTGTGGTGCTCGTCACTTGCTCTTTGCCCTGCTCTGGTCACGGATGGCGCGGAATTCGGCGGTCGGATACCAGTTGGGCCACAGGCCCGTATCGTCCGCCAGCTTGCGGCCGAGCGCGTAATAGACGGTCAGGTCCTGCACCGCACCACCCCAGTTCCACTTGGGATCATATTCGTCGGACGGCTTGTGGTAGCGGTTGGCGACATAATCCTCGCGCGCGGCATGGCCCGCCGCGACGCCGCCCTCCACCTGGTCCTGCCCCGATCCGCCCGACAGCATCGGCACGCCCAGCTTGGCGAAGGAAAAATGGTCGGAGCGGTAATAGCTGCCCCGCTCCGGGTTCGCCTCCGGGCTGATCGTCCGCCCCTGCGCGGCGACCAGCGGCTTGGCCAGATCCTCGATCTCGGACTTGCCCGCCCCCGTCAGCACGAAGTCCTTCACCGGCCCCACGACGTTCAGCACGTCCATGTTCACCCCGCCCACGGTCCGGCCCAGCGGAAAGACCGGATGTTCGGCATAATAGCGCGAACCGAGCAGCCCGCTTTCCTCCGCCGTCACCGCCAGGAACGCGATTGACCGCTTGGCCGGCCCCGCCTTCACCTGTGCCTCGGCCAGCGCGACCAGCCCGGCGATCCCCGTCGCATTGTCCGCCGCGCCGTTGCAGATGTCGTCCCCGTCCACCGCGTCGCAGCGGCCCAGATGGTCCCAATGTCCCGAATACAGCACCGTCTCGCCCGGCGCGGTCGTCCCCGGCAGCACGCCGATCACGTTCTTGGATGCCTGCCGCCGGACCGTATTGGAAAAGCCGGTCGACATCTTCAGCCCGAGCGGCACCGCCTTGAACCCCTTGGTCTGCGCCGCTTTGGTCAGCGCGCCCAGATCCTTGCCCGCCGAGCGGAACAGCGCCTGGGCGGAGGCCTGCTGGATCCAGCCGATCACTTGGCTCTGGTCCATGTGATCGCCCGCCTCGTCCAGTTCCAGTTGCGGCCCCGTCCACGACGATTGCACCACCGCCCAGGGATAGGCCGCCGGCTCGGTCTGGTGGACGATGATCGCCGCCGCCGCACCATGCTTCGCGGCATTCTCGTATTTGTACGGCCAGCGCCCGTACCAGGTCATCGCCCGGCCCTCGAACGGACCCTCGCGCCCTTCAGTCTGCCAGTCGGCATCGTTGACCAGGATCACCACCGTCTTGCCGCGCACATCGACGCCGGCATAATCGTCCCAGCCCTTTTCCGGCGCGGTGATGCCGTATCCGACAAAGACGACCTCGCTGTCCTTCACCGCGATCTTGGGCGTCACGCGATAGGTGCCCGCCACCATGTCGGTGCGGTACGCCAGCGACAGCGGCGTGGCGCCGCCGGTAAAGGTCATCGGCTGCACGTCGGTGGCGGTGATCTCCACCATCGGCACGTCCTGGAACCAGCTTCCCTTGTTGCCCGGCTTCAGCCCGGCCGCCTTGAAGCGCTCGACGATATAGGCGACCGTCTTGTCCTCGCCCGGCGTCGTCGGCGCACGCCCCTCATAGGCGTCGGACGCCAGCGTCTGCGTCACCGTCTTCAGCGTCTCGACGGAGATTGCCGGCCTGGTTTGCGCGTTCGCCACCCCGGCGGCGGAGAAAAGCAGCGTGGCAAGAATGGCTTGGCGCATGAAGGACCCCAATTCGGATTATCGGCGCCCTTCTTGCCAACCTGCCACGCACGCGTCCAGCACTGCCGCCCAAAGGAAAAGGGCGGCCCCAGCGGGACCGCCCTTCCAAATTCCGTTCGGAATACCCGAAACTTAGCGCGAGTAGAACTCGACGACCAGGTTCGGCTCCATCTTCACCGGATAGGGCACCTCGTCCAGCGTCGGTACGCGGACCAGGGTCACCTTGGCGGTGCCGTCCGGCGCGACATAATCGGGCACTTCACGCTCGGCGAGCTGCTGCGCTTCCATCACCAGCGCCATCTCCTGCGCCTTGGAACCCAGCGTGATCTCGTCGCCGACGAAGCAGCGGCGCGACGCGACGTTGCACTTCACGCCGTTGACGCGGATGTGACCATGGCTGACGAGCTGACGCGCGGCCCAGATCGTCGGCGCGAACTTGGCGCGGTACACGATCATGTCCAGGCGCTGCTCCAGCAGGCCGATCAGGTTCTGACCGGTGTCGCCCTTCATGCGGGCGGCCTCGATGTACGACGCCTTGAACTGCTTCTCGGTGACGTCGCCGTAATAGCCCTTCAGCTTCTGCTTGGCGCGGAGCTGGATGCCGAAGTCCGACATCTTGCCCTTGCGGCGCTGGCCATGCTGGCCGGGGCCGTATTCGCGCTTGTTGACCGGGCTCTTCGGACGACCCCAGATGTTCTCGCCCATCCGGCGGTCGAGCTTGTACTTTGCGCTATGACGCTTCGACATCGATATTCCTTGGCAACAGCTAACAACGGTATTCCCGGTAGATCGCGCCTTGCGAACCTGACGATGCAGACACGCGCGGGCCCTCCGCTTCACCGGGGTGCGGGGGCGATTGCGAAGGCGCGCGCCTAGCCGCTGGGCGTGTGGGAGTCAAGGAT
>NZ_CAMLAC010000318.1 GCF_946477935.1 uncultured Sphingomonas sp. | reverse complement strand
CTCCACCATCCCCCGCACATCCACCCGCGCCTTCAACCGCGCGCACAGCAGCGCCGTCCCGCTTACCTTGCGCTGCACGAACAGCGTATCCACCGGCGGCAGGTGCCAGGTATCGCGGTCCTCCGCCATGGTCGCCGCCTCCTGCCGCAGCACCGGCACGAAGGCGCGGTCGCCGAAATCGAACGCGCCCGGCTGTTCCAGCTTGTCCAGGATCACCGCGATCATCCGGTCCACCGTCGCCCGGTGCCGTTCGGTCGCCGCGGCGCCCAGAAACCCGGTCTCGACCGCCGCCACGCGCACCGCATCCCGATCGCCGCTCAGACCTGCCAGGATCAGACGATGATAGGCGCTTTGCGTTTCCGGCCGGATCACCCGCGCCGCCCCGAAGTCCAGCAGTACCAGCCGGCCCGTATCCGCCTGCCACCGGTAATTGGCGAAGTTGGGGTCGGTCTGCATCACCCCCCAGGCGAACAGTTCGCGCAGCATCAGCCGCACCAGCGCCTCGGCGGCCTTGTCGCGCGTCGCCTGATCGGCGGCTTCCAGCACCTCCACCCGTTCGCCGGCCACGAATTCCATCGCCAGCACCCGGCCGGTACTCAGCGCCGCATCGGACCCCGGCACTACGTAAGCGGGATCATCGCCGACCAGCGTGCGATACCGTTCCAGCATCGCGCGCTCGCGTTCGTAATCGGCTTCCTCATGCAACTGCCGTTTCGCCTCGGCCAGCAGCGGCGCGATCTCCAGTTCGCGGGGCAACAATCCGGAGACGCGCAGCAACGTCGCGACATTGTCGACATCGGCGTCGATGCTGTTCGCGATGCCCGGATATTGCACCTTGATCGCCAGCACGCGGCCATCGGGCATCTCGGCGCGGTGCACCTGCCCGATCGAGGCGGCGGCGATCGGATGTGCCTGGAAATGCCGGAACTTCCGGCGCCAGTCGCGGCCCCATTCCGCCGCCAGCACGCCGTCCAGTTGCCTGGGCGGCATGTGATGCGCATTGTCGCGCAGCCGGGCCAGGATCTGGGTCAGCTCGGGCGGCAAAATGTCGCCCGCATCCATCGAGATCATCTGGCCCAGCTTCATCGCCGCGCCGCGCAGATTGGCAAGCTGGTCCGCCACCCGCGCCGCGTTCTTCGGCGTCAGGATCAGGTCGTTCATCCGTGGCCGCTCGCCCGCCGCCAGTCGCCGTGCGCCCTCGGTCACGATCCCCCCGGCGATGCCGCCGACGATGCGGCCCATGCCGCCCAGTCGCCCGATCCGCCCGCCGGGTACGGCACGGCCTTTGGATTCCTCGCTCATGTCTCAGGTCCTCAACAGGTCGGATAGCGTGACGGGGGCGAAGTCGTGCACGTCGGTGCCGACATCGAATTGCCGGGGCATCGGCTTCAACCGGCCATGGCTGTGGCCATGCAGGTTGATCGTGCGGCGATGCTGGCCGTTCCAGCTACGGAAGGGATAATGGCACAGCACCAGCCGGTGATCGTCCAGCGTCAGCTCGGCATAATCGCCGATGCTGGCCCAGCCCGTTGCGGCCAGCGTCTCGTCCGGGTCGTTGTTCCCGCGCAGCAGATGCTTGGTGCCGTTCAGCCGTGCCAGCAGGCCGGCGACATCGGCTGGACGCCGCGCCACGTCGCCCAGGTGCCACACCGTATCATCGGGTGCGACGATCGCGTTCCACCGCGCGATCAGCGTGTCGTCCATCTCCGCGGTCGAGGCGAAGGGCCGGCGCGAGATGTTGATCGTGCGGTGGTCGCCGAAATGCGTGTCCGCGGTGAAGAAGACGGTCATGTCCAGTACAGCACCCGCGCCATCGGCAATGCCTCGGCGATACGGCGCTCGAAGAACTGGCGCAGGTCGCGCATGGTGGCCGCGTCATAGACCTGTTTCTCGGTGCCGAACTTGGTGCGCTTGGTCACCCGGTCGCGGGGCGTCATGTCCAGCGACGATCCCGGATACCAGCTATCCAGCACCGCCTTCGATCCGGCGGTGAAGCGGTGGGTGATCAACTCGACGGTCAGGTCCAGCCCGGCCACGCCCGCCAGGGCGGCGGCGGCATCGTCGATCAGCGCGCCGTACGCCGCCTGCCACCCCTCCGCCGCGATGATCGGCGCGATGGTCAGTCCGACCGGGTAGCCCGCCGCCGCCATCTGGCCCAGCGCGCGCAATCGCTGGGCGACGGGTGCCGTGCCGCCCTCGAACCGGGCAAAGGCGCGCGGGTTGATCGATGCGCGCATCCGCGTCCGCCCGCCATGGTCCAGCGCCAGCAGCGGCGCCACATCGGCGAACTTGCTGGTGAAGCGCAGTTGCGCGGGCACGTCCCACCGCCCGAACCACGCGATGGCGGCGGACAGTGATCCGGTCAGCGGCTCCAGCGCCAGCGGATCGGTGTAGCACGACGCCTCGAACGTCGTTCCCTCATGCGCGCGGGCGCTGCTGCGCGAGGTGATCGTGCCCTGTCCCAGATAGGCGGGCAGGCCGTCCAGTATCTCCTCCAGATTGGCATAGACGCGGGTGATCGGCGGACCCTTCAGCGACCCTGCGAGGTAGCAATAGCTGCAATGCGCCGGGCATCCTTCCGCCAGATCGACCCGCCAGTCCGCGCTCGGCGCGATCGGCTGCAGCCGCCGTTTGGACGGTGGCGCCACGACCACCGCCAGCGTCGCCTTGGCCTCGGCATAGGCGCGTCGCGGATCGTCCTCGAACGCCAGCGTCAGACGGTCCCCCGACAGTTCCTCCACCGCGATCCCCAGACGCTGCGCACGCGTCAGAATCGCGCGTCCATGTGCGAATTCGCGCGCGGAACGCGTCACGACCACGCGGCGCGGTGTCCAGGTGCCGATGCCGGCGCGGGCGGGGGAAGGGGCGGTCTGCACGCGGTTCGAACGAATGGCTGCCGAACTTGTTCGCGGCCACGATTGTGGCAAAGCTTTTCGGCCCGGCGCAACCAGCCGATGCCGATGATTGTTGATGCCGCATCCGTCCTTCAGGTAATCGCCCCAAGTGAACGCTGCCCCAAACACTCCCTCGACCGAGGTCGATCGCCTCGCCGCGCTCGAATCCTATGCGATTCTAGATACTTCGCGTGAGGCGGAGTTTGACGATATCGCCCGGCTGGCGGCCGATGTGTTTGAAGCGCCGATGGCGGTGGTCAACTTCATCGCCGGCGATCGTCAGTGGTTCAAGGCGGAGGTGGGCATCGGCACGTGCGAACTCCCCCTCGACGTCTCGATCTGCGCCCACGCGATCCACCAGTCCGACCTCTTCGTCATCCCCGATCTCACCCAGGACCCC
>NZ_CAMLAC010000317.1 GCF_946477935.1 uncultured Sphingomonas sp. | reverse complement strand
GGGTGGGGCCGGCGGGCGGACCCCAGTCCAGTTCACGCTCGCCGCAGACGACGATTTCCTGCCCCTGCGCCTGCGGACCGGGGCAGGGGGCGAGGATCGACCAACTGCTTCGTTCCGGCGCGCTGCTGGCGCTGGTGGCAGGCTGTTGCGGCAACAGGATAAGCGCGGCGAGCAGGATCATGGCGCGGGCTTGCGCAGCGTGGCGCCATGCACCGATCCGTCGCCGCCCACCGTGGCGCTGACCCCAGCCATGCCGCCCCCGACGAGAAAGGGGCTTTTTTCCTGGATCGGGTTGGTGCGGGCGAGCAGCGCCTCCCGCTCGGCGCGGACGGGCTGGCGCCTGGGGTCGCCGGGATCGGTGGTGACGAAGGGTACGCGAAAGCGATCGGCATTGCGCAGGCCGCAAACGGTGATGTCGGTGCTGTGCGGATCGAATAGGCAGCGGCGTTCGGGCGACAGCCTGGCTGCGGCCCCGGTCATGAGCGCCTGTGCGTCCTGCAGCATCATCAGGACGAGACCCACTGCCAGCATCGCCGATCCTTCCAAACCGGGCACGATCATGCCCGGTTCGGAACCATAGCGCCAGCGTGATCGGCTCAGTTGGTCAATTCTGCGCGCAGCAGCGTGCGGGGCTTGCGGGTGCAGACGCGGGCGCCGACCACCGAACAGCGGCTGCCATCGTCGCCCAGCGCACGGGCTTTGGCATCGGGGTCGAACGCGTCGTCATTGTCGAGGCGGAAGGGGGAGCGGGTCGGCTCGGTACGGCAATCCGCACCTTTGCACGCGGCACTGAGGCGGGAGCCGGCGTGACGCATCAGGTCGCGGCGTGGCAAATCCTGGGGCGGCAGCGTCGCACCAACTGTGACGCCGGTTTGAGCGCCAAGGAGCAGCAAAGCCATCACCGTCATCATCGGCGCCTATCCCCCCTGTATTCAGGCACCTGAACGCGAAGGATCAGCCGCCGGTTGCGTCGGTAATCGGAGCGACCCCCAGACGGGGTATGTCGATGGCTGGGCAACGGTCCATCACGACCTTCAGCCCGGCGGCCTCCGCGCGGGCGGCGGCTTCTTCGTTGATGACACCGAGTTGCAGCCATACCGCCTTGGCACCGATGGCGATCGCCTCGTCCACCGCGTCGCCGGCGGCTTGCGGGCGGCGGAAGATGTCGACGATGTCGATCGGGTCGCCGAGCTGGGCAAGCTCGCGAAACACGAACTCGCCATGAACATGCTCGCCGGTGATCTGGGGATTGACCGGGATCACGCGGTAGCCGTGATCCTGAAGCCGTTTCATCACCCCGTAGGAGGGGCGGTCGGGGCGGTCGGACGCACCCACCATCGCGATCGTGCGGGCGCCTTCGAGCAGCGCCTTGATGTCGGCATCGTCAGATAGCGGCATGGATGCATCCCGACCGGGGAAACCTGGTCCGCTCGTGCCCAGCAGGGGCACGACCGGTGACATCATAACGTGTTAACCCCGGATTGGTTTCATGCGCGCGCAAGCCATGCGTTCACCTGTGCGGCGATCGGTGCGAACACGGCGTCATCCGCCTCGGCCGCCGGCGGGCGGCCGGCGTCCGACGCGGTGCGGATCGCCACGGTCAGCGGCACGCGGCCGAGGAACGGAATGTCGAGGTCGTTGGCCGCGGCCTCCGCGCCGCCGAGGCCGAAGGGGTCGGAAAAGCCGCCACAATGCGGACAGCAATAGCCGGCCATGTTCTCGACCAGTCCGATGATCGGGATGCCGGCCTTGGCAAACAGGTCGATCGCGCGGCGGGCGTCGATCAGCGCCAGATCCTGCGGGGTGGAGACGATGATCGCGCCGGCGGGCCGATGCTTCTGCACCATGGTGAGCTGCACGTCGCCGGTGCCGGGCGGCAGATCGAGGACCAGCGTGTCGCTGGCCCCCCAGTCGCCATCGACCAACTGGCCCAGCGCCCCCGCCGCCATCGGCCCGCGCCAGGCGATTGCCCGGTCGGCCTCGACCAACTGGCCCATCGACAGCAGCGGCACGCCGTAGGGCGTGGGGACGGGTTGCAGCTTGCCATCATGCGCGACCGGCTTCGTGCCCTCCGCCGCCATCAGTCGCGGCTGCGAGGGGCCGTAGATGTCGGCATCGACCAGTCCGACCTTGCGACCCGCCCGCGCGAGCGCGATGGCGAGATTGGCCGACAGCGTCGATTTGCCGACGCCGCCCTTGCCGCTGGCGACGGCCACCAGCTTGCGGCCGATCCGTTCGGCGGTGACGACGATGCGCACCTCGGCGACACCAGGCCTTGCGGCGGCGGTGCGGATGTCCGCCTCCATCCGGTCGCGCGCGCCCGCGTCGAGCCCCGTCGCGTCCAGCACGATGCCGGCTTTGCTGCCTTCCATGCGAACCGCGGCGCGGTTGCCCGCCACTGCGGCCACCGCCGCCTTTACGTCATCGATCAGTGCCATGGCGGCCAGATAGGACGCTTGTCCCCGCTTGGCACTGTTTTTGTCGCGCGACCCTTCCTATACAGTCCTCATGAGAACCTTGCCGGGCTGGTTGAAGCGCCCTCCGATCCTTGCCGCAGAGACACCGAAGGGCCCCTGGGGCGGATCGGGCGACGAGGGTGGCGGATCGGATGGAAACGGATCGGGCGGTGGCCCGCGCAATCCCTGGGCGGTGCCGCCGGGCGGCCGCCGGACCGGGGCCAAGCCGACCGCGCTGGACGAATTCCTGCGGAAAGCGCGTTCTGGCGGGCCGGGCGGCGGCGGAGGCGGCTTTGGCGGCATGCCCGGATCACCCAATGCCCGCGCCCTGTGGCTGATCGGCGTCGCGATCATCCTGGGCATCTGGGTGCTTTACACCTCGATCCACCCGATCGGGCCGCAGCAGCGCGGGGTGGTGACCTATTTCGGGCGCTATGCGGGCATCCTTTCGCCCGGCATCCAGATCACGCCGCCCGCACCGATCGCCAGCGTGCGCGTGCTGGACGTGCAAAAGATCCGCACCGAAAACTTCCCGGAAGGATCGGGCGAGAACCTGACGCTGACCGGCGACCAGAATATCGTCGACCTGACCTATTCGGTGCGCTGGGACATCGCCAATCCGCGCGACTTCACCTTCCAGTTGGCTCAGCCGCAGGAGACGGTGCGCGCCGCCGCGGAAAGCGCGATGCGCGCGGTGATCGCCACCACCACGCTGGAACAGGCGCTGGGGTCAGGCCGGACGACGATCGAACAGCGGGTGCAGGATCTGACCCAGGATCTGCTCAACCAGTATAAGTCGGGCGTGCGGGTGCAGGGCGTGTCGATCAAGCAGGCGACGCCGCCGACGCAGATCGTGGA
>NZ_CAMLAC010000316.1 GCF_946477935.1 uncultured Sphingomonas sp. | reverse complement strand
AGACCCACAAGCTGCCGATCGGGGACGGGCTGGGGCAGGTCGCGCGGTTGCATGGGTTGAATGATGGGGCGGCGCTTGTCGCGTTGCTGGCGCCGTATGTCGCACGGGTCGGGCGGACATATGATGCGCTGGATGACGGGCGGGAGGGTGTCGGTCTGCCGGGCGAGGGGGCGGGGCTGACGGAGCGGCTGGCGGCGATGGGGTTCGCCGATGCGCAAGGGGCCGCGCGGCGGGTGGCGGCGTGGCGTGGGGGCAGTTACGCGGCGCTGCGCAGTCCGGCGGCACGTGCGGCGCTGGAGGCGGTGCTGCCGACGCTGGTCGAGACGCTGGGGGCGGCGCCGGACCCGGCGGACGCGATGATCAGGCTGGATGCGTTGTTCGAGCATATGCCGAGCGCGATCAACATCTTCCGCCTGCTGGAAGCACGGCCGGGACTGGCCACCTTGCTGATCGTGATCCTGAGCCATGCGCAGCCATTGGCGGCAGACCTGACGCGGCGCCCCGCACTGCTCGACGGGCTGATCGACGCCACCGCGTTCGAGCCGATGGCCGCCGTGCCGGACCTGGTCGAAGCGATGAGCGGCGGCGATGCCGATGATTATCAGCGGCGGCTGGACCATGTGCGGCAACTGGTGGGCGAGATGCGGTTCGCGCTGGGGGCGCAGGTGGTGGCTGGCGCGGCCGATCCGCTGGAGGTGGCGGGGGGCTATGCGCGGGTGGCGGAAGCAGCGGTGGACGTGCTGGCGCGCGCGACGGTTGAAGAATTTGCGGTGCGGCATGGGCGCGTGCCGGGCAGCGAGCTGGTGATCCTGGCGCTCGGGCGGATGGGCGGCGCGGCGTTGACCCACGCATCCGACCTGGACCTGGTTTACCTGTTCACCGGCGACTTCGCCGGCGAATCCGATGGCGAGAAGCCGCTGGGTGCGACGCTATATTATAATCGACTGGCGCAGCGGGTGACGGCGGCGCTGTCGGTGCCGACCGCGGCGGGGCCGCTATATCCGATCGACACACGGTTGCGGCCCTCGGGCACGCAGGGACCGCTGGTCGTCTCGCTGGAGAGTTTCGAGCGCTACCAGCGCGAGGACGCCTGGACATGGGAGCATATGGCGCTGACCCGTGCCCGGCCGATCTTCGGATCGGCGGCGGCGCGCGCGGCAACGCAGTCGATCGTCGACCAGGTCTTGGCGGGCGATCGCCCGGCGCGCGACATTGCCGGCGAGGCCGAGACGATGCGCGCCGAGATGATGCGCCACAAGCCGCCATCAGGACCGCTGGACGTGAAGCTGTCACCGGGCGGGCTGGTCGATCTGGAGTTCGCCGTTCACCGGGCGCAATTGATCCATCGGGCCGGGTTCGATCCGCATCTGGGGGACGCGATCGACGCGCTGGTCGGGGAGGGTGTGCTGCCCGCGGCGATGCACGGGGCGCATGACCGGCTGACCCGCGCGCTGGTCGCGCTGCGGTTGCTGGCGCCCGACGGACAGCCGCCGGCACCGGCGACGCAGGCGTTGATCGCCCGTGCGCTGGGGGTTGCGGACTGGGATGCGGTGGTTGCCATGCTGGAGACGACCCGGCAGGAGGTCGCCCGCGTCTGGCAGGGCGCGGATGTGGAGGCATGACGATGGTCGAGGGTGATGCAATGCCGGCGGTGAGCGCGGTGACGGCGGACGGCGCGAGCGTGGCGCTGGACACGCTGCCGCTGCCCGCGGTCGTGTATTTCTATCCCAAGGACGATACGCCCGGCTGCACCCGCGAGGCGCTGGATTTCAGTGCCTTGGGCGAGAAGTTCGCCGCCGCCGGCGTGAGCGTGGTCGGCGTATCGAAGGACAGCCCGGCCAGGCACGCCAAGTTCGCGGCGAAGCACGAGCTGACCGTCCGCTTGCTCAGCGACGAGAGCGGCGCGGTGTGCGACGCGTTCGGGACGTGGGGCGAGAAGACGTTGTACGGCAAGACCTATATGGGAATCGAGCGCGCCACCTTCCTGTTCGGGGCGGACGGGCGGCTGGTGCGGGCGTGGCGCAAGGTGAAGGTGCCGGGCCATGCCGAAGCGGTGCTGGAGGCGGCGCAGGGCCTGTGAACGCGACGAGCCTGGGCGCGGCCTGCGCGGCGGTGCTGAACACCGCCGATCCCATGACGAAGGTGCGGGTGGCACGCGCGGCGGCACGGGACTGGCGACGCGGGGCACTGGAACACCGGTTCGACGCGGTGCTGCCCGATGTGCCGGCACGGCCCGACCGACCCGAATTGCTTCCGCCCAACCGCATGCCAAAGCGCGGCCGGGGCGGATCGGAGCGTGGGCGAACGGCACTGCTTCATGCGCTGGCGCATATCGAATTTTCCGCGATCGACCTGGCGTTCGACATGGCGGGGCGTTTCGGGGCGCAGTTTCCGCGCAGCTTTGCCGACGACTGGATCTCTGTCGGCGCGGACGAGGCGATGCATTTCGCGATACTGGAGCGGCGATTGCGCCGGCTGGGTACGCCTTACGGGGCATTGCCTGCCCATGCCGGGCTGTGGGAAGCGGCCGAGGCGACCGCGCATGATGCGATGGCGCGACTGGCCGTGGTGCCGATGGTGCTGGAAGCGCGCGGGCTGGACGTGACGCCGGAAACGGTAGCGCGGTTCGAGGCGGCGGGCGACATCCTCTCGGCACGCATTCTGAACCGCATCTATACCGATGAGATCCGCCATGTCGGCTTCGGTGCGAAATGGTTCGGTTATGTGAGCGCTGAACAGGATATCGAACCGGCGCCGCACTGGCAGGCACTGGTGCGACGCTATTTTCGGGGCTCGCTGAAACCTCCGTTCAACGACTCGGCGCGCGAGTCTGCCGGTTTGACGCGAGACTTCTACGCGCCTCTTGCCCAGGACTGACGTTCCACGGCAAACCTTTGCGCGTCTGGAGCGCGGTGGGGCTGCGAAACAGCGTTGGATGCACAAAGTCGTTCCGCGGGGGCTTGCTGCGGGATGGCGCAGCTTGTCGGGGTTCGATGATTAGCTTTCCGGTATCGGCCGCTCGGCTTGCAACCCGCCTCCGCGGACTGTTCGTCACCCGCAACATCCTGTTCCATGATGGTCGCTCGGTCCGCCGTTTCCGCCTGCATGGCCCGACCCAGCTCGGCGTCGCCACCGCCGGCGCGATGGTGCTGAGCCTGTCCGGTTACGGCGCGATGGCGGCGACCGGCGCGGTCGCACATCACGACAACACGGCGCAGATCGCGCAGATGGAATCCCAGATCGCGCGCATGCAGGCGCGGGTCGCCGCGATCCGCGAAACCGCCCAGGTCCACGCCCAGCGTGTCGAGCAGCGCCAGGCGCTGCTGACCGCGGTGATGGCCGGCGAGGGTTACAACAAGGA
>NZ_CAMLAC010000315.1 GCF_946477935.1 uncultured Sphingomonas sp. | reverse complement strand
CCTTCCTTGGTCCAGACTGTAATAGTCGATGGACCACTCAGAAGGGGGCAGCTCAATCCGCTCCGGAATGCGCTCGTGATCGAAATGGTTCATCTTCTCGCGGAAGACTTCGTCCTCGATCAGCACGGGCCCACGCGCGCCCGCCTTCAGCTGGTTCTGGTTGTCGCTGATCGGCGTGCCGTGGTTGGTGGTCAGCACCGGATGGTCAGCATCGGTCACCTGATGGGTCTCGCCACCATTGCCTGCGTTCAGGGCGCTGTTGCTCATTGAATGTCCTTGGTTGAGGCGGGGATGCGGTCCCCTAACGTACTAAATTCCTGAGTGGAGGCGAGAGTTTCATAACAGGGCGCATGCCCACTCACCGTGTCTGCCGCTGGGTACGAGTAAGTTGCCAACCGGATCATTGATTTGGGTTTCGGATTGACTGTGCTAAGCCGGTATACGAAGAGGATCGTCCGTCCGACGGTTTGCCGCAGACGGCGTAGCGTCATAATCTTGTCGGGTGTCTCGCGTCCGCGCCGACGTCCGATATGATTTTGACGCTACGTTAGCGCCGCGCGATTAGCACGGCATTATAGCACTTTCGCGCCTGGCTACCTTAAAACTTTGGATAGCATGTCACGCCAATCCGGTACGGCAGAACCGGTGGTCGGCGTATGAACGGACCGAAGTAGGTCAGTGTGAGTTTGCTGACCCCGAAGGGACAGCGGATGAACGATAAGATTGAGCAAGGGGCAGTAGCCGCTCAGGTGGCGGCCGCAAAAGTGCCGAGTCGAGACGGACTGTTGGGTCTCGCGGTAGCCGTGGTCGTGATCGCCGGGCTGTTCCTAGCCAAGGACGTGCTGATCCCCATCACGCTGGCGGTGCTGTTGTCGTTCGTCCTGTCGCCGATCGTCCTGTTCCTGCGACGCCTGCGGTTGCCGAAGGGGCTAGCGATCTTCGTGGCGGTGATCAGCGCGCTGGGTGTGCTGGGCGGCATCGGCACCCTGGTCGGGATGCAGGCCGCGTCCCTGTCGGACAAGGCACCGGGCTATGTCACGACCGTCCAGTCCAAGATCGACCGGGCGACCGGTTTCATCACGCAGCAGCTCCCCTTCATCGGACCCGACACGCCGCCCCCGGCCATGGTCGCCGACCCCAATGTCGTGCGCGGCACCCGCACCCATCCCCTGAACGTCCGGGTCATCGACAAGCAGATTCCGGTGCTGGAACAGGTGGGCGGCTATCTCGAACCGGTGGTCGCGCCGTTCGAAACCTTCGTGATCGTGCTGGTCGTGGCGATCTTCATCCTCATGCAGAAGGAAGATCTGCGCGATCGGATGATCCGCCTGTTCGGATCGTCCGACCTGCATCGCACGACGGCCGCGATGGACGATGCCGGGGGCAGGCTCAGCCGGTACTTCCTTTCGCAACTGGCGGTGAACGCCAGCTTCGGCACCGTCGTCGGGATCGGCCTGTGGATCATCGGCCTGCCCGTTCCGGCGTTATGGGGCATTCTTGCCGGCGTGCTCCGCTTCGTACCCTATATCGGTGCGCTGCTGGGGGCCGCCCTGCCATTGGTGGTGGCCGCCGGGGCCGATCCGGGCTGGTCGACGGTGCTGATGGTGGCGGCGCTCTTCATCGTCCTCGAACCGCTGATCGGCTATGTCATCGAACCGTTGCTCTACGGCCATTCGACGGGTCTCTCGCCGCTTTCGGTCGTGCTGGCGGCGGTGTTCTGGACGTGGATCTGGGGTCCGGTCGGCCTTGTCCTGTCGATGCCGCTGACGCTGCTGCTGGTCGTGCTGGGCCGGCATATTCCGAGCCTCGAATTTCTCGACGTCATATTGGGCGACCGGCCGGCGCTTACCCCGGTCGAAAGCTTCTACCAGCGGATGCTGGCCGAGGACCCGGACGAGGCGCTTGAACAGGCGGAGAGCCAGCTCGCGGACCGGTCGCTGACGGCCTATTATGACGAGGTAGCGCTGGCCGCGCTGAAACTCGCGGCGGCAGACGTCGAACGGGGTGCCATCACGCGCGAGCGGGCGACCAGCGTCGTCGACTCCATGCTGGTGCTGGTGGACGAACTCCATGCGCAGGAGGATACGGCCAGCGTAACCCGGGCACGCGAGGGCCGCCTCAATCCATTGGTCGGGGAAGGGGCAGGCTTTGAGGAGACCGCGCCGGCCACCCTGCCGGCAGCGCCGGCGCAGTGGAACGCCGCCGGAAGCGTATTGTGCATTGCCGGGCGCGGCGTCCTCGACGATGCGGTGACCGCCATGCTCGAACAGCTGCTCGCCAAGCGCGGGTTCGGCGCGAAGCGGGTTCCGCATAACGTCGGATCGCGGGCGAACATCGATCGCCTCGACGCGACGGGCACCCGGCTCGTGTGCATCTCCTATCTCGAGATCGGCGGCTCGCCGTCGCATCTGCGCTATCTCGTACGGCGCATCCGGTCGCGCGTGGGCGATGTTCCGATCCTCGTCGGGCTGTGGCCGGAAGGCGAAGCGGCGCTCACCGATCGCGAGATACAGCGGACCCTGGGCGCGGACCTCTATGTCGGCAGCCTCGGCGCGGCGGTGGAGGCGTGCCTCGACTATGCCGGCGCGGAACGGGAGCAGGCGGCATGAGCGTTGCCGATCATGGCGCAGGCACCGGTGCGCGCTCCCCGTTGCAGGTGCCGCCCGCGGGATGGCTGGCGATCCTGAAGCGGACGTGGCAGGAGATGGGCGACGACAACATCGGCATCATCGCTGCCGGTATCGCCTTCTACGTCTTTGCCGCCATCGTGCCCACGCTGGGGGCCGTCGTGCTGAGCTACGGCCTGTTCGCCGAGGCGGAGACGGTACGGCGCAACATCGAAAGCGTGTTCGCGTCGCTGCCGAGGGATGCGGCCTCCATCATCTCCGACCAGCTGCTGACGGTCGTGGAAAGTTCGAAGGACAAGCAGGGGATCGGGCTGGTCGTCGCGCTGCTGCTGGCATGGTACGGCGCGACAAAGGGGTCTGCGGCGATCATCACCGGCCTCAACGTCGCCTATGATACGGAGGAGAGCCGCGGCTTCGTCCGTTTGACGCTGCTGAAGTTCGCCGTGGTCGGCGGCGGCGTCGTGATGATCTTCGCGGCGATCGGCACGACCATGCTGCTCGCATTTCTCAGCGGGCTGATCCCGAATGCGCCGCTTGCCGTGCTGGCGCTGATCCGCATCGCCGGCTTCCTGCTGCTGGCGGTGCTGGTCGTGACGGCGGCGGCGATCCTGTTCCGCTTCGGTCCCGACCACCGGCAACCCCGCTGGATATGGCTGTCGCCGGGGTCGGCGGGGGCGACGTTGCTCTGGCTGGCGGGCACGGCGGGGTTCGGGTTCTACGTATCCAATTTCGGC
>NZ_CAMLAC010000314.1 GCF_946477935.1 uncultured Sphingomonas sp. | reverse complement strand
GTCGTGCAGCCCGCCCAGCCGGTCCACCCGCTCGGCACCGGGGCGCAGCATCAGGTGATAGGTGTTGCCCAGGATGATGTCCGCGCCCGATGCCGCGACATCGCCGGGCTTCATCGCCTTGACGGTGGCGGCGGTGCCCACCGGCATGAAGGCAGGCGTGCGGATCGTGCCGCGCTCCATCGCGATCGCGCCGGTGCGCGCGCGGCCGTCGGTGGCGTGGATGGAAAAGGCGAAACGGGTCATGGCATCGGTCTTTCTAGCGGGGCCGCCCGGCCTCGCCCTTTGGCTTTCGTCCGCGATCGGCGGGGCGGGACGGCCCCTGCGCATCGATCGGGGCGGTACGGAAGGTCAGCAGTTCGGCGCGGCTGATACCCTCGCCGCCATCCTTGTGGAAACGCGAATACAGCTTGGCGAAATGCGCCTGCAACTCGTCCAGCCCCACCATGTCGTCGCTGTCGCGATCGACCTCGAACGGGCTGGGCAGCGCGTTGCGGTCGCCCAGGAAACGCTGTGCCCAATCCGCAAAGATCAGGTAGCGCATGCGGCCGGTGCTGCCTGTGTCGACCAGGCGAAAGGAACGATCGACACAGGCCGACAGCTCGGCCCGGTCGGTGCGGCCATCGCCGTCCTCGTCGCACGCCGCGATGAACATCGCCACCGGCTCCAGCACCATCGTCGCCGGCGTCTGCGCGGACGGCTTGGCGGGGCCGGGCACGATGATCTCCGCCTCCTGCGCCGTCGGGGTACCGGCCTGAAGCAGCAATCCCAGCACAGCCACGATCATGCGGCACTCTCCGGCAGCAACAGCGACGCATCGCCGTACGAATAGAAGCGGTATCCGTGCGTGATCGCATGCGCATAGGCCGCCTGCATACGCTCCAGCCCCATCAAGGCTGACACCAGCATGAACAACGTCGATCGCGGCAGGTGGAAATTGGTCATCAGCCCGTCGATCCCCTTGAACCGGTAACCGGGGGTGATGAAGATCGCGGTATCCCCCTCGAACGGGCGGACGATCCGATCCTCGCCGCTGGCGCTCTCGATCAGGCGCAGCGAGGTGGTGCCGACCGCGATCACACGCCCGCCTGCCGCCCTTGTCGCGTTCAGCCGATCTGCGGTCGCCTGGTCGATCCGGCCCCATTCGGCATGCATGCGGTGGTCCGCGGTGTCGTCCGCCTTTACCGGCAGGAAGGTGCCCGCGCCGACATGCAGGGTCAGCGTGGCATGGCCGATGCCTGCCGCCTCCAGTGCCGCAATCAGCTCGGGCGTGAAATGCAGGGCCGCCGTCGGTGCCGCCACCGCGCCGGGCTCGTTGGCGAACATCGTCTGGTAATCGTCCGCGTCGCGTGGCTCGATCCCGCGTTTTTGCGCGATATAGGGGGGCAGCGGCATGCGTCCGGCGCGTTCCAGCAGCAGCTCGACGGGTTCGTCACCCGCAAAGTCCAGCACGAAGCTGCCATCCTCGCCCCGCTCGCCTGCGCTGGCGGTGACACCCGCGCCGAATTCGATCACGTCGCCGTTACGCAACCGCTTGGCATTGCGGATAAAAGCGCGCCAGCGGCGCGGCCCCTCGCGCTTGTGCAGCGTCGCCCCAATACGCGCCTCCCCGCGCATGCCCTCCAGCTGCGCCGGAATCACCCGCGTATCATTGAAGACCAGCAGGTCGCCCGCACGCAGGCATCCGGGCAGGTCGCGCACCACCGCGTCGCGCGTCGCGTCGCCATCCAGCACCAGCATCCGCGCCGCATCGCGCGGTGCGGCGGGGTGCAGCGCGATGCGGTCGTTGGGAAGCGCGAAGTCGAAAAGATCGACGTTCACTGGCGCTTCGGCGCGGCCTTCCGCGCTGTCGGCGCAGGCGTCCGGGCGGCCGGCTTGGGAGCCGCGACCGCAGCACCGGGCAGCGTCACCGGCGCGCCCAGCCCGGCGGCGGGGGCGGCAACCGGCAGCGGCTGGAAGGGCGGGGGATTGTCCGCCGCGATATAGGCGTGGACGATCCGCGACGGGTTCGCCGGCGGCTCGCCACGCTCGATCGGATCGACATATTGCATGCCGTCGATCACCCGGCCGAACACCGTATATTTCTTGTCCAGCGCCAGGCGCGGCTGGAAGACGATAAAGAACTGGCTGTTGGCGCTGTTCGGATCCTCCGCCCGCGCGGCCGACACCGATCCGCGCACATGCGGCAGGTAGTTGAACTCCGAGGGTACGTTGGGCAGCTCCGACCCGCCGGTCCCGTCGCCCTTGGGATCGCCACCCTGCGCCATGAAGCCGTCGATGACGCGGTGGAACAGCAACCCGTCATAGAAATGCTGGCGGGTCAGCGTCTTGATCCGCTCCACCATCTTGGGCGCAACATCGGGACGCAGCCAGATCGTCACCCGGCCACCGGTCGACAGATCGAGCAGCCAGAGATTTTCCTTGTCGGTGACCAGCGGCGGCGCCGCACGCGGGGCGACCGGCGCCTGCACTTGCGCGGCGGCGGGCACCGCGAACAAGCTGGCCACCACTGCAACGATACCGGCGAAAACGCGCATTTCTTCCCCAAGGGCTATCAGGATCACGGCGCTCTAGAGCAAATCGCCACTTGCGCCAAACTGAACGTGGCGCCGGCAACGCCGGGCTTCAGCGTCCCTTGCGGCCGATCTGCCCGACGCGCGCCACCACCTCGTCGCGCACGGTGGGCGGCACGAAGCGGGCGATCTCGCCGCCGAACAGCGCGATTTCCTTGACCAGCCGGCTGGCGATGGGTTGCAGCGCTACGTCGGCCATCAGGAACACGGTCTCGACCCGCGGATTGATCTGCTGGTTCATGCCGGCCATTTGGTACTCGTACTCAAAATCGGCCACCGCGCGCAGGCCGCGGACGATCACCCGGGCGCCCTCGCGCTCGGCAAAATCCATCAGCAGCGAATCGAACGCGACGACGTGGATCTCGCCACCCACATCCGCCACTTCGCGCCGGACCATCGCCATGCGCTCGTCCAGCGTGAACATCGGCGACTTGGACGGGTTGGTCGTCACCCCGATCACCAGCCGGTCGACCAGCTTGGCGCCGCGCCGGATGATGTCCATGTGGCCCAGCGTGACCGGATCGAAGGTGCCGGGATAGACGCCGATCCGGGTCAATGGTCGCGCTCCACCACATAGCGGGCGACGGCGCGAAGCAGGTCCGCCTCCGGGCCGTAATGGCGCAGATGCTCGATCGCCTGATCGACCAGCATCCCGCACTGCGCCCGTGCCCGCTCCACGCCCAGCAACGTCAGGAACGTCGCTTTGCCCGCCTCTCCGTCCTTGCGCAGCTTCTTGCCCGCGACCGTCTCGTCGCCCTCGGCATCCAGCAGGTCGTCGGCGATCTGGAAGGCGAGCCCCAGGTCATGCGCATAGC
>NZ_CAMLAC010000313.1 GCF_946477935.1 uncultured Sphingomonas sp. | reverse complement strand
CGCCAAGGGGATCGGCGCGCCACAAGCAAAAGGGGCCCGCCGATCCCCTTGGCGGGCCCCTTCCTGCGTGTGCGGAGGGGTGGGCGTCCTCCGCGTCAGGCGTTCTTCAACGCCGTCTCGATATCAGGCACCGGCATGTTGGTCAGGTCCTTGGCCAGTTCGCCCGCAAGTCGGTTGCTGACTTCCTTGTGGTAATGCTTGCGCAGCTCGCCCAGCGTCTGCGGCGGGGCGACGATGATGAGCGATTCGAACTCGCCCGCCAGCGCACGCCGCTTCAGCATGTCGGCGATCTCGGCGGCGAAGCGATCCTCCTCCTGCTGGTGATAGTCCGTTTCGCCAAGCGACCCGCGTGACGGTGCGAACTGCGCACCCTGCCCGCCGCTGCCGGCCTGGTTCGATCCGCCCTGCGCGATCGGTGGAGCCCCCTGGCCGCTCTGCGTGGAGCTGGCGGCGCCGGCCGCATCGGTCTTCTGGTCGCGGTCGCGTGGATTGGGATGCTCCTCGGCATGTTCCACCTGCAGATTGGGGAACTCGGCATCGCCCTCGTTGCGGAAGAACAGGCTCTTGCGCCCATCGGCCACCAGCACGAATGCATTATGCGGCACCAGCATCGCGTATCTCCTTGCAGTATCGGTTCTATCCGGGACAACGCCCGTGCCGCCGCCAGGGTTGCGCCGGCCGCCGGCTTGCAAGCCTGCGTTCGCCCCGTCATAGCCACGGCCTATGCACGACATCCGCCTGATCCGCGACGATCCCGCCGCCTTCGACGCCGCCCTGACCAAGCGTGGCGCCGAGCCGCAGTCGGCAGTGCTGCTCGCCCTCGACGAGCGCCGCCGCACCACGATCGCCGCCGCGCAAGACGCCCAGACCCGCCGCAACGACCTGTCCAAGCAGATCGGCCAGGCCAAGGCGGCAAAGGACGAGGAACGCGCACAGGCACTGATGGCCGAGGTCGCCGAACTGAAGGCGAAGCTGCCCGAACTGGAGGAACAGGAACGCGCGATCGGCACGGAACTGGACGCCGCGCTGGCCGCCATCCCCAACCTGCCCGCCGCCGACGTACCGCCGGGTGCCGACGAGGACGACAATGCGCTGGTCCATGAACGTGGCACACGCCCCGATTTCAGCTTCGCCCCCGCCGAGCACGACGCGATCGGCCCCGCATTGGGGATGGATTTCGAAACCGGCGTCGCGCTGTCGGGCGCACGCTTCACCCTGTTGCGCGGCGATGCGGCACGGTTGTCGCGCGCGCTCGGGCAATTCATGCTCGACCGGCTGACGCTGGAACACGGCTTCGAACTCGTCCAGCCGCCGCTGATGGTCCGCGACGAGGCGGCGTTCGGCACCGGGCAATTGCCCAAATTCGCCGAGGACCTGTTCCGCACCACCGACGGCCGCTGGCTGATCCCCACGGCCGAGGTGTCGCTGACCAACATCGTGCGCGAAACCATATTGGCGGAAGAGGAACTGCCGCTGCGCTTCACCGCGCTCACCCCCTGTTTCCGCTCGGAAGCGGGCGCGGCGGGCCGCGACACACGCGGGCTGATCCGCCAGCATCAGTTCGACAAGGTCGAGATGGTGTCGATCGTCCATCCCGACCGATCGGACGAGGAGCATGAGCGGATGACGGCCTGTGCAGAGGGCGTGCTGGATGCGCTCGGCCTCGCCTATCGCCGCATGTTGCTCTGCACGGGCGACATGGGCTTCTCCGCTGCGCGCACCTATGATCTGGAGGTCTGGTTGCCTGGGCAGGATCGGTATCGCGAGATTTCGAGCTGCTCGACCTGCACCGATTTCCAGGCGCGACGGATGAACGCCCGGTTCCGCCCGGCCGAGGGCAAGGGCAACCGCTTCGTCCACACGCTCAACGGCTCCGGGCTGGCGGTGGGCCGCACGCTGGTCGCGGTGATCGAGAATTACCAGCAGGAGGACGGGTCGGTTGCGGTCCCGGCGGTGCTGCAACCCTATCTGGGCGGCGCGACCGTGCTGGGCGCGCGCTAAGCCATGCGCATCCTCCTCACCAATGACGATGGCTATCACGCCCCCGGCCTGAAGGTTCTGGAGGAGATCGCCGCGCGCTTTTCCGACGATGTCTGGGTGGTGGCCCCGGCCGAGGAACAGTCGGGGACCAGCCGGTCGCTGACGCTGACCCGGCCGTTGCGCGTCCGCCGCTTTGGCGAGCGGCGCTATGCGGTGGCGGGCACCCCCACCGACGCGGTGATGATGGCGCTGGGCGAGATCATGGCGGATCACAAGCCCGACCTGATCCTGTCCGGGGTCAATCGCGGCGCCAATCTGGGCGAGGACGTATTCTATTCGGGCACGGTATCGGCGGCAATGGAAGGGGCACTGGCCGGCATCCGCTCGGTCGCGCTCAGCCAGCGTTATGCCAAGCATGGGCTGGGCGATGCGGTCAGCTTCGATACCGCGCGCGCCTGGGGGGAGCGGGCGCTGCGCCCGCTGCTCGATCTGGACTTTGCGCCTCGCACGCTGATGAACGTCAATTTTCCGCCGGTGGCGCCGGATGCCGTGCAGGGCATCCGGGTCGCCCGGCAGGGTATCCGCGATTACGGCCGGGTCCGGATGGACAAGCGCACCGATCCGCGCGGCTACGACTATTACTGGCTGGCACTCGGCCGCATGCCACACACGCCGGCGCACGATACCGATCTGGACGCGGTGCATGACGGCCATATCGCGGTCACGCCGCTGCATCTCGACCTGACGCACGGCGCCTCGCTCGCCATGCTGAACGCGGCGTATAGCTGAGCGGAGGACGGCGGCATGCGAAAGCTGGCGATGATGCTGGGCGCAACGATGCTGGCGGGATGCATCCCCAGCCTGGACGAGGGCGCCCCGACCACGCCGCCATCACCGCCGATCGCGCGCGACGATGATCGCCCCGCCCTGCCGACGCAGGGTGACGTGCCGCCGGCTGCGACCGACGCGGTATCGACGCTGCCCGCACCGCGCCCGTCCTGGGAAACGCGCGCGGTCACCCCCGACGCGCGGGAGATCCCCGCCTCCACCTACATCGTCCAGCCGGGCGACAGCCTGCGCCGGGTGGCGGATCGCACCGGTTCGGGATCGGAGGCGATCGCGCGCGCCAACGACCTGGCCCCGCCCTTCGTGATCCGGGTCGGCCAGCGTCTCGCCATCCCGGCGGGGCGCTATCATCTGGTCCGCTCCGGCGAGACGGGGATCGCGATCGCGCGCGCCTATGGCGTCGAATGGTCGCGCATCGTCGACGCCAATGCGCTGGAAGAACCCTATGTGCTGCGCGCCGGCCAGCGCGTCATCATCCCCGGCCCCGCCAGCGGAGAGCGGACGCCCTCGCTGGCGGATCGCGCCGCGGCGTTCAGCCTGGCTGTGGACGACATCCTGAC
>NZ_CAMLAC010000312.1 GCF_946477935.1 uncultured Sphingomonas sp. | reverse complement strand
GTGGCGCTGGGCGGTATGGGGTGGCTGATGGGCGAGGCGGGGACGGTGGCGTTCGCGCGGCAGCTTGGGCTGGTGCTGATGCTGCAGGGTGCCGTGGTGACGGTGTTGGGGCCGATGGTGGCGCGCGGGGCCCTGTTTCCCATGGCTTATGCGCTGTTTGCCGTGCCGTTCGGGCAAGAGCTGGAGCCGCCGTTGCAGCGCGCGACGGTGGCGATCGTCATGCCGCTGCTGCATCTGACGGGCGTGCCCGCGCAGGTGGACGGCGTGCTGATCCAGGCGGGGCCGTATCATTTCGAGGTGGCGGAGGCGTGTTCGGGGTCGAAGTTCGTGCTCGCCATGCTGGCATTCGGAGTGCTGGTGGCGAATCTGTGCTTCCGGCGGTGGACGCGGCGGGCGGCATTTCTGGCGGCATGCCTGGTGGTGCCGGTACTGGCGAACGGGGTGCGGGCGTGGGGGACGATCTACGGCGCGCAACTGTTCGGGATCGAGGCCGCGGCGGGGTTCGACCATATCGTGTTCGGGTGGCTGTTCTTTGCCGTCGTCATGGCGGCGGTGCTGGCGACCGGGTGGCGGTGGTTCGACCGGGCGCCGGACGACCCCGCCTTCGACCCGGCGGCGCTGGCGGGTGTGCCGCGCGGCCGCGTGGGAGTGATCGCCGGCGGCGCGCTGGTGATCGCCACGGCGGCGGTGTTCCCGAGCTGGACGGCGCTGGCGAGCGGCCACGTGGCGACCCTGCCGGCGCAGATCGTGCTGCCCGATGTGCCGGGATGGCGCCGCGCGCCGCTGGGTTCGGCATGGCAGCCTTATTATCCGGCGGCCGATCATTATCTGTTCGGCCGCTATGTCGATGCGCGTGGGCGGCCGGTGGATGTCGGCGTGGCGGTGTTCGCCGAGCAGCATGGCGCCAAGAGGCTGGCCGCGTTCGGCACGGGCGTGCTGCGCGAGGATGATCGCTGGGTAAGGGTGGCGGACATGGCCCCGATCGCGGGCGGCGCCGCGATGCGGATCGTGGCACCGGGACCGGTGGAGCGGATCGTGGCGACATGGTACCGCGTCGGCGGCGAGACGACGGCGGACGAGAGACGGGTGAAGATAGTGACGATGAAGACCCGCCTGCTGGGTGAGGATCGGCCGGCAACCGCGATTCACTTGTCGACCGAGGGGCGTGACCCCGCCGCGATCGCCGACTTCGCCGCGGCCATCGGCGGGGCGGGCCGGTTCGCGGACCGGCTGACGGCGGCGCGCTGACATGTGCGGCATCGCAGGGCTTTTCCATCCCGGCACGCCCAAGCCGGTCGACCCGCCGCGGGTGCGCGCGATGATCGCGGCGCAGGCGCATCGCGGGCCGGACGGGGACGGCGTCTGGACTGCGCCGGGCGTGGGCCTGGGGCATCGGCGGCTGTCGATCATCGATCTGGCGGGATCGCCGCAGCCGATGATCGACGGCGAGATCGCGGTGACCTTCAACGGCGAGATCTACAATTACCGCGCGCTCCGGGCCGAACTCAGCGCGATGGGCGCGCATTTCCGCACCGAGGGCGATACCGAGGTGCTGCTCCAGGGCTGGCGCTATTGGGGGCCGGCGATGCTCGACCGGCTGGACGGGATGTTCGCCTTCGCCATCCACGACATGCTGGCGGGTGCGCTGTTCCTGGCGCGCGACCGGCTGGGGGTGAAGCCGCTGCACTGGGCCGAGCTGTCGGACGGATCGATCGCCTTTGCCTCCGAGCTGAAGGGCTTGCTGGCGCATCCGCTGCTGCGGCGGCAGCCGGACCTGACGGCGGTCGAGGATTATCTGGCGCTGGGCTATGTGCCCGACGATGCGTGCCTGATCGCAGGCGTCCGCAAGCTGCCGGCCGGGCATTACCTGCTGGTCGAGCGGGGGCGGGGCATTCCGCGTCCACAGCAGTGGTGGGATGTCGACTTTTCGGGGCGTGCGAGCGGATCGGCGGCCGCGCTTGGCGAGGAACTGCTCGATCTGATGCGGGCGGGGGTGACCAGCCGGATGGTCGCCGACGTGCCCTTGGGCGCGTTTTTGTCGGGCGGGGTGGACAGCTCCGCGGTGGTCGCGCTGATGGCGGAGGCGAGCCCGCGAGCGGTGCGGACCTGTACGATCGGGTTCGAGGAAGCGGGCTATGACGAGCGCGCTTTCGCCGACACGGTGGCGCGCCGTTTCGCCACCGCGCATGCGACGCGGGTGGTGCGCAGCGACGATTTCGCGCTGATCGATACGCTGGTCCACCATTTCGACGAGCCGTTCGCGGATGCGTCGGCGCTGGCGACCTATCAGGTGTGTGCGCTGGCGCGCGAGCACGTGACGGTGGCGCTGTCGGGCGACGGGGCGGACGAGGCGATGGCCGGCTATCGCCGGCATGCGTTTCAGGCGGCGGAGGACCGGGTACGCGGGCTGCTGCCGGCGGGGTTCCGGCGGTCGGTGTTCGGGACGCTGGGCGGCATCTATCCAAAGGCGGATTGGGCGCCCCGGCCGCTGAGAGCCAAGACGACGCTGCTGGCGCTCGCGGGGGATAGCGCAGAGGGCTATGCGACGAGCGTGGGGGTGACGGCGCCGGCCCTGCGTGCGCGGCTGTTTACGCCGGAGGCGCGCGCGGCGCTGGGCGGGCACCGGGCGGAGGATCGCTACGTGGCGGCGATGCGGGACGCGCCGGCGCAGGGCGCGCTGGACCGGGTGCAATATGCCGACCTGAAGATCTGGCTGCCGGGCGACATCCTGACCAAGACCGACCGTACCTCCATGGCGGTGGGGCTGGAGGCGCGCGAGCCGCTGCTCGATCACCGGCTGGTCGAATTCTGCGCTACCCTGCCGGCCGGCATGCGGCTGCATCGTGGCACCGGCAAATGGCTGATGAAGCGCAGCCTCGAACGCCATCTGCCGCGTGAGATATTGTACCGGCCGAAAATGGGGTTTTCGACGCCGATCAGCGACTGGTTTCGGGGGGCGCTGGCCGAGGAGGCGGCGGGGCTCGCCACCTCTTCGTTGCTGCGCGAGACGGGTTGGTTCGCGCTGCCCGAGATCGCGCGGCTGGCGGACGATCACCGTGCCGGCCGCGCGGAGCATGGCCGGACACTGTGGCAGTTCCTGATGCTGGAGCGGAGCCTTACGCGGCTGTTCGGCTGAAGCGCTGGCGCAGCCACAGGTCGAACAGATGGGGCCATTCGCGGGGAGGCGTGCCTTCGGCTGCGCGGCGCGCGCCGAAGCCGTGGCCGCCACGCTCGAACAGATGCGCCTCCACGGGCACGTTCGCGGCACGGGCGGCGGCGATGATCGCGAAGGATTCCTCTACGCGGGCGGCGGGGTCGTCCATGGCGTGGGCGATGAACAGGGGCGGCGTGTCGGTGCGGACGCGGGCCGGGGTATCGTAGCGGGCGACCG
>NZ_CAMLAC010000311.1 GCF_946477935.1 uncultured Sphingomonas sp. | reverse complement strand
TCCTAAAGGCAAGGTATTGCCAAACTATGGCGTTCGCCACCCGAAATAAGGCACGTCCACGTGGCGCGGAGGAGCGTTGCCTCCTGAAATGGCACATCGGCGCCCCACAATTATCGCCGCCGGTGCAGGCCTTGCTCCGCCATGGCAGTGATCCGGCCGTTTTCCCCAACACGCGGCCTTCCGTCGTCATCGTGATAGGTCAACCGTGGGGCGCCTCGCCAGCGACGGTATAGCGGGCCGGCCAACCCGCCTCGCGCTCGATAACAGGCATGCCAAGAGCGTTGTTGCTGCTGACGCAGCGCATCCAACACTACGATACCTACACAAGCCAGCGCCCCTACAGCCGCAACTGCTCTATGGCTCCCGACTTCGTGACGAAGTTTTCCCAATTGGGCTGGGGGCGCGAGATCACGGAGCATTCCGCCTGCAACGATCGGTGTGACTCCTGTAGGCTTGAGGAAAGCGGCGCCAGCAAGTGACGTATGAGAATGGCTGGAGCGCCAGCCGCCCGTACAATGATGACGGCTGGCGTCACCTAAACAGCAACCTCGCGACGGTCGCCAGCACCGCACCAATACCGGCCATCAACAACGCGAAGGCGATCGGGTGGCGCTCGTTCCATTTCTTCGCGCGTGGGGCGGTCCAGCCGTCGCGAAAGTCGGCAATCGTTGCGGACAGCTTGCCATGCGCTTCAGCAAGAAGTGAATGCGCAGCGCGGATAGTAGAACCGCCTGAACCGCCCGCCGGGTTCGCCAGCCGAAAGGAACCGCTGAGCAGGTTCGGCGCGTTGACAGCATGGGCAAGCGCCGTTTCCAGGTACTGGCTGCTGGTCTCGGTCCAAATTTCGATTGCCCGAATGATCGTGTTGCCGCTTTGCAGGCACCCTCTAGCAGAGTGGTCAGTGTGCATCGTCGCACAGCCTGCCTTGATCTTCAGGCTTGCCCGGTTCAGCAATTCCGTTGTCCGGCCGCGATAGTCTGGTTGCTTCACCAATCGCCTCCCCCTGACGATAGAAGCGGGGCGGCGTTCGACAATCAAGACAGCAGGATCCCGGTCAATCCGCGCGCCGTGATTACTCGGTGATCGCCAGCGTCAACCATCACCCTGTCCAATCTTCAAAATACAAGGATTTCTGCACATTTTGTCCTAGATAATACCCAAACTCTGGTATTTCAGGTATATCCGACGCTGATCTGCCCCGTGCAGGGGGGCTGCGCTTGCACCGCGGCCCCCCTGCCCGTTGCAAAAGCCCTGCCATCCCCCATCTATTGTGCAGTGCAGCAAGGTCGTGACGGCCGCGCCTGTGCCAAGGCTCTTGGATAAGGACGCGGGCGATGCGAAAGATTTCCGATACGGTAAGCCGGCTCGCCGCGCTGCGGGGTACCGGCACCATGAACATGGCGATGGCGCCCGACAGTCATCTGACGAAACTTGATGCCTTCGGCTTGAATCCGGGCGCGCTTCATGGCTATGTCCACATTCCCGCCTCGCTCGCCCCCGATGCACCGCTCGTCGTCGTGCTGCACGGTTGCACGCAAACCGCCGCCGGCTATGATCTCGGCGCGGGCTGGTCGGACATGGCCGACCGCTACGGCTTCGCGTTGCTGTTCCCGGAACAGCAACGGCAGAATAATCCCAATCTCTGCTTCAACTGGTTCAATCCCGAAGACAGCCGGCATGGCACCGGTGAGGCCCTGTCGATCCGCCAGATGATCGCGGCGGTCACCGCCCGCCACGCGATCGATCCATCGCGCATCTTCGTCACCGGCCTGTCCGCCGGCGGCGCGATGGCCTCGGTCATGCTGGCAACCTATCCCGAGGTGTTCGCCGGTGGTGCGATCATTGCCGGCCTTCCCTATGGCAGTGCCACGACCGTGCCGCAGGCATTCGACCGTATGCGCGGTCACGGCATTCCCGATGAGGACGCGCTGTCCAGGCTGGTGCGCGGCGCTTCCGATCATGACGGCCCCTGGCCCACCATCTCGATCTGGCATGGCACCGGGGACGCAACCGTTGCCCCTTCCAACGCCGATGCGATCATCCGGCAATGGCGCGCGCTGCACGGGGCCGGCACACGGCCCGATCGCGCCGAGATCGTGGACGGCCATCCCCGCCGCGTCTGGCATGACCCGTCGGGCCGTGCCGTGATCGAGGAGTATCGCATCACCGGCATGGGCCATGGCACCCCGCTCGCCGTCTCAGGTGACGATCGCTGTGGCCAGGCGGGTGCCTATATGCTGGACGCCAGCATCTCCTCGACCCGTCACATCGGCCGCTTCTGGGGCCTGATCCCGGCCGATGAAGCCCGCGAGGGTGCAGCTCCCCGCCCCGCTATGCGTGAACGGCAGGTGGTCCCGTCCGACCGGACACCGCACCCGGAACAGGCGGAACACTCTGGCCCGACGGACATCGGCAAGGTCATCCAGGACGCCTTGCGCACCGCCGGACTGATGCGATAACGGCCGTCCGGCCACGCGCCTTCGCGCCACCTCCGGCGACAGGACCGCGGGGCCAGCAGATCCGGAGCAGCAGAATTGGTCGACAAGAGCTGGGGCGTGTCCGCCGCCTCGCCGGGCTTTCGCATCAGGACGAACGCCAGCCCGGAAGACCGGGCGGCCGAGCGTGCCAGGGCACGCGAAGCACGCGCGCAGGACCGCGTCGACCTGATGGCGCAACGACTGGAGGCGCGCGCCGCCAACCGACAGGCCGATATTGCCGCGCGCGAACAGGCCCGTGAAGCGCGCCGCGAGCAGGAACAGGCGCTCGCCGCGCGCGATCCCCATGCCGCTGCCGCCAGCCGCCGCCGCTCGTCGGGACGCAAGGACATCGTGCGCGAACAACGCGATACGCGAAACTACACGATCACCGCCGATCCTGACCGGGTCCGCGACATGGTGAAGCGCGGCGCCACCGTGTCCGGCCTTGCAGACGTGCTGGGCATCACCCAGGCGGAGGTCGAACGCATCCTGGCCGACGCCGGCTGAGGCGCGGCTAAACGCCCGCGCTGCGCCGCCAGACTCCGGCCATCAGGCGCCCGGCCAGTGCGGGAACACCCGGCGCGCATAACAGCCAGTCGCGCATTGCCGCCCCTGGCTCGCTGCCCAGCGTTTCCTTGTATCCCGAATCACCGACGCCCCAGTCCACGTCGCGGACGCCGCGGGCCAGCGCATCGGCCAGATTGCGATAGACCAGCAATCGGCCAGGACTCTGCCGGGCGAATTTGGGATCGTAGCTGTTGGCGATCGCGTAACGCCATGCGCCTGCATCCAGGTCGAACGAGAAGGCGGCCGGCACCCCGTCGACGCACAACACCGCCGCGCGCGCCATGCCCGCCAGCACGGGATCGGCCATCGCCATCCGCCAGAAGGCGCCATGCCGCCCCTGTGTCGTGAAC
>NZ_CAMLAC010000310.1 GCF_946477935.1 uncultured Sphingomonas sp. | reverse complement strand
GCATGTCGCCGACGATGCGGCCTATGCGCATGCGCTGGCCGAGAATGTCGCGCCTCTGGTGGCGGAGCTGATGGGCCATCACGACGCCTTTGTCGCGCCGGCCACCACGACGGGCAAGAACATCGCACCGCGTGTCGCGGCGCTCCTGGATGTGATGCAGATCTCCGACATCCTGTCGGTCGAGGGGCCGGACAGCTTCACCCGGCCGATCTATGCCGGCAACGCGATCGCCACGGTCAAGACCAGCGACAAGAAGCTGGTCGTCACCGTGCGCGGCACCGCCTTCGACAAGGCGGACGCGGAGGGCGGCAGCGGCACGGTGGAAGCCGTGGCGACGACGGGCGACAAGGGTCTCTCCAGCTACACCGGCTCCGAGATTGCCGAGAATGCCCGGCCCGAGCTTACCTCGGCCAAGATCATCGTCTCGGGTGGCCGCGCGCTGGGGTCCGAAGAGCAGTTCCACGCGCTGATCGATCCGCTTGCCGACAAGCTGGGGGCTGCGGTCGGCGCAAGCCGCGCCGCGGTGGATGCCGGCTATGCCCCCAACGACTATCAGGTCGGCCAGACCGGCAAGATCGTCGCCCCCCAGGTCTATGTCGCGGTCGGCATCTCGGGTGCGATCCAGCATCTGGCCGGCATGAAGGACTCCAAGGTCATCGTCGCGATCAACAAGGACGAGGACGCCCCCATCTTCCAGGTCGCCGACATCGGCCTGGTCGGCGACCTCTTCAAGCTGCTGCCAGAGCTTACCGAGAAGCTGTGATCGGCCGGCTCCCCTTCCGCACCGGAGGGGGAGCCAGTTCCAGATGCCAGAACTGGTTGAACGCGCTCGGCACATAGTCGCTGAACGCCTCACCTTTGGTGAAGCCGCGGCTTGCATAAAGCGCGAGCGCCGGCTCGAATGCCTCCCCGCTGCCGGTTTCCAGGCTCAACCGTGTCAGACCCTCTGCACCGGCGACGCCGATGATATGGTCGAGCAGTGCAGCGGCCACGCCGCGGCGCAGCGCTTGGGGATGCGTGCGCATCGACTTCACCTCGGCCATGTGTGCGCCCAGTCGTTTCAATGCGGCGATGCCCGCCACCTGTCCGTCGCGCCAGGCGGTCCACACGGTCATCTCCGGCGCGCGCAGTCCCGACAGATCGAGCGCAAAGACATGCCCCGGCGGCGATCCGGCATGCATCCCTGCCAGATGCAGCGCGAGCAAGCCCCGCACCGAGGCATCGGTAAGATCGTCTTCCCGGATACGGATCGTCATGTCTTGATCCTGGCCTATCTGGACAGCCGATCGCAAGCACGTGAGACTATGTACCTATGATCGCCTGCCACCTCCGCATCACCGGACGCGTCCAGAACGTCTTTTATCGCAACTGGTTCGTGGAGCAGGCGCAGGCGCTGGGGCTCGACGGGTGGGTGCGCAACCGCGCCGATGGGTCGGTCGAGGCGGTAGTGCGTGGATCACCCGAGATGATCGACGCCATTGTCGCGAAAGCGCGTGAAGGATCGCCCGCTTCCCGCGTCGAGCATGTTCACGTGTCGGACGCGGCACCCGATGAGGTGCCGAACGGCTTTGCCAAGCGCCCGACGCTGTGATCGCGCTGCTGCTGCTGGCCCAGGCCGCGAACCCGCCCGTCGACATTCGCGTCGAGAGGCTGCTCGCCCAGGCGCCGATCATCGACGGCCATAACGATCTTGCCTGGGAACTGCGCGAAACGGGCGCGCTCGTCGATCTGTCCCGCGACACCAGCCGCCTTCCCCGCGCCCTGCAGACCGACATTCCCCGCCTGCGCAAAGGCGGCGTCGGCGGCCAGTTCTGGTCCGTCTGGATACCGGCCACCGTCACCGGGCCGCGCGCGGTGGAGATGACGCTGGAGCAGATCGATATCGTCCGCCGCTTCGTCGCCGCTCACCCGGAAGACTTCACGCTGGCGACCACCGCAGCCGACATCGCTGCGGCCCGGACGAACGGCCGCATTGCCTCGCTGATCGGGGTCGAGGGCGGGCACCAGATCGATGGCCGCCTTTCGGTCCTGCGCCAGTACAAGGCGCTTGGTGTCGGCTACATGACGCTGACACATGGCCGCAGCCTTTCCTGGGCCGATTCGGCCACCGACGATCCTATCGCGAACGGCCTGTCCCCCTTCGGCCGGCAGGTGGTGGCGGAGATGAACCGCATCGGCATGATCGTCGATGTCGCGCATGTCTCGGATGCGACGATGGCCGCGGTGCTGGACATCGCCACGGCGCCGGTCATCGCCAGCCATTCGGGCGCCCGCGCGGTCGGAGTTGCGCCGCGCAACATTCCCGACGCCCTGCTCCGCCGCATCGGTGCCGGCGGCGGCGTGGTGATGGTGAATGTCTATCCCGCCTTCGTCTCGACCGCGTGGCGCGCCTGGGACCAGGCCCGCACCGATCATGCCGCAACGCTCGGCGTGCCCGCCGACGTGTACGGCTCCCGCGCGCCCGCCCCGCTCGTCGCCTGGGACGCCACCCATCCCGAACCCCGCGTCACCGCCGCGATGGTCGCCGACCATGTCGATCACATCGCCAGGGTCGCCGGGCGCGGCGCCGTCGGCTTCGGCGGCGATTATGACGGCATCGGCGGCACCGGCCCGCTGGGCATGAAGGGGGTCGACGGCTATCCGCGGGTCCTTGCCGAACTTGCCCGGCGCGGCTGGAGCGACACCGATCTCGCAGGCCTCACCCGCGGCAATATCCTGCGCGTGATGGAGCGGGTGGAGGCGGTGGCCCGCAACGCCGCCGCCACGCGACCGATCGACGCGATCGACCCGCTCGCGCGCTAGGCTTCGGGGATCGTCCGGGGCGTCGTCGCCTGCTCCAGCGGTGCCACGCGCGCCAGCAGTAGCGCGACGATCAGCGCAAGCGCCGCCAGCACCAGGCAGAACAGCGTCACTCCCCGCCAGCCGCCATGCGTCCAGGCGAAACCGCCCGCCGATCCCAGCACACTCGATCCCGCATAATAGAAGAACAGGTACAGCGCCGCGCCAAGCCCCCGTGCCGCACCTGCCCGCCGCCCGACCCAAGCACTTGCGATCGAATGCGCCCCGAAAAAGCCTACCGTCACCACCGCGATACCGGTCACCACCAGCGCCAGCGGCCGCGCCGCGGCGATCCCCAGCCCCGCGATCAGCAGCATGACGGGCACCCAGAACACCCGCCGCCGCCCGATCCGCCCGGCAAGTCCGCCGAACCATGCCGAACTTGCCGATCCCAGCACGTACAGCAGAAACACCGCCCCCACCGCACTCTGGCTGAGGTGATAGGGCGCAGCGATCAGTCGATAGCCGGCGTAGTTATAGACGGTGACAAACGCCCCCATCAGCAGGAAGCTCTCGGCAAACAGCAACGGCAGGGCACGGTCGCGGAACAGCGCACCCGCCTGCGCCGCCAGACCGCCCACGCTACTGCGC
>NZ_CAMLAC010000309.1 GCF_946477935.1 uncultured Sphingomonas sp. | reverse complement strand
TTGAAGGGCGACGGGCGGCTGCGGGAGATGCTGCGGCTGCCGTATCAGTTGACGGGGGCGCAAGGCCGCACGGTGCGCGAGATCGAGGGCGATCTGGCGCAGGAGGCGCCGATGCTGCGGCTGTTGCAGGGCGATGTCGGGGCGGGGAAGACGCTGGTGGCGGCGATGGCGCTGCTGATCGCGGTGGAGGCGGGGACGCAGGGCGCGATGCTGGCGCCGACCGAGATCCTGGCGCGGCAGCATTACGAGACGCTGCGCAAGACGCTGGCGGGCCTGCCGGTGCAGATCGGCGTGTTGACCGGCCGCGACAAGGGACGTGCGCGCGAGGCGACGCTGATGGCGCTGGCCGCCGGCGAGATCGACATACTGGTCGGCACGCATGCCATCTTCCAGGAAGGCGTCACCTACCGCGATCTCAGCTTGGTGGTGGTGGACGAGCAGCATCGCTTCGGCGTGCAGCAGCGCATGATGCTGCAGGAGAAAGGGCGCAGTCCGCACGTGCTGGCGATGACCGCGACGCCGATCCCGCGCACGCTGACGCTGGCCAATTATGGCGAGATGGATGTCAGCCGTCTGGACGAGATGCCGCCCGGGCGCGAGCCGATCGAGACACGGGTCGTGTCCGAGGAGCGGCTGGACGAGGTGGCGGCCGGGCTGGGGCGGCACCTGGCCGATGGCGGGCAGGCCTATTGGGTGTGCCCGCTGGTCGAGGAAAGCGAGAAGTCTGACCTCGCCGCCGCCGAGATGCGCGCGGAATCCCTGCGGGCGCTGTTCGGCGACAGGGTCGGTCTGATCCACGGCAAGATGAAGCCGGCCGAGAAGGACGCGGTGATGGAGGCGTTCGCCGGCAACCGGCTGGGCGTGCTGGTCGCCACCACCGTGATCGAGGTCGGCGTCGACGTGCCCAATGCGCGGCTGATCGTGATCGAACATGCGGACCGTTTCGGCCTCGCGCAGTTGCACCAGTTGCGCGGGCGCGTCGGTCGGGGCGGGGGGCTGTCGCGTTGCCTGTTGCTGCGCGGCAATGCGCTGTCGGAAACCTCGCGCGCGCGCCTTGCCCTGATGCGCGAGACGAATGACGGCTTCCGGATCGCGGAGGAGGATCTGCGGCTGCGCGGGGCGGGCGACCTGCTCGGCAAGCGTCAGTCGGGCGAGTTGGCGTTCAGGCTGGTCGCGCCCGAAATGCTGGGCGACCTGATCCAGTGCGCGCAGGACGATGCCCGGTTGCTGATCGATCGCGACGGCGGGCTGCAAGGCCCAAGGGGGCAGGCGGCGCGGACGGCGTTGTATCTGTTCGAGCGGGAGACGGGGGTGGCGCTGCTCCGCTCCGGATAAGGCTCAGGTCCCGCGGAGCGCCGAGAGGAACGGGAAGTACAGGTGGGTCGGCACCGGCCGGTTGAACTGGCAGCCGATTCGCCCGCCGAGCGACCAGCGGATCTGAGCCTTCACGCTGCCCAGCACCGGCAGCAGGATGTCGATCCGGTCGCCGACCTCCAACGTATCGATGCACCGCGCCATCAGGCCGCCGCCCGATACGTTGACGATCACGACGGTGATCCTGCCCCCATCCGGGACGGTGGCCGATGTGCGGTGAAACACCTCATGACGCGGTTCACCGCGATCCTCATGACCGGCTACCGTCGTCGACCAGCTCATATCCCATTCCCGCATTCACCTTGTGGTGAAACAGCCATAACGGCTGTAAGAAGATGCAGGTAAGTTTTTTATTATGAAAATCAGTATGATGTAGATCAAGATTCTGTGCTGCGGCGCATCGCGATTATGCGCCTTCCAAGAGCCCGTGATGCTTCTTGCCGGCGGAAATGCGAACGATCCCCTGGCCGACAGCGATCACCGCGGTGTCGCTGTCGATCTTCTCCCCCTCCACCCGCGCGCCGCCGCCGGCGACCAGGCGCCGTGCCTCGCCCTTCGACTTGGCGAAACCCAGTCCGACCAGCGCGTCGACGATGCCGATGCTGCCGCCGGCAACCGCCAGCGTCGGCAGGGCACCGCCGGCCGATCCTTCCTCAAAGGTCCGGCGTGCGGTTTCCGCGGCTTCCTCCGCCGCCGCCGCCCCGCGGCACATCGCGGTGGCGGCATTGGCGAGGATCTTCTTGGCCTCGTTGATCTCCGCGCCTTGCAACGCTTCCAGCCGGGCGATCTCGTCCAGGGGAAGATCGGTGAAGAGGCGCAGCCGCACGCCGACATCGGCATCGGCGGTGTTGCGCCAGAACTGCCAGTAATCATAATCGGGCAACTGGTCCGCGTTCAGCCAGACCGCGCCGCCCACCGTCTTGCCCATCTTGGTGCCGTCGGCATTGGTCAGCAGCGGGGTGGTCAGCCCGAACACCTGCGTCCCATCCACCCGGCGCGAAAGATCGACGCCGTTGACGATGTTGCCCCACTGATCCGATCCGCCCATCTGCAGGCGGCACCCGGCACGGCGGGACAGTTCCAGGAAGTCATAGGCCTGGAGGATCATGTAGTTGAATTCCAGGAAGCTGAGCGATTGCTCCCGGTCCAGCCGCATCTTCACCGAATCGAAGCTGAGCATCCGGTTGACCGAGAAATGCTGGCCGATGTCCCGCAGGAAAGGAATATATTCCAGCCGGTCCAGCCATTCGGCATTGTCCAGCATGATGGCATCGGTCGGGCCGTCGCCAAAGGTCAGGAAGCGTTCAAACACGCGCTTGATGGAGGCGACGTTGGCGGCGATGGTATCTTCGGTCAGCAGCTTGCGCGCTTCGTCCTTGAAGCTGGGATCGCCGATCTTGCCGGTGCCGCCGCCCATCAGCACGATCGGCTTATGGCCGGCGCGCTGCAACTGGCGCAGCATCATGATCGATACCAGATGCCCGACATGCAGTGACGGCGCGGTCGGATCGAAGCCGATATAGCCCGGCACGATCTCGCTGGCCGCCAGCGCGTCCAATGCCGAAGCATCGGTCAACTGGTGGATATAGCCGCGGTCAGAGAGGGTGCGAAGCAGATCGGACTGATAGGTCATAGCGTGTGTGTCGTTACACATGCGCACCCGCGTCGTCACCCTTCAGTTGGGCGGCATCACTTCTTTGGCAACTGCGTCTGCGGATCGACGGGGGTGCGGCCACGACGGAGTTCGAAATGCAATTCCGGCCGGTCGGCAAAGCCGGTGTCGCCCGACAGCGCGATCGTCTGTCCGCGCTTCACGCTCTGCCCGCGCTGGACCAGCAATTTGGAGGCATGGCCATAGACGCTGGTCCAGTTGTCGCCATGCTTGACGATGACCAGCCCGCCGAGTGCCGCGATGCCGTCACCGACATAGGCGACCACGCCATCCGCCGCGGCCTTGACCGGCGTGGCGAGGGGCACCGCGATCTTGATGCCGTCGTTGCGCTCCCCGCTGCCCCCGGGGCCGAAGCGGCGAACGACGCGGCCGTCGACCGGCCAGACGAAGCCGGAG
>NZ_CAMLAC010000308.1 GCF_946477935.1 uncultured Sphingomonas sp. | reverse complement strand
AGGAGGAGCGCCATGCACGGCAACCATGTGGTCGGCCTCAACAGTCGCTCCGTTTTTGAGATGGTAACAGACAACACCTTAACGCGCGTTGGAGAATATCGGCAATTAGCGACGATCCCGCAGTACCGGCAGACCATTCCAAGCGAGACGGTGCCGGCCGTCTCGTTAGTCGTTCCCGATGAGAAAGCCGCAGCGGTCTTGATCGCCGCTCTTCAATTGACGGCCACGAGATAGGCCTGGCAGGCAAGCGGCAGTTCGCGACGCAGGCAGGCCAGCTTTTCCTCCGCGCGCTCGATTTCCATTACCACCCTCACCGAACCACTCAGCATCGCCGTCAGCACCAGCGCAGTGGACGTCGGATCGAGCGAACGCCGGTCGCTTGCGGACCGGAGCAACTCGCCAATCGCGTGCATGCCCTGTTCCATCGACCGGCTCATCAGATCGGCCAGGTCGAACTCCGCCGCAATCGCATACATCGCGCGGGAGGTTACGGCATCCTCCCCTTTCACATTGAACCACGCGGCGGTCAGCCCCCGTGCGATGGTCGCCAGATCCTGCCCGTGCAGGTCACGCGCTGCCGTCAGCATCACGGTCGTGATCCGGTCCAGTTGCCGTTCCACCACCGCGAACAGCAGCGCCTCCTTGTTGGGGTAATATTGGTACATCGTCCCGATCGACACGCCCGCCCGTTCCGCCACCCGCGTGGTCGTCAAGCGTCCGGCCCCGTCCGTTAGCAAAACCTGAATGGTGGCGATCTGGATCGCGTCGATCGTGACGGCCGAGCGCGCCTGACGCGGCGCTTTTCTGGGCTTCAGTAGGGCGGCGGTCGGACGAGTCATGAATGCGAATACCAAAACTGAGGGATGCTTCATAAATTAGCGATGCACTCACCGATCGCCAAGGAGCCAATCATGCCCACCATCCTCATCACCGGCAGTTCGACAGGATTCGGACGCCAGACCGCCCTCCATTTCCTCGACCAGGGCTGGTCGGTGCTGGCGACGATGCGCGATCCCGGCGCCCATACGCTGCCCGTCTCCGACCGGCTGCGCGTCCTCCCGCTCGACGTGACCGATCCCGCCAGTATTGCGCGCGCCATCGGCGAGGCCGGACCGATCGACGTCCTCGTCAACAACGCCGGCATCGGGTGGTTCAACGCGATGGAGGGAACGCCGCCCGAGACGGTGCAGGAGATCTTCGCCGTCAATCTGTTCGGTCCGATGGCCATGATGCAGGCGGTGCTGCCCAGCATGCGCGTGCGGCGTTCGGGTGTGATCGTCAACGTCGGGTCGAGTTCGACCTACAAGCCGGTCCCCATGCTGTCGGTGTATCGGGCAAGCAAGGCGGCACTCACCGCCCTGACCGAAGCGATGGCGGCCGAGCTTGCCGGCTTCAACATCCGGACCCGGGTCGTCTTGCCGGGGCTGGCCCCGGCCACGAGCTTCGCAGCCACCACGCAAGGTCGCGTCGAACAGAGTGGCTGGTTTCCGGCGGCTTATGAGGCGTTCGCCCATAAGACACTTGCGATGATGCAGGCGCACGCCCCCGCTGTTACGACGACCGCACAAGATGTCGCGGAGGCGATATTCCGGGCAGCGACCAGCGACGACTGCCCGATGCTGCTGCCCGCCGGCGCCGACGCGATCGCGTGGTCGGAAGGCAGGTAGAGGTCGAGGCGATCAGCGACCCTGCGCGCGTCCATGCGATCTGCGAGGAATACCGGGCGGCCGCTTCGCTGGATCGCGAGCATGACGCTGACGACGTGAATGCGGGGCGACGCGTGACCTGTCCGTTGTTGGCGCTGTGGAGCGAGCAAGGCGGACTGAATAGCTGGTATGAAGAGGTGGGCGGTCCGCTTGCGATCTGGCGGACGCTGGCCGATAGCGTCCGCGGTGAGCCCGTTGCTGGCGATCATTTCTTCCCGGAAGAGCACCCTGGGGACCTCGTCGCAAGGCTCCGCGCCTTTCTCTGATCCGGCCGATGTCAAAGCTGCATGGGGCCGATACCATCATTCGTGGGCTGCCGTGCGTGATCGGCGCCGCTCGCCCGCGGTTTCTACGTCTTGGCGAGGTACTGCGACGCGGAGGGCCTCTCTCGAAATAGCATCCCAACCGGAATACCCCGGCTATCTCGCTGGTCGTTCGTTTGCGGGAAGGCGTAATCGCCCTCTCACCTTCTGTCACAATGGATCAGTCAGAGAACATCGTATCCAGATAGGAGACGATCTGGCCGAACGCGGTTTTCCGCACAGGTTCCATCAACATCATGTGCGTACCGCCGGCGACCTCCAAATATGCCCGGTCGCGGGCACTTGTGAGGCGATCAACAAGATCAAGCGCCATGTCGCGGCGCACATCCACATCCCAGGAGCCGCGTATTACCAACGTCGGGGTTGTAATAGCCGCCGGGTCATAGAGCGGACGCCCTGCCGTCCAATGTTCGCGTACATCAGCCACCGCGCCGCTCGGCGCACGGAGATAACCTGCGGGCGCGTCGGGGTCGGTGGCCTCGGTCACTTCGACCCAGCGTTGAAACCAACCCTCAGGGAGAAGGCCGTCGCGCTGCGCCTCAGGTGCTGAGCCAACCCAAGCAGTCCGGTAAGTAGCGGCATCCACTACACGGTGCGACGTGATTGGGGCGCCGCCGTCGAAACGGAGTGGAATGGACGACAGCCACAAAGGCGCGACGAGGATTAGCGCGTCGAGATCGTGATGACGGCTCGCGTGAATGCCTGCGATCGATCCACCCCATGACATGCCCAAAAGGCCAACGCGGCTCGGAGAACGCAGGCTACGGATGTGAGCAAGTGCAGACGCAACATCGTCGGCCGCATCGACGGCGCGCGCCAGTGGCGTGCTGTTGCTGGGTTCCTCGTTCATTGGCGCTGGACGTGTCGAGCCGCCATAGCCGCGCACATCAAGAGCCCAAGCATCGATGCCGGCCTCAGCAAGCGCGTCCATGAAGGAAAACCCGCCCACATCTACGTCGAACAAGCTCAGCGATGGGAAAGTAGCGCCGTGCACTAGTAACAGCGACCCGGTCGTGTCACGGTCTACAGGCCGCTTGTTGCGCAGGAACAGCTTCAGGCCGGTATGTGCGCCATCGATGAGCATATCCTCCGTCAGCACACCTAAAGGACGTGACGTATGCGGTTGAGGGTGCTGTCAGTCTAACGCGAACCGCTTTCCACATGATGCACGTCAGTCTTTGAAGGCTGCGGCCTAGCTGACAAACACCTGCCACTCCGCCAGTGCGGCGGAGCGTCGTTCCCGGTAGGTTTGTCGGTCGGTGAGATGGCGCTCCAGGTTGAAGTGGTTGTGGACGTTGGCATGAACGGAGGCGAACTTCTGCAGCGTTTTCATCTGCCGGAACCGCAGCATCGCCCGCTCTCGTCGTCGGAACGGCAGGTGGCTGTTCTCCACCCGGTTGTTGGCCCAGCGGCCGA
>NZ_CAMLAC010000307.1 GCF_946477935.1 uncultured Sphingomonas sp. | reverse complement strand
CAAATTGCTGAGCCTGAACGAGAGGATGTGCTGATGGCGACGATCGCCGACGAGGCTTTGCGCGAACAGGTCGCGGCGCTGGGGCCGTGGTTCCACAATATCGATCTGGGCGACGGCCTGTGGACGGCCCCCGATCATTTCCTGGGCAATTATCCCGGCTTCAAGTTCGACCGCTTCGCCCATGCCCTGCCTGCCGACCTGACCGGCAAGTCGGTGCTCGATATCGGCTGCAATGCCGGCTTCTATGCGGTCGAGATGAAGCGGCGCGGGGCCGACCGGGTGCTCGGGATCGACAGCGACGACCGCTATCTGGCGCAGGCGCGGCTCGCGAGCCGGGCGCTGGGGTTCGAAGGCGTCGAGTTTCGCAACCTGTCCGTCTATGATGTCGGTGCGCTGGGCGAGCGGTTCGATCTCGTGATCTTCATGGGCGTGCTGTATCATCTGCGCCACCCGCTGCTCGCGCTGGACCTGATCCGCGAGCATGTCGCGGGGGACATGCTGCTGTTCCAGACGATGCAGCAGGGGTCTCGCGACGCCTATGACGCGCCCGCCGATCATCCCTTCCACAAGCCGGGCACGCACCGGCCGCCCGATTTCTTCGACGATGCCGCCTATCCGAAGATGCACTTCATCGAGCGCGCCTTCGCCAACGACTGGACCAACTGGTGGGCACCGAACCGCGCCTGTTCGGAGGCGATGCTGCGCGCCGCAGGCTTCCGGATCGAGGCGCATCCCGAGAACGAGGTCTATCTCTGCCGTGTCGATGATAGACCCTATGCCGAATACGGACCCGCCGCCGTTTATCCGAACAAGGGGGAGGAAACACGATGATCGAAGCCGCGATGATCTGGAACGAGCCGAACAACAAGTCCCACTGGGATCCGGAACTCGATCCCGACTGGGCGATCTTCGCCGATACGGTCGCGCGGGCCGGCAATGCCATCCATGCGATCAACCCGGCAGTGACCCGCGTGCTGGGCGGCATGTCGCCGATCGATCCGGCCTGGGTACAGCGCATGGAGGGGCATGGCGCGCTGGACGCGATCGACGTGGTCGCGGTCCACGGCTTCCCGCTCGACTGGAACCTGTGGTCGATCCACGAATGGCCCGCCAAGGTCGCCGAGATCGAGGCGGTGACGCACAAGCCCGTCTGGGTGACCGAGGTCGGCGTCGGCTCGTTCGGTGCGGAGGAGGTGCAGGTGTTCGGCCTGCGCCGTACCGCCGAGCTGCTGCTGGGCCGCGTGCCGCGGGTCTTCTGGTATTCGCTGTTCGACCTGCCGATGGAATGGGGCGCCACCACCCGCCACCGCGAAGCCGAAGGCTCCAGCTATTACCGCCACTTCTACATGGGACTGATCCGCCCCGACGGCAGCCCCAAGCCCGCGCTCGAGGATTATGCCAGGGTCGCGGGCGAGATGGGGCTGATGCAGTGGTTCCATTTCGAGGACCCCCGGCTGGACGATGCCGTCGCCTGGATGAAGCGGCTGGGCACGAAGAAGCTGCGTACCGGGCTGAGCTGGGCCGACAGCTTCCGCCCCAACGCCACCGACTGGTTCGACCGGCAGATGGAGGCGCTGGCCGATTTCGACGTCACCGTCACCTTCTGCTTCACGCCCGAGCATCTGGGCGTCGCGCCGCACCACACCAGCCCGGCGCGCGAGCCGCAGGCATTTGCCGATTTCTGCGCCTGGATGATCGACCGCTATGCGCCGGCATCGACCAGCGTATCTGCGGTGGCCGCGGAATGAAAATCGGGCGGACGTCCAGTATCAAGCAATTGTAATCCGATGTTATTTTGCTTCGCTTGGCACGGTGCCATCGCGCTGCTGCAACCGGTTCCGGCACCCGCCGGACCCGTTCATGCAGGAGCGACGATGACCCATGAAGCGAGGCGTGTCTGATGGCGCGCAATCCCCTGCGCGTGCTCGGCACCGGCATCATCACCGGGGCGGCCGACGACGATCCCTCCGCGATCGGCACCTACGCCACCGCCGGCGCGCGGTTCGGACTGGGCTTCCTGTGGATCGCCCCCGTGCTGCTGCCGATGATGTATGTCGTCGTCTATGTGTCGGCCAAGCTGGGCCGCGTCTATGGCAAGGGCCTGTTCGCCGCGGTGCGCGACCGGTTCCCGCGCTGGATACTCTATCCCCTCGTCGCGTGCGCGTTCACCGGCAATGTGATCGAGGCGGCGGCCAATCTCGGCGGCATCGGCGCCGCGCTGGCGCTGCTCGCGCCCCTGCCCGTGCCCGCCATCGTCGTCGGGGCGGCGGCGATCATCGTCACCTTTCAGATCTTCGGCAGCTATGATCTGCTGCGTACCATCTTCCGCTGGCTGGCACTCGCCCTGTTCGCCTATGTCGTGGCCGCGATCATGGCCAGGCCCGACTGGAGCGCGGTGCTGCGCGCCACCGTCATGCCGCGCGTGACGATGGATGCCGAGTTCCTGGCGATGGTCGTCGCGTGCATCGGCACCTCGCTGTCCGCCTATATCTACACCTGGCAATCCAATCAGGAGGTGGAGGAGCAGATCGCCGAGGGCAAGGCGCGCTGGCGCCAGCGTTTCGGCGCCAGCCGCGGCGAGTTGGAGCGCACCCGCCGCGACGTCATCATCGGCATGCTCTTCTCCAACATCATCCTCTACTTCATCATCCTGTCGACCGGTGCGACACTCCACCCCGCCGGCCAGACCGAGATCGAGAGCGCCGCACAGGCCGCCACCGCGCTGGAGCCGCTGGCGGGCTCCGCCGCCAAATGGCTGTTCGCCGCCGGCGTCGTCGGTGTCGGTTTCCTCGCGGTGCCCGTCATGTCGACCGGCGCCGCCTATGATCTGGTACAGGGGATCGGACGCGAGGGGCATCTGAACGCGAAGGTCAGCGAGGCGAAGCTGTTCTACGCGGTGATCGTGCTGGTCACGATCGTGGCGGTGGCGCTCAACTTCCTCGGCTTCAATCCGATGCGTGCCCTGGTGTGGTCGGGAATCGTGCAGGGCTTTTCGGTGCCGCCGCTGCTGTGCGCGATGATGGTGATGACCGGCGACCGGCGGATGATGGGCGAGCGGCGCAACGGCTGGCTGACTACCACGCTCGGCTGGATCACGGTGCTCGTCACGTTTGCCGCGGCGATCGCGCTGGTCGTCGCCTGGGCTTCATGATGTCGAATGATAAGGAATAGATGGTGAGCGAGACGATGCAGGCCGCGATACTGGCCGCTCCCGAACGGTTCGAGATGGTGGAGATCCCCCGGCCCGAACCCGGCCCCGGCGAGGTACGCATCCGGCTGGAGGGCTGCGGCGTCTGCGCCTCCAACGTCGAGCCGTGGCAGGGCCAGCCCTGGTCCAGCTTCCCCGGCGAGGCCGGTGGCATGGGCCATGAAGGTTGGGGCATCGTCGATGCCCTTGGTTCGGGGGTATCGGGCGTCGCGATCGGTACCCGCGTCGCCGCGCTCTCCTATCGCAGCTTCGCCGCTTACGAC
>NZ_CAMLAC010000306.1 GCF_946477935.1 uncultured Sphingomonas sp. | reverse complement strand
GGGTGGCAACGGGCGGCGCAGGATTGCTGCCGATGCCGCCGCCGGCGCCGCCACAGGCGGCGAGCAGGCCGGCCAGGCCGATCGCGGATCCGTGCCGCCAGTTCCGCTTCATCATGGTGTACGATCCCCGAGTTCGCACCGCCGAATAGTTCTAGCGGGTTTGCAGAGGGTTAAAAGAGGTGGACGGCGCGCGCTTGCAGCGTCGGACCCGCAGCTTTAAGCGTCCGCCGATGCTTGCGCGCCTATCCCACATAGACTGCTGGATCTTTGATCTGGATAACACGCTCTATCCGGCGCGCGCGAACCTGTTCGCCCATATCGACGCACGGATGACCGCGTTCATCGCCGACCTGCTGGGCGTCGACGATGTCGAGGCGCACCGGGTGCAGAAGGCGTATTTCCATGGCCATGGCACGACGCTCTCCGGGCTGATGGCGGACCACGGCGTCGATCCGCACAGCTTTCTGGCCTATGTTCATGATATCGAGATGGACGTGCTGGAGACGGACGCACCGCTGGCCGCCGCGATCGCCCGGCTGCCGGGGCGCAAGCTGGTCTTCACCAATGGCGATACACCCTATGCGCTGAAGGTGCTGGACCGGCTGGGGCTGGGTGGCAGTTTCGAGGCGGTTCACGACATCCACGCGATGGACCTGGTGCCAAAGCCCCATCCGTCCGCCTATGCCGGCCTGTGCGCCGCGTTCGACATCGACCCCACCCGCGCGATCTTCTTCGAGGACATGGCGCGCAACCTGGCGCCGGCCAAGGCGATCGGGATGACCACGGTGTGGGTCGACAACGGATCGGAGCAAGGTCCGGGCGAAGACCGCAGCTTTATCGATTTCACCGTCCCGGCGCTGGCGCCGTGGCTAGACAGCATATTGGAGGACTGACGCATGAGCCAGGATCTGGCCGCCACCATCGACGCCGCCTGGGAAGACCGGGCGAGCCTGGGCTTCGACACCGCGGGCGAGATGCGCGTGGCGGTGGACCGCGCGCTGGCGCTGCTCGACAAGGGTGAGGCGCGCGTCGCCGAGCCGGACGGGCAGGGCGGCTGGCGCGTCAACCAGTGGCTGAAGAAGGCGGTGCTGCTGTCCTTCCGCCTGAACGACAATGTGCTGATCGACAATGGTCCGGGCGCCGGCCACTGGTTCGACAAGGTGCCGTCGAAGTTCAGCGGCTGGTCGGAAGCCGAGTTCCGCGCCGCCGGTTTCCGCGCGGTACCCGGATCGGTGGTGCGTCGCGGCGCGCATGTCGCCAAGGGGGCGATCCTGATGCCGAGCTTCGTCAACATCGGCGCCTATGTGGGCGAGGGGACAATGGTCGACACCTGGGCGACCGTGGGTAGCTGTGCGCAGATCGGCCGCAACGTCCACCTGTCGGGCGGCGCGGGCATCGGCGGCGTGCTGGAGCCGTTGCAGGCCGATCCGGTGATCATCGAGGACGGCGCGTTCATCGGCGCGCGTGCGGAAGTGGCCGAGGGCGTACGCGTCGGCGAGGGCGCGGTGCTGTCGATGGGCGTGTATCTGGGCGCTTCGACCAAGATCATCGACCGCGAGACGGGTGAAGTGTTCCGCGGCGCGGTGCCGCCCTATTCGGTGGTGGTACCGGGCACGACGCCGTCGGTGGACGGCAAGCCGGGCCTGTATTGCGCGGTCATCGTCAAGCGCGTCGACGCGCAGACCCGGTCCAAGACGAGCATCAACGACCTGCTGCGCGACTGAACGACCGCCGTACGGCCGACGGGGAGGCTTGCCTCCCCGCCCCGGCGGGCCTATCTCGGGCATGTAAAACATGTTCAACGGCTAGGCCTGCCCAGGGGAATTTCATGACCGCGACCGCCAGCAACGTCCTCGACCGCGTCCTCGTTCTTGAAATGGTGCGCGTGACGGAGGCGGCGGCGATCGCCGCATCCACGCTAACCGGTCGTGGCGACGAAAAGGCCGCCGATGCCGCCGCCGTGGAGGCGATGCGCGCCGCCCTCAACGAACTCGACATGGACGGCACCGTCGTGATCGGCGAGGGCGAACGCGACGAAGCGCCGATGCTGTTCATCGGCGAGAAGGTCGGCACCGGCAACGGCCCGGCGATCGACATCGCGCTCGACCCGCTGGAGGGCACGACGATCTGTGCCAAGTCCGGCCCCAACAGTCTGGCGGTGCTGGCGATTTCGGAAGGCGGCGGGCTGCTGAACGCGCCCGACGTCTATATGGACAAGATCGCGGTCGGCCCCGGTTATCCGGACGGCGTGATCGACCTGGACCGCAGCCCGACCGAGAATGTGAAGGCGATCGCGGCGGCCAAGGGCGTCGAGCCCAGGGACATCATCGCCTGCGTGCTGGACCGTCCGCGCCACGAGGCGCTGATCGCGGAGCTGCGCGGCATCGGCTGCGGCGTGGTGCTGATCGGTGACGGCGACGTGGCGGGCGTGATCGCGACGAGCGATCCGGACACGACGATCGACGTCTATATGGGGTCGGGCGGGGCGCCGGAGGGCGTGCTGGCCTGTGCGGCGCTGCGCTGCGTCGGCGGGCAGTTCAAGGGCCGCCTGCTGTTCCGCAACGACGACGAGATCGCGCGCGCACACAAGTGGGGCGTCAGCGACCTGAACAAGCAATATGACCTGACCGAGCTGGCGCGCGGCGACTGCATCTTCGCGGCCACCGGCGTGACCGACGGGTCGCTGCTGGAAGGCGTGAAGCGCAAGGGCAAGATCATGACCACCGAGAGCGTGGTCATGCGCGCCTCGTCGGGCACGGTGCGCTGGGTGAAGGGCGAGCATCGCATCGGCTGATGCTGCTCGTGGCGGCGCTGCTGGCCCTGGTGCTGGCGGCGCAGGTCTGGTTTCTGCGGGGGCGGTCCCGCGGTGGGGCGGGGCGCTATCGGCGGTGGCTGATACGCGCCCCGCTGGCGATGTTGGTCCCTGCGCTGGTTTCGCTGGTGGTGCTGGGCCGGATCGATGCGCTGTGGCGCTTTCCGGGCGAGTTCCTTGCCCTACGCGCCTTGCTGCCTCCGGTAGAGGCTTCCGCAGTGGTGATCGGCAGCCTGGCGGGCGTTTCGGGGGGGCTTGCGATTATCGCGCTTCGGGCGCGTTTCGGGCGGGAATTGCCGACTTCGTTGCGGCGGATGATGCCCGTACCGGGAGAGCGACGCGCCGCAGCGATGGTCGCGGTGATGGCCGGGCTGGTCGAGGAGCCGTTATACCGGTTGGTGCTGCCGTTGCTGGTCACCATGGTCAGCGGCAGCGCGGTGGTGGGGTTTGCGATCGCCTCCGCCGTGTTTGCCTGCGCGCATCGCTATCAGGGGGTGCGGGGGGTGGTGCTGTCGGGCAGCTTCGGGCTGGTGCTGGCGGGCTTGTACGTGCTGAGCGGGCAATTGTGGCTGGTGGTGGTGCTGCACGCGCTGAACAATGCCGGGGCGCTGGTGGTTTGGCCGGCGGTTTCCCGGGCGGGGGGAGTGGCCGACTGATCGGGTG
>NZ_CAMLAC010000305.1 GCF_946477935.1 uncultured Sphingomonas sp. | reverse complement strand
GCCATGAGCGCGATCGCTGCGCGACCCGCGCCCGAACGCGCCGCCTGGGCCGCCCTAGCACCCCGCCTGCGGGTGCCGCTCTATTATCGCCGCCGGACCGAGAATATCGGCCGCAAGCCCGGCAACGTGGCGCAGTGGATCCGTGCGCATGGCGGCGCCTTCGATCACATGATGATGCTGGATGCGGACAGCCTGATGGGCGGCGACACCATGGTGGCGATGGCGCAGATCATGGAACAACGTCCCTCCATCGGCCTGATCCAGACGGTGCCGATGGTGATCGGCGCAACCACGCTGTTCCAGCGCTGGATGCAGTTCGCCAGCCGCCTCTACGGCCCGATCTCCACCGCCGGCCTCGTCTGGTGGTCGGGGTCGGAGGCGACCTTCTGGGGCCATAATGCGCTCATCCGCATCTCGGCCTTCGCCGCCTCCTGCGGCCTGCCCGAACTCCCCGGCAAGCCGCCGTTCGGCGGCACGATCATGAGCCACGACATGGTGGAGGCCGCACTGCTGCGCCGCTGCGGCTGGCGCGTCCACATGATCATGGTGGAGGACACGTTCGAGGAATATCCCCCGACCCTGATCGACCAGGCGGTGCGCGATCGCCGCTGGGCGCAGGGCAATATCCAGCATCTGGGCGTACTCGGCAGTTCGGGTTTCCACTGGATCAGCCGGCTGCAACTGCTGATCGGCGCCTCGGCCTATCTAACCTCGCCCGCCTGGCTGATCCTGATCGCCACCTCGGTCGCGCTCGATTTTTCCGAGGGCGGCGGATCGGTACGCGCCGTCACCTCCGCGCAGGTACTGGTAACGACGCTGGCGCTGCTCTTCGGCCCCAAGCTGCTCAGCGTCATCTGGGCGATGGCGAACCGGGAACGCCGCGCCAGCTATGGGGGAACTGGCGGCATCCTGAAGTCAGTCGCGCTGGACGTGCCCTTGTCGATCCTGACCGCGCCCGTGATCGCCCTCACCCAGACCATCGACCTGATCGCCATCCTGCGCGGCCGGAAATCCGGATGGGCGCCGCAAAGCCGCGTGCGGGACGGATTGGGGCTGGCGGACGTGCTGCCCCGCTATCGCTGGCACCTGGGGATCGGGCTGGTGCTGGTCGCGATATCGCTGCTCCGTCCGATGCTGGGCTGGTGGCTGTCGCCGGTCACCATCGGCCTGCTGCTCGCCCCATGGTTGGCGATGTGGACCGCGCGGCGGCGGCCGGGCGACCGGCTGGCGGCGCGCGGTGTCTTCCGGGTACCGGCCACGCCGCTCGCCGACGAAAGCTTGCAGCCCGGGACCATGCCCCTTCGTTAGCGGTTCGCTAACGCCGCACGTTCCATAGCTTGCTCCAGATCAAATTCTGGTCAAGCTACGGGAAAGTCGGTTAGAAATGTTACAGCGTAGTGTCACCGCCAGGTTGATGGCGCCGCTGGTCGTCTCGCTGGTGCTGCTGATGCTGCTGGCCGGCGTCATGCTGCACGGACAGCGGCAGGTAGGACGCGCCAACGACGCCGCCCGCGACGCGCAGGACCGGGTGATCGCACTGGCGGAGCAACGCTCGCTTAGCCGTGCGTTGCAGCGCGATGCCCTGAACCTCGTCACCGAACCTGAGGCCAGCGAATTGTCCGCCATCCGCGGCCGTTTTGAAAAGCGCCGCGACGCATTGGTCGCACAACTGGATGCGCGAGAGGCGGAACTGCGCGCCGCCGCGATCCCCCAGGCCTATTTCACGCGGCAACGCGCACTCGTCGCCGATCTCGCGCGCGTCGCCAGCCGTGTTGATGCCGGCGACCGGGCGGGCGCCTTTCAGGCATTTCGTCTGGACGTACGCCCGGTCGAGCGGGCCGCATCGACCATTGCCGAGGCGCAGATCGACGCGCTCGGCGCACAGGTGGCCACGCTGCGCGCGGCGGCGGATGCGCAGGCGGCCCGGTCGCGTCTCGTCCTCCTCGTCGCCACCGCCTTGCTGGCGATCGCGGGCCTCGTTGCCGGCCTGGTCATCACGCGGCGCAGCGTCGTCGCGCCCCTGCATCAGTTGCGCGAGACCATGGAGATGCTGGCCGCGGGCCGCACCGACCTGACCGTGCCGCAGCTCGACCGGGCGGATGAAGTTGGGCAGATGGCCCGCGCCATGGCGACCTTCCGCGATCAACTGGCCGATGCGGAGCGGGCGAAACGGGATCAGGAAACACTGATCGTCGCCAGCATCGGCGAGCGGCTGGCGGGGCTGGCGAAGGGCGATCTGGTGTCGCGCGTCGACGCCGACCTTGCCGGCCCGTTCGCCAAGCTGAAGGACGATTTCAATACCGCGCTCGCCGCGCTCCAGGCGACCATGACCCAGGTCGGCAGCACGGCGGGCAGCATCGCCCATGGCTCCAGCGAGATCCGCCATGCCTCCGGCGACCTCTCGCAGCGCACCGAACAACAGGCCGCCAGCCTGGAGGAAACGGCCGCGGCGATGGCGGAGATCACCGCCACCGTCGGCCGCACCGCGGACGATGCGGCGCGCGCCCATCACAGCGTCGAGCAGGCTACGGCCGAAGCGGAACAGTCGGGTGCGATCGTGCGTCGCACGGTGGAGGCGATGGGCGGGATCGAGCGTTCGTCCAGCGAGATTGTCGAGATCATCAGCGTCATCGACGGTATCGCCTTCCAGACCAACCTGCTGGCGCTCAACGCCGGCGTGGAGGCGGCGCGGGCCGGTGACGCGGGCAAGGGTTTCGCGGTCGTCGCCTCCGAGGTTCGCGCCCTCGCCCAGCGCTCCGCGGAGGCGGCCAAGGACGTGAAGGCACGCATCCAGGCCAGTTCCGAGCAGGTCGAGCTGGGCGTGGACCTTGTCGGCGAGACGGGCGCTGCGCTGGGCCGCATCGCCACCCGGATCGCGGAGGTCGGCACGCTCGTCTCCTCGATCCGTGTCGCCACCGGGCAACAGGCAGCGGGCCTGCGCCAGATCAGCACCGCAGTGACCGACATGGACGGGGTGACCCAGCAAAACGCCGCCATGGTGGAGGAAGCCACCGCCGCCGCCCGCAGCCTTGCCGGCGAAACCGAAGTGCTGATGCAGCATATCGCGCGTTTCCGGATCGGCGAGACGATGGCGGCGGGCACTCCGGCCAATCCGGTCCATAGCCTGCAGAACCGCGTCGCCCTGCCACCCGCACGGCGCGTTCGCGTCAACACCTCGGCTTTGGCCGTGGAAGAGGATGACTGGTCGCGCTTCTGAGCGACGACGGGGCGCCCCTTAAGGGACGCCCCGCTCAATCCGTAGTGACACAAGCATGAGCGGGGCGTTGAGGACGTGCGGAAGCTCGCCTCATCACCCCACAACGCGCGACATACGAAAAAGCACCATGGCACCGCACGAACCCTGCGATTCGCTTGAGCCGTGCAGCGGATAGATGGATGTGTGTGTCTGGATGCCCCGTGAGGATTCGAACCTCAATTGACGGAGTCAGAGTCCGTAGTCTTACCTTTAGACGACGGGGCAACGACAGGCGCGTGCCTCTAGGC
>NZ_CAMLAC010000304.1 GCF_946477935.1 uncultured Sphingomonas sp. | reverse complement strand
CCATCACTCCCCTCCCGCGAGCGGGAGGGGAGTGATGGTGCCTTCGCGCGCGAGGGCAGTGACGGTGCGGTGCTGGAACTGGTGGCGCCGCTGTCCATCCCTTATGCCTTTGCGCGCAAGTTCGGGGCATGCCTGGCCGCGCAGGAGCCGCTGGCGGTGGCGCTGCGCGAGGGGAGCGATCCCAAGGCGCTGATCGAGTTGCGGCGGCATCTGGGGCGGCCGTTCGCGGTGTCGGTGGTCGAGCCGGCGGCGTTCGACCGGTTGCTGTCCGATGCCTATGCGATGGATGGGCAGGCGACCGCGATGGCGGCGGCCGGGATGGGCGACGAGCTGGACGTGCTGGCCGAGGGCCTGCCGACTGCAGAGGATCTGCTGGACACCGCGGACGATGCACCGGCGATCCGGCTGATCAACGGCATATTGGCCGATGCGGCGCGCAACGGCGTGTCGGACATCCATATCGAGCCATATGAGACGGGACTCGTCGTGCGGATGCGGATCGACGGGGTGCTGCGCGAAACGCTGCGCATGCCGCCGCACGTCGCGCCCGTGGTCGTCAGCCGCATCAAGGTGATGGCGCGCCTGGACATTGCCGAGCGGCGTGTGCCGCAGGACGGGCGCATGGGCCTGACGCTGGGCGGCAAGCTGCTCGACGTGCGTGTGTCGACGCTGCCGAGCCGGGCGGGCGAGCGCGTAGTGCTGCGTATTCTGGACAAGGAGAATGCGGGCATCGACCTGGATGCGCTGGGGATGAGCCCGGCGATGTACGCGCTGCTGCGTGAGGCGCTGGCCGAGCCGAACGGCATCCTGCTGGTCACCGGGCCGACGGGTTCGGGCAAGACGACCTCGCTCTATGCCAGCCTGCGCCTGCTGAACGACGGCAGCCGCAACATCCTGACGGTCGAGGACCCGGTGGAATATGCGGTCGACGGCGTCGGCCAGACGCAGGTGAACGCCAAGGTGGGCCTGACCTTTGCCGCAGGTCTGCGAGCCATTTTGCGGCAAGATCCGGACGTGGTGATGGTTGGCGAAATCCGCGACCGCGAAACCGCGGAGATCGCGGTGCAGGCGTCGCTGACCGGGCATCTGGTGCTGTCCACCGTCCATACCAACGATGCCGTCGGTGCGATCACCCGGATGCGCGACATGAAGGTGGAGCCGTTCCTGCTCGCCTCGACGCTGCGCGCGGTGATTGCGCAGCGGCTGGTGCGGCGGCTTTGCCCCGTCTGTCGTCACGGCGTGCCGGCGCACGAGACGGTGGCGCCGATGCTGGGGATCGCCGATGATGCGATTGTGCATGTCGCGCGCGGGTGTGAAGCGTGCAACGGCACCGGCTACAAGGGCCGGATCGGCGTGTATGAGGCGGTGCGGGTGGACGAGACCGTCCGCCGCCTGATCAACGAGGGCGGCGACGAACAGGCGATTGCCGCACATGCGTTTCAAAGGGCGCCGACGCTGGCCTCCTCGGCGCGCGATCTGGTGCTGGCCGGGCAGACCACCGCGGAAGAGGCGATCCGCGTGACGCGGCGCGACGCGACCGATGGCTGATTTCGACTATGTCGCGATCGACACCAAGGGTGCCGAGCGACGCGGGCATGTCGCCGCCGCCGATGTGGATGCCGCGCGCAAGGCGCTGGATCGACAGCGCCTGTATGTGGTGTCGATCAAACCGGGCAGCGCGCCGGTGGCGGGTGCGCGACCGCTGTTCGGGCTGCAACTGGGCCGCCCCCGCATGTCGGGCAAGCAACTGACGCTGTTCACCCGGCAATTGGCGACGCTGAACCGCGTGTCGCCGCTGGAAGAGAGTTTGCGCACGATCACGCGCCAGACCGAGACCGACAAGGTGCGCGGCATCGTGTCGGCGGTGCATGCCGGTGTGGTTGAGGGGCGCAGGCTGGCCGATGCGATGGCGCGCGAGCCCAAGAGCTTTCCGCCGCTGTACCGCGCGATGGTGGCGGCGGGTGAGAGTTCGGGCACGCTGCCGACGATCCTGGAGCGGCTGGCCGCGCTGCTGGAGCGGCAGGCGGAGATTCGCGGCAAGCTGATCACGGCGCTGGCCTATCCGACGATCCTGGCGCTGGTGGCACTTGGCGTGGTCACCGCGCTGATGATGTTCGTGGTACCGCAGGTGGTGGAGCAGTTCGATACGGTGGGGCAGGAATTGCCCTTCCTGACGCGGATGGTGATCGGCGTGTCGGACCTGCTGGTCGGATGGTGGTGGCTGATGCTGCTGTTCGTCGTGCTGGCGGGGCTTGGCGGGTGGCAGGCGCTGAAGGTGCCGTCGATCCGGTTGTCCTTCGATAGCTGGCTGCTGCGCGTGCCACTGCTCGGGCGGTTGCTGCGCGATCTGCATGCCGCGCGGATGGCGCGGACGCTGGGAACCATGGTGGCGAGCCGGTTGCCGCTGCTGGAGGGTCTGACGCTGACGGCGGGCACGATCCACAACCGGCGGCTGCGCGTCGCCTCCGACGATATCGTTGAGGCGATTCGAGGCGGCGGCAGTCTGTCCGCCGCGATGCGGCGGGCCAGCGTGTTCCCGCCGCTGCTGACCTATCTGGCGGCCGCGGGCGAGGCGGCGGGGCGGCTGGACGAGATGCTGGAGCGCGCCGCCGACTATCTGGAACGCGAGTTCGACCGCTTCACCGCGACCGCGCTGTCGCTGCTGGAGCCGGCGATCATCGTCGTGATGGGCGGCATCGTCGCCACCATCGTGCTATCCATCCTGCTGCCGATCCTGCAACTGAACACGCTGGCAGGACAATGAGGTGACCATGCGTATCGAGATAAATACGGCGCTTCGCCGAGCTAAAGCACGCCGCCGCCGTAATGAGGAGGGCTTCACGCTGGTGGAGCTGATGGTGGTGATCGTCATCATTGGCCTGCTGGCGACGATCGTCGCGCTGAACGTGCTGCCCTCGGGCGATACCGCGCGGATCGAAAAGGCCAAGGCCGATATCGCGCAGATCGAGGGCGGGCTGGAACTCTACAAGTTGCAGAACCTGACCTATCCGACGACGAGCCAGGGCTTGCCGGCGCTGGTGACGATGCCCGCCGGGTTGGCCGATCCGTCGCGCTATCAGCGTGGCGGCTATCTGAAGAAGCTGCCCGATGATCCGTGGGGTCGCCCTTACCTGTATTCCTCGCCCGGCCAGCATGGCGAGGCGGATATCTGGACCTACGGCGCCGACGGCAAGGAAGGCGGCGAGGGGATCAATGCCGATATCGGCAACTGGCAGTAAGACCGCCAGGCGCCGCCGCGAGGCGGGGTTCACGCTGGTCGAACTGATGGTCGTGGTGACGATCATCGGGCTGGCGTCGGCCGCCGTGGTGTGGGCGATGCCCGACCCGCGCGGGCGGCTGGTGGACGAGGCGGCGCGCTTTGCGGTGCGGGTGCGCGCGGCGCAGGACAGCGCGGTGGTGAACGCCGCGCCGGTCAGCCTGTGGGTGACGCGCGGCGGTTACGGCTTCGACCGGCGTACCGGGGGAAGCTGGGTGCCGGTGGCGGACAAGCCGCTGCGTGTCGAGCGCTGGGCGGAG
>NZ_CAMLAC010000303.1 GCF_946477935.1 uncultured Sphingomonas sp. | reverse complement strand
GGGGGCGGCGACCTGAAGCTTGGGGTAATAGTCTCCGCCGGCGCGCTCCCAGGCATCGGCCCAGGCATGGTCGAAGACATATTCGCCCTGGCTGTGCGCCTTGGCATAGGCGGGGGCAACCGCGGCCGGGCGGTTATCGGCGCCGTCGATGATGATGGGCAGGGGTTGCCAGCCGGTGCGGCCGCCGACGCTGCCAGATGCCTCCAGCGCGGAAAGAAAGGCATGGCCGACGAACGGGTTGGCGTTACCCGCGCACGCGTCCCAATCGGCTGCGGGAATGCTCGCCACGCCATCGGCGAGGCGCGCGGTGATCGCCGTCAAGCCGGCCGTCCTTCGCACTCGGTCATGCCACCGATATGCGAAGGGCCGTCCGGCTGTGCAAGATCAGCCGATCTGGACGATTGCGTCGACCTCGACCGCGGCGCCGAGCGGCAATACCGGCACGCCGACCGCGGAGCGGGCGTGCTTGCCGGCCTCGCCGAACACGGCGGCCATCAGTTCGGACGCGCCGTTGGCGACCTTGGGCTGGTCGGTGAAGGTGGCGGCGGAGTTCACGAACACACCCAGCTTCACGATGCGCTTGACGCGCGACAGGTCGCCGACGTGCTTTCTGATCTGTGCGAGCAGCATCAGGCCGCACAGCCGCGCAGCCTCGGTACCGTCTTCCAGCGAGACGGTCTCGCCCAGACGGCCGGTGACGAGCTGGCCGTCCTTGAACGGCAACTGGCCCGAGATGTGGAGCAGCCCACCCGCCTCGACGACGGGAACATAGGCCGCGACGGGGGCGGCGGCTTCGGGAAGGGTCAGGCCCAGTTCTTCCAGGCGGCGGTCGATATGCGTGGTCATGGGGGCGGGTTGTGGATTGGGGGCTACGTCCGGGTCAAGGTTTTGGTTCACGCGAAGACGCGAAGGCGCGAAGAAGAAGGGGGTTCGCGCGGAGGCGCGGAGGCGCGGAGAGAAGCGAGCGGCCCCGTCTCGCGTCAGCGAGAGCTTCTATCGCCCTGCTTGCCGAGCATGAGCCGCCGCTGGCGGCTCGGGAGCATACCGCACGCGCAACTCTCCGCGCCTCCGCGCCTCCGCGCGAACAAAACGTCTTCGCGCCTTCGCGTCTTCGCGTGAACTCAATCCGCTGAGCGACCCGCGGCGAATCGCTGACCGATCCACACCACCGCCTCACGCCAGTCGTCGATCCGCGCATGGGCATCCGGCGCGGGCGGTAGGTGCGACGCCATTTCCGGCTCGGAGATCATGTGCAGCCGGTGGACGCCCGGCGCATGTTTCGCGACGGAGGCGTGATGCACCGCCAGATCGTCGACGAACACGGTGACCGGGTCGCCATGTTCCGCCACCAGCCGTGCGACGGGCTCACCCTTGCCGCCGGTGTTGCACTGGACGCGGTGATTGATCCCGAAGGCCGACAATTGCGCGAGGCGCGGCGCCTGGCATTCGTCCTGCAGGTTGGTCAGGATCACGATGTCGGCCTGCTCCGCCAGCGTCGCCAGCGCCTCGGCAGCGTGCGGCACCAGCGTCTGGCGGTGCATTTCGGCCGGGAAGAAGCCGCCGAGCAACTGCCACATCTCGGCCTGGGCAGGTGGCGCGCTGCCGTCGCGACGCGTCATCGCGGTGGCGAAGTCGTGGTGGCCGACCGCGAAGTCGATGGCGTGATGCTCGCCCAGCCAGTCGCGGAAATGGCGCACCATGTGGAGCAGCACCTCGTCGCAGTCGCAGATCAGCAGCGGTTTCATCGGATCTCCAGCAGGGTCAGCGCGCGGGCCAGGGCTTCGGGCCGCACGTCCAGCGTATCGGCACAGGCGATCAGGTCGGGTTCGTGCGCGGCGAGGAAGCCGAGCACGGCGGCGAGCACCGCGCGGTCACCGGCGCGGGCGCGCAGATCGGCCGGCGTCAGGCCGGTCATCGCCAGCAGGCGTTCGGCACGCCCCTGGTCCTCAAGCGTCCAGACGAGGGCGTGGAGCGCCAGCGCCTCTGCGTCATCGATTGTGTCGGGTCCGGCCATTGCCTATCACCCCATTTTGGAAAGGACTCGAGACCCGCGTGGCAAGAAAGGTGCTCGTTGTCGAGGACAACGAACTCAATCTGAAGCTGTTCTGCGACCTGCTGCGCGCGCACGACTTCCTGGCGGAGCCGGTGCGCGACGGGCGGGAGGCCGTGGCGCGCGCGCGCGAGGTGCAGCCCGACCTGATCATCATGGATATCCAGATGCCGCACGTCACCGGCTACGACCTGATCCTGGAATTGAAGGCGGACGAGGATCTGCGCCGCATCCCGGTGATGGCCGTCACCGCCTATGCCGGCCGCGAGGACGAGGAACGCATCCGCGCGGCGGGCGCGGACGCCTATGTGTCCAAACCGATCAGCCTGGCGCGCTTCATCGATGCGGTGACAGGGCTGCTTTAGGGCTCAATCCTCGCCCCGCCGTCCCTTGAAGCCTTGCGCGACGACGAACCATTCCACCGATCCCTTGCGGCTGGACGGCGGCTTGGCGTGCTTCACGGTGGCGAAATGGCGCTTCATCTCGGCAACGAACTGCGAATCGGCGCCGCCGGCGAACACCTTGGCGACAAAGGCGCCGCCCGGTGCCAGCACGTCCTGCACGAAGGCGAAGGCGGTTTCCACCAGCGCCATTGTGCGCAGCGCGTCGGTCTGCGGGTGGCCGACGGTGTTCGCCGCCATGTCGGACAGGATCAGGTCGGGCGCGCCGCCCAGCGCCTCCATCAACCGGTCGGGCGCCGCATCGTCCATGAAGTCCATCTGGAAGATCTCGACCCCGTCGATCGGGTCGACCGGCAGCAGATCGATGCCCACCACCTTGGCATTCGGCACCTTGCGGCGCACCACCTGCGTCCAGCCGCCCGGTGCGATGCCGAGATCGATGACGCGCTTCGATCCTTTCAGCAGCCCGAACCGCTCGTCCAGCTCGATCAGCTTGTAGGCGGCGCGGCTGCGATACCCCTCCGCCTTTGCGCGGCGGACATAGGGGTCGTTCAACTGCCGCTCCAGCCAGCGGGTCGATTGCGCGGTGCGGCCGCGCGCGGTGCGCACCCGCTGGCGCAGGCCGGTGTCGCCGCGGCTCATGCGCGCGAACTCATCGGCGGGGGGCTTCCCATCAGGCGGCGCAGGATGCCCTCGCGAATGCCGCGATCGGCGATTCCCAGCCGCTCGGCCGGCCACAGGTCCATGATCGTCTCCAGAATGGCGCAGCCCGCCACCACCAGGTCGGCGCGTTCGGTGCCGATGCACGGCACCTTGGCACGCTGGCCGAGTGATTGGCGCGAAAGCTGCGCGCTGATGGTGCGCATCGCGGCGGCGGGCACGATCAACCCGTCCACCGCGGCGCGGTCATATTGATTGAGGCCCAGATGCACGCTGCCCAGCGTCGTCACCGTGCCGCTGGTACCCAGCAGCCGCGGATTGCGCAGGTTGCGCGGCAGGCGGCTGGCGAAGCCGGCGAAACTGTCCGCCACCAGCGCCCGCATCCGCGCATAGGCGGCCAGTCGCCCATCCTCCCCCTCGCCACCGCC
>NZ_CAMLAC010000302.1 GCF_946477935.1 uncultured Sphingomonas sp. | reverse complement strand
GCGGTCCTGCACCACCACCGCGCCGCCGGCGGCGCGGTGGTGGTGCAGGACCGCACCAGCTCGGTCGTGTGGGGTATGCCGGGGGCAGTGGCCAATCATGGCGGCGCCGACGCCGTCCTGCCGCCCGAGGCGATCGGCGCACTGATCGCCAGCCGGCTGAGGCCATGATGTCGGCATCCGCGATCAACGTGCTGGCCGCCCTGCTGGAAGTGCGCACCGGCCAGCATACCGCCAGCCATCGCTCGACGCGGATCGATGCCGCGCTGACGCCGTTGATGCGCGCGCGCGGGCTGGACACGCTGGACGATCTGGTCGCCCGGTTGCTCGACGGGCGCGATCCCGCGCTGGCAGGGCATATCGTCGATGCGCTGGTGAACCAGGAAACCTCGTTCTTCCGCGACACCGCGGTGTTCGACATGATGGTGGATGCGGTCGCCGCCGCCGAAGCGCAGGGACGCCGCGTGCGCATCTGGAGCGCCGGATGCTCTACGGGTCAGGAGCCCTTGTCGCTGGCGATGCTGTTCGCCGAGCGGCAGGAGGCCACCGGCGCACCCATGCCGGAGATCGTCGCCAGCGATATCTCCACCGCGGCGCTGGCGCGCGCGCGATCGGGGCGGTTTTCGCAGTTCGAGATCCAGCGCGGCTTGCCCGTCCGGCGGATGATGCGCTGGTTCGAAAGCGACGGGGCCGAATGGACGGCGCGCCCCGAACTGTTGCGCCATATCGCGTTTCGGCAGATCAATCTGGTCGCCGATCGCCCGCCGGGGGGCATGTTCGACCTGATCCTGTGCCGCAACGTCATGCTGTATCTGAACCCGGCACCCAAGGCGGGCGCGTTCGACCGGCTGGCCGGTGCGCTGGCACCCGGCGGGCTGCTGGTGCTGGGTGCGGGCGAGACGGTGATCGGCCAGACCGACCGGTTCGAGCCGAGCGGCCGCTTTCGCGGATTTTACCAATCGGCCCAAGGACAGGCCGGTGGAGGACGTGCCGCCGCCAAGGCCGCTTGACGCCGCGTGTCATTCCCGCGATGCGCGGGGCCTCGCGTGGTCAAGGCGCGTGGCCGGGGAAAGCCTGATGACGATCATCGACACGCCGTCGCCGAATTTCGACGAGCGCTCGCTGCCCATCACGATGATCGTGCTGCATTACACCGGCATGCAGGACGCGCAGTCCGCGATAGAGCGGCTGCGCGATCCCGCGGCCAAGGTGTCGTGCCATTATCTGGTGGCGGAGGACGGCACGGTCCTGCGCATGGTGGATGACGACAAGCGCGCCTGGCATGCCGGCCGCTCGCACTGGCGCACCATCGACGATGTCAATTCGGCGAGCATCGGCATCGAGATCGTCAATCCCGGCCATGACTGGGGATATCGCCCGTTTCCCGACGAGCAGATCGCGGCGGTCATCGCGCTGGTCCATGACCTGAAGGATCGTTACGCGATCACCCGCGGCAACATCGTGGGCCATTCCGACATCGCGCCTGCGCGCAAGCGCGATCCGGGTGAGCTGTTCCCCTGGGGCCAACTCGCCCGCCTGCGGCTTGCCCTGCCGCGCCCGACCCGGAACCTGATGGACCCGATGTGGACGGAGGCCGGCTTCTGCTTGGCGCTGGAACGCTTCGGCTATGACGTGACCGACCGGATGGCGGCGATCATGGCGTTCCAGCGCCGTTTTCGCCCCGAACTGGTGGACGGCGAGATCGATGCGGAATGCCGGATGATCCTGCTCGCCCTGCTGCTGCCCCGGCCGCAGGGCGACGATTGATGCTATCTGCATGGCGCGCAAATTCTATCTGACCGCGACGATGCCCGATGGCTATGTGAAGACGATCGGGCCGACCTCCGCGCCGTTCAGCCATTATTGGCGCATCGTCGCGATCCTTGAGAACGGCAAGACCGAGGTGTTCTGGGGGCATGCCAAGACCCTGGCCGAAGCACGCGGCAAGCAGGCGGCGGCCGCCGATGCCGCCCGCCAGCGCGGCTGGTCCCGCTACGACTTCGAGATCGCCGAGCTTGAGAGGACGCGGGAGCCGCCATGCACCTGACGCTGGACGCCGTCCTGTTCCTGATGACGGTTGCGCTGTTCGCGGGCGCGATCGATGCGATGGCCGGGGGCGGGGGCCTGCTGACCATCCCGGCGCTGCTGGCGGCAGGCGTGCCGCCGGTATCCGCGCTGGCCACCAACAAGCTGCAAAGCGCGATCGGCACCGGCTCCGCCTTTCTCGCCTTCTGGCGCGGCGGGCATGTCGATCTGCACCGCTTCACCGTGCCAGCGATCGGGGCCTTTGCTGGATCGGTCGCGGGAGCCACTGCCGTGCAGCATATCGATCCCGGCTTCCTGGCCGGGCTGGTGCCGGTGCTGTTGATCGTGATGGCGCTCTATTTCCTGCTGGCGCCGCCGATGAGCGATGTGGACCGCCATGCCCGGCTGGGGCGCGCCGGTCTGACCGCGGTGGTGACGCTGATCGGCTTTTACGACGGCTTTTTCGGGCCGGGTACCGGATCGTTCCTCACCACCGCGCTGGTGGCGCTGGGCGGGCTGGGACTGGTGCGCGCGATCGCGAACACGAAGTTTCTCAATCTCGCCACCAATCTTGCCGGGCTGCTGGCGATGATCGCGGGCGGGCATCTGTTTTGGATGCTCGGCCTGGGCATGGCGGCGGCCAATGTCGCGGGCAACCAGATCGGCGCGCGGCTGGCCATGCGCTTCGGCGGGCGCGGCGTGCGGCCGCTGCTGGTCGTCATGTCGATCGCGCTGACGATCAAGCTGCTTGCCGACCCGGCCAATCCCGCGCGGGGCTGGATCGCGGCGCTGGTCGGATAGGGCTGGTCAGGCGCCGTCTGCCCCGCTACAGCCCGCCCCGCCAGAGGGTCGGGCGGCCGCGGCTCCAGCGATGGAGGCGAGGAAAGTCCGGGCTCCGCGGAACAACGGTGCCGGGTAACGCCCGGCGGGGGCGACCCCAGGGACAGTGCAACAGAGAGCAGACGACCCAATCCTTCGGGACGAAGCCTTCGGGCAGGTCAAGGTGAAAGGGTGCGGCAAGAGCGCACCGCGGCCCTGGTAACAGGGACGGCACGGCAAACCCCACCGGGAGCAAAACCGAATAGGGATGGCATGGGCCTTCATGGTCCGGGGCGTGTTCCCGCCCGCCGTCCGGGTTGGTTGCTTGAGGCGGCGCGCAAGCGTCGTCCTAGACGAATGGTCGCCCATCCGGCCTTGTGGCCGGTGGACAGAACCCGGCTTACAGACCCTCTGGCATTATCCCTTCGGATGGTTCAAACCTCGCACTACGAGGTTTGGGAGGACCAGGGGAAATGCAGGATTTCACCATCGCGCGGGCGCTGGTCGCAGCGACGCTCGTCATGGGCGGTACGGTGGCCGCGCAGCAGCAGCCCGCGGCCACGACCAACACCATCCAGCAGGATTATGACGCGGCCACCGCGCTCGACAGCGGGAAGGACAGCGCCGCGGCACTGGCCGCGTGGGAAAGACTGGAGCCGCGCACCAAGCCCGGCAGCCGCAGCCGTGCGATCGTCCAGGTTCGCAAGGGCCGCGCGCTGTTCCGCCTGGGGCGGGGGGACGAGGCGCTGGCGAT
>NZ_CAMLAC010000301.1 GCF_946477935.1 uncultured Sphingomonas sp. | reverse complement strand
GTCGTCCTGCGCGGCCAAACTGGTGATCGTCGGCGCGGCGGATCATCAGGACGATTACGCCAAGTCGCTGCTGGCGCGGGCAGGGGGCCGGGTGGTGTTTGCGGGCGTACAGTCGCGCGCCACGTTGCGCTGCCTGTATGAGCGATGCGCGCTGTTCGTCATGCCGTCCTACCACGAAGGATTGCCGATCGCGGCACTGGAGGCGGCGAGTTGCGGCGCGAAGATGCTGCTCAGCGACATTCCGGCGTGCCGGGATATCGGCCTGCCGGCACGCAACTACTTCCCCACCGGCGACGTGGCGGTGCTGACCGAGCGACTGAACGAGGATTGTGGGTCGCTGACGATCGACCATGGGCAGATCCGGCGCCGCTTTTCTTGGGACAAGGCGGCGCAGGATACGATGACCGTGTACCGTGCGGCGCTGAGCGCCGATGCCGAGCCGACCGCGGCGCCCGAGACGGCGCGCGCCGAGTGGGACGAACGACCCGCCAGGACCTGATCGGCGGGTGGGGAGCCGGCGGGGTACTAGGTCTCCCGCCGCGCGCCACTTACCAGTATTGTAACCGCAATCGCGCGAGCGATGCCCCTCGACAGGTCGGGGGGCATTGCCTGTTCGTATGACGAGCCGTGGCCGCAGGACGGAGGCGCCGCTTCGATCCGTGGAATGGTGTGAGTAAATCTGCCTGATTGCAATTACATAGCTGATCTTTGCGACAGTTGCTCGCAAGATCGTTTGCTAAAGACATGTAGTGAAGAAGATCGCTAGTCCCGAACCCGACTGATAAGTCGAGCCCGGAACCAGTGATGATTCCAGCTTTGGAAGCACGGGAAGCCAAAGGCTATGCAGGATCGGGTCGTTGCACAAGCGGCAAGGCAAGGCCTTTCAGAAAAAGAATTATTTGTAGAAAACTATCGTTGCATTTTAGTGCTATGTCTTTGTTCCAATCAAGCTAAGTATTGTATGGAACTGACTTGCTGAACGTCTTTATGTTTCTCTTAACTGGGCGAGGCATAGACGGATCATCGCTTTCCGGGGTTTCCGGCCAAGCTGAACGCTGATGATCTTGAAACTGGAGCCAGACATGCAAGCACTTCGTGCTATTCTGAAGAACAGCAAGGGCGCGACGGCCATCGAATATGGTCTGATTGCTGCCCTCATTGCTGTTGCCGCCATTGCGACGATGACAACGCTAGGTGAAAACCTGAACAAGACGTTCAGCAATGTGTCGGACAATCTTGTCAAGGCCGACGAAGAGTAATCATCCCGACGCGATGATGTAAAACTTCGTCATGCGGGCGTCGGATCAAGGATCCGGCGCCCGTATTGCCTGAATATTTGCGTGCACGGTAGCGTCGTTCACAGACGCTGGCGTATCGCATCGAGATCGGCAGGCGCTACTGGCCCTTCGATCCGTATCCCGTCCGCAACGCGCAGCGCCCGCGCGATTTTGGGCCGCCATGCGTCTTCCGCCCATTCCCAACTGCGGATTTTCCATCCGCTTCCTTCCGGCATGATGTCGAAGGGGGGGCGCTCATCCGGGATCTGGGAAGCCTTCGCATCGGCATCCAGCGACAGGGTACCGGCCATGGCAGGCGCAGCGGCGAGCAGCGTGCGGCGGTTCATCATCGAGGCCTCCACAATCCATATAGGTTAACGCGTTGAAATCCATGCGTATACACGCACCCGAAAGGGCTATGATCTAGATCAGGCTTCGGGGGTGGGCAGCAGTGTCATCGCGCATCGGCAACGTGCGCGCCATGAGGCCGCGGCTGACCGGCTTGTCCGCGCGACCGATCGCCAGAACAGAACAACGGCAGCATCGAGGGGCGGCGGGATGAGCCTTTCATGTCTCATGCACGGGGTCTGTTGAAGTCATGGCTAATTTCTACGTCTCGCCGACCGGGGCCGGCGACAAGAGCGGCAAGGATATCGCCAACGCCGCATCGATCGGATCGATGAACACGCTGATCGGCAAGGCCGGCCCGGGGGGGCAGGTGCTGATGATCGCCGATCAGGGCGACTATAAGCCCGCGAGCATCATCGGTATCTCCAAGGGTGGCGTGGACGGCGCACCGGTGACGATCCGGGGCATCGATTCCCGGGGTGAGCCGATGGAGGCGCGCATCACCGGCACGCGCGATACGAGCTGGACGGCGGGCGACGCGCAAGGTGGCGAGATCTTCAAGCTGGGCGCGGGTGCCAATCATCTGGTGTTCGAGGATCTGCAGATCGACCATGCCGGCACCGCGTTCCGGGTGACCGCCGATATCGCGAACCTGACCATCCAGCGGGTCGATGCCGCCAATATCGGGCGCTTCTTCGAAAATCTGGCGAGCGGGACGAGCGCGACCGCGACGATCGCCGGGCTGACCATTCGCGACGTGGATGTGGCGGGCTTTTCGCGCACCGCGATCCGTCTGCAATATGACACGCATGACGTGACGATCGCGGATGTGACCATCGACATGGCAGGGCAGACCGGTGACGGCATGCCCGCCGGGCTCCATCTGGACGGCACCGTCCATGATGTGACGGTGCGCGGCGTGACGGTGGAGAATGTGCTGAGCACGACGGGCACCTATCTGAACGGCGACGGCTTCGCATCCGAACGCGGCGTATATGACGTGACGTTCATCGACACGGTGGCGCGCGGCAACAGCGACGGCGGCTATGACCTGAAGTCGGAGAACACGACGCTGCTGCGTACGCTGTCGGAGGAGAATGGCCGCAACTACCGTTTGTGGGGATCGGCGACGCTGACCGATGCGGTGGGGCGCAATCCGGTATGGCGTGGGGGATCGTCGGAGCAGAACCAGTTGTGGCTGGACGCCGCCGCCAGGGTGACGGTGACCGGCGGCAGTTTCGAGGACGCGGGGTCGCGGACCAAGGTGATCTCGTCGACGGGGCAACTGGTGCTGAAGGATGTGGCGATCACCCATTCGGTGCTGGCGACAGCGATGACCAAGGCCAGCGAGGCGGGGCTGTCCGGATGGGACAGTGTGACCGAGACGGTGGTCGTCGATGGCGGGCAGGCCTCGGCCGGACAGACGCGGTTCGAGCCGGCGCGTGATGCGGCGGTCGCACCGGTGGCGCCGCCGCCGCCGGTGGCCGACACGCTGGTTGGGACGCGTGGTGCAGACGTGTTCCGCATCGACCATGAAGGCGACCGTGTCACCGAAGGCGCCAATGGCGGCGAGGACCGGGTGGAGGTGACGCTGGACAGCTATACGCTCGGCGCGAACCTGGAGAATCTGGCACGAATCGGCAGTGGCGCCTTTACGGGTACGGGCAACGCGCTGGCCAATGCCATGACCGGCGGGGCGGGTGATGACCGGTTGAGCGGGCTGGACGGCAACGACGTGTTGGATGGCGGTGCGGGACACGACACGCTGCTGGGCGGCAACGGTGTCGACGTGTTGAACGGCGGCAAGGGCCAGGACGTGCTGATCGGCGGATGGCAGGCGGATACGCTGGCCGGGGGGGCCGACAATGACGTGCTGACCGGCGATGTCGAATGGGTGAACGGCAAGGGTGCCAATGATGCGCTGGACGGCGGGGATGGCGACGACCGGTTGATGGGCGATGCGGCGACGCTGTTTGGTAG
>NZ_CAMLAC010000300.1 GCF_946477935.1 uncultured Sphingomonas sp. | reverse complement strand
GGGGTGGGGCGCTTCCTCATACGCGGTGCCCGCCGAAAGGCCCCACCCCAACCCCTCCCCTGAAGGGGAGGGGCAAGTTACCGCCAAAGGCACCGTATCGAACGATCGGGCCACCACATTTCAGGAGAGTGTTGCAGACCATGTTGAAGCGCCTGATCCTTGCAGCACTGCTCGCCTGTGTCCCCGCCCCGGCAATCGCCCAATCCACTCCCACGGCCGAACAGAAGAGCCAGTGGGAACGCGAATGGGAAGAACGCCTGCACAACGACTTCGCCTATCTGAAGCGGTATCAGGCGGACAACGCCGCGCTCCGCCCCACCCCGAATGCGCCGCGCATCGTTCTGATGGGCGATTCGATCACCCAGGGCTGGTTCGACATGGTGCCCGCCTTCTTCACCCCCGGCCGCATCGGTCGCGGCATCGGTGGACAGACGACGACCCAGATGCTGCTCCGTTTCCGTCAGGACGTGATCGACCTGAAGCCGGCCGTCGTGCAGATCATGGCCGGCACGAACGACATCGCCGGCAATACCGGTCCGATGACGCCCGAACAGACCCAGGCCAACATCATGTCGATGGCCGAACTGGCGCGCGCGCACGGCATTCGCGTGATCTTCGCCTCGATCCCGCCGGCGGACGGCTTTCCCTGGCGCCCCGGCCTCGACACCGCACCGAAGATCGCCGCAATGAATGCCTGGCTGAAGGCGTATGCGGCGAAGACCGGCAACACCTATGCCGATTATTGGTCCGCGCTTCATGACGGTCAGGCGTTGCGCGCGTCGCTGACCTATGACGGCGTCCACCCCAACAAGGCGGGCTATGCCGCGATGGGGCCGGTGGCGGAGGCTGCGTTCAAGGCCGCGCTCGCCAAACCCGCCCCACGCGCGATCGTGCGATGATCGCGCTCGCCCTTACTCTGGCGCTTGCCGCCGCCGGGCCGGTGGTCGCCACCGATGACGGCCCGGTTCGTGGGGCGATGGACGGGGCCGGTGCGGTGTTTCGCGGCATCCCCTATGCCGCGCCCCCGGTCGGCCCCCGGCGCTGGCGCGCACCCGTGCGCCCGGCGCGCTGGACGACCCCGCGCGACACGGTCGCCGAACATGCCGCCTGCCCGCAAACCATGTCGGGCGAATGGAACCGCCGTGCGGCGGAAACCGGCAATGAGGATTGCCTGTTTCTCGACATCCGCACGCCGCGTCTTGCTGCCGATGCGAAGCTGCCGGTCATGATATGGATCCATGGCGGCTCGAACCGTGCCGGATCGGGCGGCGGCACCGTCGAATCGCGCATCACCGATCAGGGTATCGTGCTGGTATCGATCCAGTACCGCCTCGGCGCGCTCGGCTTTATGTCGCATCCCGCGCTCACCCGCGAACAGGGCGGCGCGTCGGGCAATTACGGGCTGATGGACCAGCGGGCGGCGCTCGACTGGGTCCGCCGCAACATCGCCGCCTTTGGTGGCGATCCCGCCCGCGTGACGATCGCCGGGGAATCGGCCGGCGCGCAGGATGTCGGCCTCCACCGCCTCGCCCCTGCGTCGCAGGCGCTGTTTGCTCGCGCCATCGCGGAAAGCGGCACCCCGGGCTTCGGCGTGCCCCCCCGTTCGCTCCGCCAGAACGAGGTCGTGGGCACGATCATCGCGCGCCGCGCCGGCCTGCCCGATCGCGCCTCCGCCGCCGCGCTGCGTGGGCTCCCGGTCGCCCGCCTGCTCGCGGCAGACAAGGACGCGGCCGTCCCCGGCCTCGCCGATGCCAGCTTCATCTGGCTGCAGGCGGTGGTCGACGGGCGTTTCCTGCGCGAAGCGCCCGCCGCCGCCCTTGCCGCGCGCCGCTTCCACCGCGGACCGCTGCTGATCGGCGTCAATGCAAAGGAACTGACGCTGCATGGCGGCCTGCCCGCCGCCGCCGACACGGTACGCCGCGAATTCGGCGCCGGCGCCGGTCGGGCGCTTGCCTTTTACGGGCTGCAGCCCGGCGGCACCCCGATCGACGATCCGCGCCTGGGTGACGTGACGCTGCAACTCGCCAACGACCTCACCTTTCGTTGCCCGACGATCGCGATAAGCGCGGCCAATGCCGCACGCGGCGTGCCCGTTTTCCAGTATCAGTTCGACTATGCCCCGCCGGGCGGCAGCGTCAGCCACGCCAGCGAGCTGGCCTCGGTCTTCGCATTGCCCGCGCCCGGTGCGCCGCCGGTCGCCCATTACTGGCTCAACTTCGTGAAGACCGGCGACCCTAATGGCGCGGGTCTGCCACGCTGGCCCGCCTATGACGTAAAGACCCGCGCCTACCTGTCCTTCGGTCAGACGCAGACGACCGCAAGGGCGGATCTGCGCCCGATCTGTGCGTTACGATCCGTGCCATGAAGCCTATTTCCAAAAGGTAGGGTTTTGGTATCGTGCAGGTCTATAAAAGATGTTGACCCGGCAGGGCATCCCGCGAAGCATATAAGCGTGGGGAGACATGGGGAGAGCGGGATGGGACTGGCGATTACCAGGGATATGCGACCTGAATCGGTGGGGGCCGAGGCACGCGCGGCGCGGCTGTCACGGGGCTTGTCCGGCACTAACCTCGAACGTGCGGGCGATTACAACCTGCGCACCGTTCTCCAGGCGATCCGCCTCAACCGCGACACCACCCGCGTGGAGATCGCGCAGCAGACCGGGCTGACCGCACCGACCATCGCCAACATCACCGGACGTCTGATCGACATGGGGCTGGTCCGCACCGCCGGTCGCCGCCAGGGCGGGCGCGGCCAGCCGGCGCTCCGGCTTCAGGTGGCGCCTGACGGCGCGTTCGGCATCGGCCTGAACATCGACCGCGATCACCTGACGCTGGTCACGCTCGACCTGACGGGCGAGGTGCGCAGCCGCGTCACGCGCGAGATCGCCTTTGCCCGCCCTGACCAGGTCGTCGCCTTTGTCCAGACCGAGCTGGACGGCGCGATCGCGGCCGGCGGCATCGACCGCAACCGGGTGCTGGGTGTCGGGGTCGCGATGCCCGACGATCTCGGCCGCATCCGCATGCCGCACCAGCCGGACGGCTATGAGGCGTGGAACGAGACCGATATCGTCGCCCTGCTCGGCCCCGTCCTCCCCTGGTCGATCCACCGGGACAATGACGCGGCGGCGGCGGCGCTGGGCGAAACGCAGTACGGCCCGGCCTTCGATCACCCCAGCTTCTTCTATCTGCTGATCAGTGCCGGGCTTGGTGGCGGCCCCGTCATCGACCGCACCTATCATCGCGGCGCCCATGCACGCAGCGGCGAGATCGGCCTGATGCCCGATCCCGGCGGCCCGCGCCCCGACGCCACGGTGCAGGATACCGTGTCGGTGACGGCGCTGTGCGCCCGCCTCGCCGCGGCGGGTTGCCCGGTGGAGACGATCGCCGCGCTGCCCACCGGATGCGAGGAGGAGGAAGCGGTGATCGCCGCCTGGATCGCCGATGCGGTGCGTGCCCTGGTGCAGCCCTGCGTGGCGATCACCTGCCTGTTCGATCCCGATGCGATCCTGATCGGCGGCCGCCTCCCCGGCCCGCTCATTGCCCGCCTCGCCGAACGGCTCACCGCCGCCCTCGATGGCGTCTCCCTCCCCACCCGCGCGCGCATCATGCCCACCGCCATGGCGCAGGAC
>NZ_CAMLAC010000299.1 GCF_946477935.1 uncultured Sphingomonas sp. | reverse complement strand
GACCGGGGGAATCGGGGGTGGGGTTTGTGCTTCGACTTCGCTTGAGCCGAACGGGTCTGGGAGATTGGCGTTCTTTGCTAACAGGTGGAGCGCCTGGCCGGCGGCGGTGGGGCCGCCCTGTTCGCAGAGTGCCGAAAGGGTGCGGAGCAGCGGGACGGGGAGCGTGGAGGCTTTGTCCAAACGCGCATCCTCGCGGCCGTCGGCGGGAAGGACGGCGAGCGCGATGCGATGATCGCGCGCGACGCGCTCCATCTGCGACAGGCCGTAGCTCCAATAGGCAGGGCCACCGATCAGGCGGATCAGGATCGCCTTTGCATGGATGGCGGTGCGCTCGACATAGGTGTCGACCGAGAGCGGGTGCGCGAGCCGCTCCAGATTGGCGAGGCGCAGTGACGGGAGCCCCGGCGCCTGCCAGCCGGCGGCGAAGGCACCCAGGTCGCTGTCGGAGAAGGAGAGCACCAGCAGGTCGCCGGGGCTTTGCCCCAGATCCTGCGGGACGGCGCCCTCCTCCAGCCCGTGGCTCTCGCGAAAGACGAGATGCATGCGTGTCAGCCCGCCAGCGCGGTCCTGATCACGGGGGCGTCGATATGGTCATGCTCGGCAATGACGACGAGGCGGGTGGCACGGGGCTCGCCCTCACGCCAGGGGCGGTCATACTGGGTGCGGACGCGGCCGCCGACCGCCTGGACGAGCAGGCGCATCGGCTTGCCCGCCACCGCGGCATAGCCCTTCACGCGCAGGATGTCGTGCGAGGCGGCCAGCGCCTCGATCCGGGCGGTCAGCGCGTCGGGCGTGGCGATTTCGGGCAGATCGAGGACGATGCTGTCGAAATCCTCATGCTCGTGATCGTCGGCGCCGTCATGATGCGAGGGGCGGGCGGCGATGTCGTCCTCGGCGGCGGCGCCGAGGCCCAGCACGACCCGCGGATCGATGATGCCGTCGGTCAGCTCCACGACGGGGAGCGGGCGGGGCGCCTGTGCGGCGATCACCGCGCGGGCGGCGGCGAGGCCGTCCGGGCCGGCCAGATCGGCCTTGGTGAGCAGCACGAGGTCGGCGCAGGCGAGCTGGTCCTCGAACACCTCGGCGAGCGGGGTTTCGTGGTCGAGGCTGGGGTCGGCGGCGCGCTGCGCATCGACCGCGGCGAGATCGGCGGCGAAGCGACCGGCCGCGACCGCCTCCGCATCCGCCAGCGCGATGACGCCGTCGACGGTGATGCGCGAGCGGATCGCAAGCCAGTCGAACGCCTTCAGCAGCGGCTTGGGGAGCGCGAGGCCGGAGGTTTCGATCAGGATGTGATCGGGGCGCGGATCGAGCGCGAGCAAGGCTTCGACGGTCGGCACGAAATCGTCGGCGACAGTGCAGCAGATGCAGCCATTCGCCAGCTCGACGATGTTTTCGGCCGGGCAATCGGGGATCGCGCAGCCCTTCAATATGTCGCCATCCACACCCAGCGTGCCGAATTCGTTGACCACGACCGCCAGGCGGCGGCCGTTCGCGGCGCGGATCAGGTGGCTGATCAGTGTCGTTTTGCCGGCACCGAGGAAGCCGGTGACGATGGTGACGGGGATCTTGGCTATTGTTTGAAAACGTGCCGGAGGCACGTTTTGCGGCGCCGGCCCGCTCCCCCTCCCGGCCACCCACACCGTATCCTGATGGGTGGCCGGGAGGGGGAGCGGGCCGGCACCGCTTCGAACCTCGCTCTTTTGCGAGTGTTCGAACGAATTCTCAGAAAGATCCGACATGTGCATTCTCCGCCCCGCGCGCGCGTCAACGACCAAGCGGACGGGGGCTGCCTGACGGCGGGCGCGCGGGCTCCGGGCGGACGCGGGGCAGGCGTCCGAAGCCACGCACCGTTTGCGACCCCGGCCGCATCCAGTGTCGTCGCTCAGACGGAGAACCGTGCCTTGGCCATCCCCTGGACCCGGGCAAGAGCGACACCGCGCCGGCAGGTCTCCTGGCTTGCGGGTCGTCGCGATCGCGGCACGGCCTTCCCGGATCGAGATCCAGTGGCTGCCCCGGTCAGGGGGCGTGTGCCGCGCGCTCTCCGCTTACAGTTGCAGGGACAGCCGTGGATTTGCACCACATTCCCATTCAAGCCCTTGTCGGGCACCGGCGCGCGTCGGGGCGGATGATCCGCCCCGTGTGCGGCTTTAGCGGGCGGGCGCGGGGCCGACAACAGGCGTATCGTCGATGCGCTTCCACCGGTAGATCGCGAAGCTGACCAGCCAGCAGGCGACGAACAAGCCGACGATCGCAAAGCCGAGGCCGTTGAAACTGCCGCCGAGATCGGTGGCGACCGTCCAGATGCCGCCGCGAAGGTCGAGCTTGTCGGCGATCAGCGCCAGCGTCTCGATCCCGCCGATCGCGATGGCGACGATCGCGGAGACCAGCGTGATGGTGATGTTGTAGTAGAGCTTCCTGATCGGCTTCACAAAGGCCCAGCGATAGGCGCCGAGCATCACCACGCCGTCCGCCGTATCGACCAGTGCCATGCCCGCGGCAAACAGCGCGGGGAGGACGAGGATGGTGGCGATGCTCATGCCTTCGGCGGCCTGCGCGGCGGAGAGGCCGAGGATCGCAACCTCGGTCGCGGTGTCGAAGCCCAGACCGAACAACAGGCCGAGCGGGGCCATGTGCCAGCTTTTCGTCACCAGCCGGAACATCGGCCGGAACAGGCGGGACAAAGGGCCACGTGATGTGGTGAGCATGTCCAGATCCGCCTCCTGGTACGTGCCGCCGGCGCGGACCTGGCGGAAGCTGGCCCAGACCGAGCGCAGGATCATGAGGTTCATCGCGGCGATGGCGAACAGGAAGGCGGCGGAGATGCCGGTGGCGACGACGCCGCCGACCTGTCCGAACGCCTCGAACCGGGCAAGCGCGTTCGCGGTGAGCGCGACCGCGACGGCGGCGACCAGCACGATCGCGGAATGGCCGAGCGCGAACCAGAAGCCGACCGCGATCGGGCGCTGGCCGTCCTGCATCAGCTTGCGCGTGACGTTGTCGATCGCGGCGATATGGTCGGCATCGACCGCGTGGCGCAGGCCCAGCCCCCAGGCGAGCGCGGCGGTGCCGAGCAGCAGCGCATCGTTGCGGGCAAGCGCGAAGCCCCAGGCCCAGCAGGCGAGATTGGCGAGGATCAGGAACGCGAACAGCGCGGCGATGCGGCGCTTCAGGGGGGTATCGGATCGGGTCATGCGGCAGTCCGGCGGGCGTCCGACATGACGGGGGCCTGCCGCCGGGACGAACCGGCGGCCGGCGCCGCAGGGCCGGCCGGACGCCATGAGCGGCCGGACACGCGTCGCCGTGGCGGCCCCCGCCGCCTGGGTGCGCGTCGCTCAACGGACCAGCCGTGCCGCGGCCATCCCCTGGACCGGCGGACAAGAGCGACCTGACGCCGGCAGGTCTCCTGGCTCGCGGGTCATAGCCACGGTGCCGTACCTTCCCAGATCGACGGTCGACCCGTTCGATCCAGTGGCTGTGCCCTTGTCACAGGGCACGTCCGGCACCGCGCTCGCCGCTTACAGTTGCAGGGACAGCCGCGGATTGGGGCGGCCCGGGGGCCGCCTGTCACCGTGTTCCCTTTTAAGCTCCTTGTCGGAGCACCCGCGCGATCGGGGATTGGGGTAGGCGG
>NZ_CAMLAC010000298.1 GCF_946477935.1 uncultured Sphingomonas sp. | reverse complement strand
GACGGGTTTCTATCTGGCGATGTCGGCGGGCGGGGCGCTGGGCGGGGTGTTCGCCGTGCTGCTGGCACCGGTGCTGTTCGACTGGACGTACGAGTACCCGCTGCTGATCCTGGCCGCAGGGATGCTGGTGCCGCAACAGTTCCTGGCGGTGCAGATCCAGCGGCTATGGGCGAAGCACGGGCGGGTGATGCTGATCGGGCTGGCGCTGATCCTGGCGATCGGCATCGATATCGCGGTGCTGCGCACCGACGGGCTGACCGGGGCGGCGAACGGCATCGCCTTTCTGCTGCTGGCGACGCTGGGCCTGCTGACGATCGGCGCGCGCATGGGCTATGTCCTGCTGCTCGCCAGTGCGCTGGTCGTGTTCGGCGGATACCGCGCCATCGCGCTCAGCCTGGATGCAGGGGCGCGGACGCGCAGCTATTTCGGCGTCTATACGGTCAACATCCGCTCCGACCGGCGCGAGCTGGACCACGGTACCACCGTTCACGGCGTACAGCTTCGCGGATCGCCGGCGCGGGAACGGCAGCCGACCACCTATTACGCGCCCGGATCCGGCGTGGGGCAGGCGATGCTGCTGGCGCCGGCCCTGTACGGCGCAGGCGCACGGATCGGCGTGGTCGGCCTGGGGACCGGAACGCTCGCCTGTTATGCCCGGCCCGGTCAGAGCTGGCGCTTCTATGAGATCGATCCTGCCGTCATCCGCATCGCGCGCGATACCGGGCAGTTCAGCTATCTGTCGCGCTGCCTGCCGCGGCCGACCATCCTGCTCGGCGATGCGCGGATCAGCCTGTCGCAAGCGGCGCCCGACAGCCTGGACCTGCTGGCGCTGGACGCCTTCTCGTCCGATGCGATCCCGATGCACCTGATGACGCGCGAGGCGTTCGAGACCTATGCGCGCGTTCTTTCCGCCCGCGGCCTGCTCCTCGTCCATATCTCCAACCGCTTTCTCGACCTGGAGCCGGTCGTTGCTGCCGCCGCCCGTACCGGGGATTGGCATGGCATGCAGTTCAACTACAATCCTTCTTCATTGGATACGGATGCGTCGGCATCGCTGTGGATCGCCCTGTCACGGGACCGGGGGGTGATCGATGCGCTGGCCGACCGCAATCCGGGCTGGGCGCCAATCACGAATGCCGAGCGGGTGCCGGCATGGACGGACGATTATTCGACCATCCTGCCGCTGATCCGGGGGTTCTGACGTCAGGCGGCAGGCAGGCCGGCTTGCAGTCGGTCGATCAGGGCGCTCTGCCGCGTTCCCTCGGCCGCGGCGCGGGTCTTGAGCGCGGTCAACGCGGGATAGTCGGGGGCAAGCTGCGCGGCTCGGTCGATCGCGGCCTCGTCGATCGTCGCGACCAGCGCGGAAAGCTGTGCGCGGCGATCGTCCAGTTGTGCCAGTCCGGCCTGCGCGTCGAGCCAAGGCTCGCTCCCCACCGTCTGCCCCCGTGCGGCGCGTGCCTGTGTCTCGACCTGCCGTGCCTCCGTGTCGAAATCGCGGGCAAGTGTGTCCAGTTGGCCGTTCCATTCGGCGATACGGGCATCCAGCGCGGGGTCGGGGCGGATTTCCGCCGGCTCGACCTCCGGCTCGGCAAAACCGAGTTTCTCGACCGGGCGCACGCCCAGCGAGGGATAGACGGTGTCGTCCTGCGCGCAGGCGGCGAGCGACAGGCTGATCAGCAAAGCCAGGGCGAAGGGGCGGGGCGACGGCGTCATGCTTGCACCCGTAGAAAAGTGAAGAAAGTCGAGCAACACTCTTGCGTTCGTTTCTGCCGGCTTCTAAGAGCCCACCTCCACAGCGCGCCCGTAGCTCAGCTGGATAGAGCATCAGACTACGAATCTGAGGGTCGGACGTTCGAATCGTTCCGGGCGCGCCAGTGGAAAACAGGTCTCAAATGGCCCATGCGCGCCCGTAGCTCAGCTGGATAGAGCATCAGACTACGAATCTGAGGGTCGGACGTTCGAATCGTTCCGGGCGCGCCATTCACCGATACCATCGATCGAATGGCCCCTCCCGCGCCGCAGGAAGGGCCTTTGTGCGGTTTACCGACCGTAGATGCGATCCAGCACCTGCGACACGGTGACCAGTTGCGCCGCCGCCGGATCGAAGCGTTCGCCGGCGGCCAGCCTCCGCGCCCAGTCGGCACCGGCGCGACCGCCCCATTCCTCCGGCGGCATGGCGAGCGTTTCGCGCTGGGTGCCGCGATACCGCTCCGCCACGAAGTCGTAAAAGGAGCCGTCGACATTGCGCAGCGCCGCGCCGCCTCCCGTGCCATAAAAGGCGGCGGCGATTTCGGCATCGCGGCCGGCATGGAGCCGCCATGAGCAGGTGAGGCGCACCACCGTGCCCATCGGCAGCACGATGCTGGCGGTGGCGAAGTCCTCCACGGCCTCGGCACCGGGGGCAAGCAGCCGCCCGTTTGCGAACAGTTGCGCGGTGACCTCCGGATCACCCTCCGGGAAGCCGAGCGCCCAGAGCGCGAGATCGACCAGATGGACACCCAGATCCATCACGCACCCGCCGCCCGATTGCGCACGGTCATAGAACCACGGCTTGTCCGGGCCGTAGGCATTGTGGAAGACGAGATCGATCGCCTGAACATGGCCGAGCGCACCGTTCGCCACCAGTTCGCGGATCGCCTGCATGCCGGCGGTGAAGCGGTAGGAGAAGTCCACCGACAAGAGCCGGTCGGCGGTACGCGCGGCGTCCACCACGCGAGCCGCCTCGGCGGCATCGCGGCCAAGCGGCTTCTGGCAGAACACGGCGGCGCCCGCCTGCAAGGCCGCCACCGACTGTTCGGCATGGAGCGCGCTCGGCGTGGCGATGACGACGCCGTCAACCCCGGTCGCCAGCATCGCCGCCAGCCCGTCCACGACATGCGCGCGAGGCGCCAGCTTCATGGCCTCGGCGATCATCTCGGGCGAGGGGTCGGCGATCGCTGCGGCTTCGACCAGTCCGGTCTCCAGCATCGCCTGCATGCGGTGGCGGCCGATCCAGCCGACGCCGAGAAAGCCGATCCGCGGGCGCGTCATGCCGCGTCTCCGAAGGTCACCAGCGCCTTGACGAAGCCTTGCGGCTTGTCGCGGGTCGCGGCGATCGCGTCGCCGAGTTCTGCGAGCTGATAGCGATGAGTGTAGAGCGGAGCGGGATCGATGCGCCCGCTCGCGACCGCTTCCACCGCGTCGCGCAGACCCCGCATCTGCACCGCGGGATCGCGTTCATGGGCGTTGATCACGTCGATGCCCTTCCAGTTCCAGTCCTGCATGTTCACCTGGCGCGGGCCATCCTGATGATAGCCCGCGACGATCAGCTTGCCGCCAAAGCCGGTGATCGCGCTGGCGAGGTCGAGGGGCCATTGCTTGCCCACCGCCTCGATCACCCGGTCGCATAACGTGTCGTCCGTCAGGCGCTTCACCTTTTCGATGATCGCCCAGTGATCGTGCATGGGGATCACGTCGGCGGCACCGTAATGGCGGGCGAGCGCCAGCGATTCGTCGCGGCGGGAGATGGCGATGACGCGGGCACCGGCGTCGGTGGCGAGGCGGGTGAGTATCGCGCCGAGGAAGCCGATGCCGACGATGGCGACGGTGTGGCCGGGGCGGATGTCGGCGCGGCGGAAGATGTTCATCGCGCAGCCGAGGGGCTCGCCGGGGAAGGGGTGGCCGTCGAGTGCGGGGGGCAGGGT
>NZ_CAMLAC010000297.1 GCF_946477935.1 uncultured Sphingomonas sp. | reverse complement strand
GACCGGGGCTTTTGTGCGTTCCCGACACGCCGCCACGCGCCTCATGCCCAAGATCACAGACCAGTTCCTCTCCAGCTGACAACGTGCTTGCATTCGCCATGATAGCGGATAACTTGTCATATAACTGAGGAGGGGCATCGTGATCCAGCGTGCAAAGAGCCTGTGTATGCGTGGTCTGCCGCTGACAGCGATCCTGGTCATGGCTGGTTCTGCCGGGATCGCGCAGCAGCAGGTCGCGACGCCCGTATTGCCCGTCGACAAGCCCTTACCTCCGCCGGCGACCCACAAACCCGCAGCGGTGGCGGTGCTGGCGGATTATCGCCATGACGATCTGCTGTGGGAGAACGACCGCACCGCCCATCGCATTTATGGCCACGCGCTGGAAGCGGTGGAACCGCCATCGGGATCGGGCATCGATAGTTGGGGCAAGCAGTTTGCCTGGCCCTTTGCCGATCGCCAGCTTCGCACCGGCGACCAGCATGGCTATCACGGCGAGGGCATCGACTTCTACAATGTCGGCACCGGTCGTGGGGCAGGTGGGCTGGGGATCTGGCGCGACAACAAGCTGTGGACATCCCGGAACTTCATCCGGCATCGCATTCGCGCCAGTGGCGGCGAGGCGGCGGATTTCGAGGTCGATTACGCGCCCTGGCCGATCGATGTCGGGCGCAAGGTGTGGGAAACACGACGCTTCACTTTGCCGTTGGGCACGCATTTCACCCGCATGGTATCCACCTTGTCGTCGGACAAGCCGGGTGAAATGATCGTGGGGATCGGCATCGGCAAACGGACGACCGGGCCGGTTGCAGGACAGATGAGTGCCGATCGCGCGCGTGGGGTGATGACTTGGTGGGGGCCGGAGGATGGCGCGCATGGCCGCATGGCCGTGGCGATTCGCGTGGATCCTGCAACCATCGTCGAGCAGCGTGACGATGCCGACAACCACCTGTTCCTGGTGCGGGTGAGGCCTGGCAAGCCCTTTGTCTATTTTTCGGGTTCCGCGTGGAGCAAGGGGGCCGGCGGCTTCGACACGCGCGAAAAATGGCAGGCCTATGCCGCGTCGCAGCGGCTGGATTTTTCGGTGCCGACACGATGACGGAGGGGAGAGCCATGGAACGGCGACAGGTGTTGATGGCATTGGCCGGTGGCATGGCTGGGGCGGCGGTACCCGCCGGTGCACAGGCGGTGGGTGCCCAAGCCGGAGGGACCACGAACGACGTGTCGATGCTGCCCGGTGGGGCGGAGGATCGGCGCTTCATGGTCGACCTGCTGGAGCGAATGGCAAGGCCGGTCCTCTCGCGCATGGCCAAGGGGCGGTTGCAACGGGAATGGACGCCCGAGTTGAGCCCGACCTGGGACAAGCGAAGTCCAAAGGTGGCATATATGGAGGCGTTCGCCCGGCTGATCGACGGGATCGCACCGTGGCTGGCGCTGCCGGACAGCGACGATGCCGAGGGCCGGTTGCGGCGAACCCTGCGGGAGCAGGCGTTGCAGAGTTACGTCCATTCGGTCGATCCGGCGAGCCCGGATCGGCTGGGATGGGAAGGGCATGGCCAGGCGCTGGTCGACAGTGCCTATTTTACCAGCGCGTTGCTGCGTGCACCCAAGACGCTGTGGGATCCGCTGGATGCCAAGACCAAGCAGCGGATCATCGCGGTCATCAAGGGGCTGCGCCGGATATCGCCACCCTATCAGAACTGGCTGCTGTTCGCGGCGATGAACGAAGCGTTCCTGTTCTCGATCGGCGAGGATTGGGACCCGATGCGCGTCGATATGACCGTAAAGCTGTTCGCCGGCGACTGGTATGTCGGTGACGGCTGGTATGCCGACGGCGACCGGTTCCACTTCGACTATTACAACAGCTATGTCATCCACCCGATGATGGTGCAGGTGCTGGAGGTGCTGTCTCGCGGCAAACCGTCGTTCAATAATCTGAAGCCGAGCGAAGCGTTCGAACAGGCGCGGCGGCGAATGCAGCGGTACGGCGAGCATCTGGAGCGGATTATCGGGCCGGACGGCGCCTATGCCGCAATCGGTCGGTCGCTGACGTATCGCATTGCGGCGCATCAGGTCCTGGGCGTGCTGGCGTGGCGTGGCTGGCTGCCCGAAACCTTGCCGGGGCCGCAGGTCCGTTCGGCGACGGTGATGGCGGCACGGCGGGTGTTTGCCGATCCGAGCAATTTCAACGCGGACGGTTTCCTCACCATCGGGTTTACCCGGGCGCAGCCGACGCTGGGCGACTGGTATTCCAACGCTGGCAGCATGTATATCGCGTCCGAAGGGCTGGTGGCGCTGGGGCGGCCGGCATCCGACCCGTTCTGGACGGGAGCGGCCATGCCCTGGACCATGCGGCGTGCCTATGCGGGGCAGGATTTCCGCAAGGACTATCCGGTCAACTATTGACAGAGTTGTCGATGTAAGCGTGGGGAAAGCGTGTAATCGTAGGACAAGACCGGGTGGCGAGGAGTGAGATGGTCAAGGCTTTGTCGATGGCGGATGCCCTGTTCGCGAAGCTGGAAACCAGCATCCTGGACGGGGAACTGGCGCCCGGTGCCCAGATGCCCACACAAAAAATCATCGCGGAAACCGAAAAGGTCAGCCGGACCGTGGTGCGCGAGGCGGTCGCCCGGCTGGAGGCGCAAGGGCTGGTCGTCTCCCGCCAGGGATCGGGCGTCTATGTGGCGGAGGATGCCCGCTATCGCGCGTTTCAGGTCACGCGCGACGAACTGTCCGAACTGGCTGATGTGATCCGGTTGCTGGAGATGCGGCTGGCGATCGAGGCGGAGATGGCGGCGTTCGCCGCTGCACGGCGCACCACTGAGGATGTGGGGGCGATGCGCGCAGCGTTGCGGCGTATGGCCCAGTTCAGCGACGATCCGGTGGCCGCTGCCGCCGCAGATGTGGAATTTCATCTGGCGATCGCACGCGCGACGCGAAACGATTATTTCGTGCGGTTGATCGACTTTCTGGGTCTTAGGCTGGTGCCGCCGCGCAACCTGTATCTGCGTGACAAGCCGGTGGGCGCGCACGAGGCCTATGTCGCCAAGGTGCGTGGGGAACATGAGGCGATCCTGGATGCGATCACGCGCATGGACGTGCCGCGGGCGCGTCAGGCGGCGTGGGACCATATGCAGGAAAGCCTGAACCGCCATTCCGAATTGAGTGACGGCGGCGACGATTCCGGCGCCGCCCTCCCGCGATCCATTTGACACACGGCCAACAGTTATCCTACAAATTGTTCAGCGCTCGACGATGCGCAAGAATGGGGGATGGATGCCGAGGCGGCCAGGACTGGCAGACGACGTGATGAGGCCGTCCGGTCGCCCTGTGATGCCAGCCGTTCGCCATCGGCGCCCCGCCTTTGCTGTGATGGAGAAGTGACGATGAACACGCGTCTTGCCCTGGCGCTTGGGCTGGCGTCCGTCGCCGCATGGCCCGGTACGATCCCCGCGACCGCACAAGGGGCGCCGGCGGTCGATCCGGCAGCGGTGCGCGCAACCGCAGTGAAACTGGCCGACTGGCAGCTCGGCCGACTGGACCCCAGCCATATCGCCGCGGCGACCGGTGAGACGCGCAATCCGCGCGCCTGGGAACAGGCGGTGTTCTGGGTGGGCATGACGGCGCTGGCAGATGCACCGGGCACCCCGCCGCGGATCAAGCAGGCGATCATGGACATGGGCCGCCGCAATGCCTGGC
>NZ_CAMLAC010000296.1 GCF_946477935.1 uncultured Sphingomonas sp. | reverse complement strand
GGCCGAGGCGGATGCGGCGTGGCTGGCGCGGGGGGCACGGGTGTTCCGCCTGCCCGGCATCTATGGCCCGGGGCGCTCGCCGATCGAGCGGGTGCGCGCGGGGCGGGCGCACCGGATCGGGCTGGCCACCCAGGTGTTCAGCCGGGTGCATGTCGACGATATCGTGTCGGGCGTGATCGCGGGGTTCGATGCGCCGGCAGGGGCGTATAACCTGGCCGACGATCACCCCTGTCCGCAGGACGATGTGGTGACGTTCGCCGCCGCCTTGATCGGCCTGCCACCGCCGCCGATCGTCTCGCTCGACAGCCTGTCGCCGATGGCGCGCGGTTTCTATGCCGAGAACCGGCGGGTGGCGAACGGTAAGGCCAAGCGGGTGCTGGGCTGGGACCCGCGCTTTCCCGATTACCGGTTGGGCCTGCGTGCGCTGAGCGCGATGACCAGCCCGAGTCCGGTGACGGCGGCACCGGCGGCGGCGAGCGGCGACCAGCGATAACCTTCGAACATCGTTGATAAAAGCATGGCGATGACGGGGACGATGACGCTGGAGTAGGCGGCCTTGGCCGGGCCGATGACGCGGAGCACGCGGTAGTAGAGCGGAAAGGCGAGCGCGGAGGCGGCGAGGCCGAGATAGACGATGCCGGCGACATAGCCGGCGCGCCATTCGAAGCTGGGTGGCCCCGCCAGTGCATAGGCGAGTAGCGCGTCCATGGCGGCGCCCGAGAGCATCGCCACGGCGAGGACGCTGTGCATGGGATAGCGCTTGGCGGTGCGCGTCGCCTGCATGACGTTGGCGGTGGAGGCGGAGAGGATGGCGAGTGCGGTGAAGCCGATGCCGGCCAGGGCGTTGGCGGGGCCGGCGGGATCGACGCGCGCTTCGTGTACGAACAGGAGTGCGGCGCCGGCCATTGCGACGGTGGAGCCCGCGATCAACTGCCCGCCGAGGCGCTGGCCGAGGAAGACGCGCGCGAACAGGGCGTTGGGGACGAGCAGCATCGCGAAGACGACCGCGACGAGGCCCGAGGTGATGAACTGTTCGGCGCGGTAGACGAAGTTGAAGTTCATCACGAACTGGAACACGCCGATGGCGAGCGCGAACAGCCACCCGCCGCTGCCGATGCGGAAACTCTCGCCGCGAAACTTCGCATAGGCCGCCATCGCCAGCCCCGCGACGAGGAAGCGGTAGCTGACCGACCAGGAGGGGGGCACCACGCCCAACTGGTCGCGGATGACGAGCCAGGTCGATCCCCAGATCAGCGTGACGATCGCGAAGGGGACGAGGATCGCCGCCTTGGTCGATTGCGGGCGGTGGTCGAATTCGCTCACAGCCGGGCAATCGCGTCGGCGAGGCGGGCGACGGCGCCCTCGTCACTGTCCCAGGCGGTGACGAGGCGGATCTCGCCTGCTGCCCAGTCGTAGAAGTCGAAGCCTTGCGCGCGTAAGCTCGCGGCTTCGTCAGGGGTCATGCGCAGGAAGACCTCGTTCGCCTCGACCGGGTGGACGAGGCGGTCGCCCGCCGCATCCGCGAGGCGGGTGGCATGGGCGTTGGCGGCGGCGCCGTTGGCGATCCACAGATCGTCCTCGACCATCGCCAGGATCTGCGCGGCGAGATAGCGACCCTTGGAGAAGAGCAGCCCGGCGCGCTTGCGGCGGCGGCGGGCGGCATCGGCATGGCCGGGGGTGAAGAAGACCAGCGCCTCCGCGCTCATCCCGCCATTCTTGACGAAGCCAAAGGACAGCGCGTCGACGCCCGCGCGCCATGTCAGGTCGGCGGGGTGCGCGCCGGTGCCGGCGACCGCATTGGCGAACCGGGCGCCGTCCATGTGCAGCCCAAGGCCGCGGGTCCGGGCGAGCGCGCCGATCGCGGCGACCTCGTCCGGCGTATAGACGCGGCCATATTCGGTGGCGTTGGTGATCGAGATGGCGTGCGGCTGGACGCTGTGGACATGGGCGGGGATGGCATCGAGCAGATGGGCGATGGTGGCGGGGGTCAGCTTCGCGCCCTCGCCGTCGGCCAGCATCAGCTTGGCGCCGTGGGTGTAGAATTCGGGGGCGCCGCCCTCGTCATTCTGGATATGCGCGTCGCGGTGGCAGACGACGCCGCCATAAGGCGGGCAGAGGCTGGCGAGCGCGAGGCAGTTGGCGGCGGTGCCGGTGGGCACCCACAACACCTCCACTGCGGTGTCGAACAGCGTCGACAGCCGCGCGTCCAGCCCCTGCGACCAGCGATCGCCGTCATAGGCGGTGTCGAGCGTATCCGCGGCGACGATCGCGTCGAGGACCTTGGGATGGATGCGGGCGGCGTTGTCGGAAAAGAAGCGCATGGCCAGCGCCTTGGGCGCGAGGCGCGGGGGCGTCAACGGCTGTCCGGCGATGCGTCAGGGTGCGACGACGATCAACCGGGCGATCATGGGATAGAGCGCGCTGCCCAGCGTCCGGTCATAGCCGAGCCAGAGCGCGGTGACGGCCATCGTCCAGGCGATGCTGAACAGCGAGCCGATCAGGAAATATTCGGCGAAGACGCGCTCGTTCAGTTCGTTGAAGCGGGCAACCGTCTTGAGCGCGATTACCGCGGCGAGGATCTCCCAACTGTGCGCCAGAATGCCGACCGCCAGGATCAGCCGTTCCAGCGTGCCGATCCAGCGGCCCGCGCTGTGCCCGGCGGCGGGCAGATGCGCGGTCGCGTCCTTCAGCCCGGACAGCGAGAAGATGGCGCGGCACAGGCGATTGCCGAGATCGGTGAGCAGCCAGAGCGCCACGCCGGTGTAGAGCAGCGGGTGGAGCAGCATGGGCATCATGCCAGCCGGTGCCTCCGATCGAGGTCAGCGGCGGCGGCGGCGAGCGCGTGGCGCTGCGCCAGATAGGCGTCGTAATCGCCGGCGGCGCGCACCTTGTAGACGCTGTAGATGGATACGTCATGCGTCCGGGCGACGGTGGCGACGTCATCGCCCGCCAGCATCGCGGTGATGTAGCGGCGCTGTTGCGGGGTCCAGCGCCGCTCGATCGCGGTCATTCCCGCACCCAGCGCGTCGAGCAGCGTTTCCATCAACGGATCGTCCTCCAGCGTGAAGCCGTAGAGCGTCACCGCGCGCTTGGCGTCGAGCTTCTCGCGTGCGCGGGAGAGGCCGTGGCCCATCATGTTCCAGGCGCGGTCGCGGTTGAGCGGGGTGTGGAGGCGGACCAGCCCGATAACGAAGCGGCATTCGATGTCGTCGGCGAGCAGGCGGAAGCGGAGGCTTTGTGCGGCGGTGAGAGCCTGGGCGAAGGAGGTGAGCAGGCCCTGGAACTCGTCGCCGAGGGTGATGGTGAGCGGGGAGGCGATGGCTTCGCGCATTGCGGTGTTTTGGGCGTCGATTGCGGCGTTGAAGCTGGCGTGAAGGTGGGCAGGCGCGGTGTTGCCTTCGCTGCGCACAAGGTCGCCCATCAGGGCGACGTAGCGTTGTTCGTTTTGGCCATTCACGGGGTTAATATAGGAATTTGCCCTTGAAGGGGTCAAATTGAATTTTGGCATTATATCGGGTTAGGTCGTGGTATTGGAGTACAGTTTCCCTCTCTCCTCCGGGAGAGGGAAGGGGCCCGCCGCCCTTAGGCAGTGGGAGGGTGAGGGGTAGACCAGCAGTGCTGCGCTGTTTGGTGGCCCCTCACCCTCCCACCGCTTGCGCGGCGGGCCCCTCCCTCTCCCCAGACTGTCTCTTATACACATCTGACGCTGCCG
>NZ_CAMLAC010000295.1 GCF_946477935.1 uncultured Sphingomonas sp. | reverse complement strand
ACCTGCTCCTCGGCGATCCTGACTATCCGCGCCTGCTCGCCCATATCGACACCGCACCGCCCGCGCTGATCGTCCGCGGCGACCTGTCGCTCGCCCGCCGCCCGTCAGTCGCGATCGTCGGCGCGCGCAACGCCTCGGCCGCCGCCTGCCGCTTCGCCCGCCAACTGGCGCTCGCACTGGGGCAGGAGGGCGTCACCGTCGTCTCCGGCCTAGCCCGCGGCATCGACACCGCTGCGCACGCCGGCAGCATCGACACCGGCACGGTGGGCGTCATCGCCAGCGGCATCGACATCGCCTTCCCGCCCGAAAATGCCGAGCTGCAGCAGGCGGTTGCGACCCGCGGGCTGCTGCTGGCCGAACAGCCCCCCGGCACCGAGCCGCGCGCCCGCCACTTCCCCTCGCGCAACCGCATCATCGCCGGGATCGCCAGCGGCACCGTCGTCGTGGAGGCCGCACCCAAGTCCGGCTCGCTCATCACCGCCCGCCTCGCCACAGAAATGGGCCGCGACGTCATGGCCGTCCCCGGCAGCCCCCTCGACCCCCGCGCGCAAGGCTGCAACCTCCTGATCCGCGAAGGGGCGATCCTCATCCAGTCCGCCGCGGACATCCTCGAACTCATCCGCCCGCTGGACCCACGCATGGTTGAAGCCCCCGCCAGCGACTACACCGGCCCGCCCCCACAAGACGCCACCGACGCCGACCGCCGCGCGATCACCACCCTGCTCGGCCCCGTGCCCGTCGCCGTGGACGAACTCATCCGCCAGGCAAACGCCGCCCCCGCCATCGTCCAGACGGTGCTGCTCGAACTCGAACTCGCCGGCCGGCTGGAACGCCACGCGGGCGGAAGGGTCAGCCTCCAGCCATGATCCTCAATGCCCCCCGGCCCGCGAGAAGCCGTTCATCACCACTACCCCGGCGATAATCAGCGCCATGCCGATCATCGCCGGCGCATCCAGCTTCTGCCCCTGGAACACCCACGCCACGGCCGAGATCAGCACGATCCCTACCCCCGACCAGATCGCATAGGCGATTCCCGTCGGGATCGTCTTCAGCGTCAACGACAGGAAGTAAAAGGCGATCGCATAGCCCAGCACCGTCACCAGTGACGGGACCGGCCGGGTAAATCCTTGCGACAGCTTCATGAAGGACGTGCCGGTCACTTCCGCCAGGATCGCGACGAACAGATAAAGATAGGGCATGGCGCCGACGCTACCCGCGCCCGTGACCTCTGTCATGCTCCACATCGGCGGCACCATCGGGAACCACGACCGCCGCCACGACTTGACGCCACCGCCTCCCCCTCCCCATCCTCGCGCGTACACGTAAGGACACCACGCCCCGCTTATGCAGCTCGTCATCGTCGAATCCCCCGCCAAGGCGAAAACCATCGAGAAATATCTCGGCGGCGATTACCGCGTCCTCGCCAGCTACGGCCATGTCCGCGACCTGCCGCCCAAGGACGGTTCGGTAAACCCGGACGAAGGGTTCGCGATGGAATGGGAAAACTACGCCGACAAGGCCAAGCAGCTCAAGGCGATCGCCGACGAGGCGAAGAAGGCCGACCGCCTGATCCTCGCCACCGACCCCGACCGCGAGGGCGAGGCGATTTCGTGGCACGTGCGCGAGGTGCTGAAGAACCGCAAGGCGCTGCCCAAGGCGGTGGAGCGCGTCACCTTCAACGCGATCACCAAGCCCGCGATCCTGCACGCGATGCAGAATCCGCGCGAACTCGATACCGACCTGATCGACGCATACCGCGCCCGCCGCGCGCTCGACTATCTGGTCGGCTTCACTCTCTCGCCGGTCCTCTGGCGCAAGCTGCCCGGCGCCAAGTCGGCGGGCCGCGTCCAGTCGGTCGCGCTGCGCCTGATCGTCGGCCGCGAGCGCGAGATCGAGGCGTTCCGCCCCCAGGAATACTGGTCCGTCACCGCGGAGATGGAGCAGGACGGCACCCCCTTCACCGCGCGCCTCGTCCAGTGGGAGGGCAAAAAGCTTGATCGCCTGTCGATCGGCAACGAGGGTGATGCAACGCGTGCGAAAGCCGATGTCGAGGCGGGCCGCTTCTCCGTCCAGTCGGTCGAGACCAAGCCCGCGACGCGCAACCCGCCGCCCCCCTTCACCACCTCGACCCTCCAGCAGGAGGCGGCGCGCAAGCTGGGCTTCTCCGCCGACCACACGATGCGGATCGCGCAGCAACTCTACGAGGATGGCGCGATCACCTATATGCGCACCGACGGCGTGCAGATGGACGGCAGCGCCATCTCCGCCGCGCGCAAGGCCGTCGCCGACCGCTACGACGCCAGCTATGTGCCGGACAAACCCCGGCAATATCAGTCCAAGGCGAAGAACGCGCAGGAAGCGCACGAGGCGATCCGCCCCACCGATTTCTCGCGCGACCGTGCCGGCTCGGGCGATCACGGCCGCCTGTACGACCTGATCTGGAAGCGCGCGCTCGCCAGCCAGATGGCCTCGGCGCGGATGGAGCGCACCACCATCGACATGGCCGACGGCACCGGCCGCCACATCCTGCGCGCGACCGGGCAGGTCGTGCTCTTCCCCGGCTATCTCGCGCTCTACGAAGAGGGACAGGACGACGCCGCGGACGAGGAATCGCGCCGCCTGCCGCGCCTGCGCGACGGCGACGCCCCCGCGAAGAAGGACGTGAAGGCCGAGCAGCATTTCACCCAGCCCCCGCCCCGCTTCTCCGAAGCCTCGCTGGTCAAGCGCATGGAGGAACTCGGCATCGGCCGCCCCTCCACCTATGCCTCGATCATCAAGACGCTGAAGGACCGCGCCTATGTGCGCGTCGAAAAAAACCGCTTCTTCGCGGAAGAAAGCGGCCGGCTGGTCACGGCCTTCCTCGAACGCTTTTTCGAGCGTTATGTCGGCTTCGACTATACCGCCGAACTCGAAGAGGAACTGGACGACGTCTCGGGCGGCCGTGCCCAGTGGCAGGCGGTGCTGGAGGCGTTCTGGCGCGACTTCAAGCCGCGCACGTCGGAGGTGATGGAGCAGCAGCCCTCGGCGATTACCGCCGAACTGGACCAGTTTCTTGCCCCCTATCTCTTCCCGGAAAAGGCGGACGGCTCCGACCCGCGCCTCTGCCCCAATTGCGGCGAGGGCAAGCTGGCGCTGCGCGGCGGCCGCTTCGGCGCGTTCATCGCCTGCTCCAACTATCCGGAGTGCAAATATACCCGCCGCTTCGCCCAAGGCGGTGAGGCCGCCGGCGAGGACAGCGGCCCCGAAACGCTCGGCAAGGATCCGGAGACGGGCCTGCCGGTGGAGCGCAAGTCGGGTCGCTTCGGCCCTTATATCCAACTCGGCGAGGGCAAGGAGGCCAAGCGCGCCTCGATCCCGAAGGATGTCGATCTCGATCTGGAATGGGCGCTGAAGCTGCTCAGCCTGCCGCGCACGATCGGCAACCATCCCGAGACGGGCGAGCCGATCACCGCCTCGATCGGCCGCTACGGCCCCTATCTGGCGCACAGCGGCAAATATGCCCGCCTGCAATCCACCGCCGAGGTGTTCGAGACGGGCATGAACGCGGCCGTCTCGAAGCTGGCCGACGCCGCCGCCGGCGGCGGTCGCCCGGCCCGCGGCGCCGCCCGCGAACCGCTCAAGGTTCTTGGCAAACACCCGCGTACCGAGGCGGAGATCAAGCTGATGGAGGGCCGCTACGGCGCTTACGTCACCGACGGCGAAACCAACGCGACGATCCCCAAGAC
>NZ_CAMLAC010000294.1 GCF_946477935.1 uncultured Sphingomonas sp. | reverse complement strand
CGGTGGTGGTCGCGACGGCCGCGGGCACCAGCCTGCCCGATCTGGACACCCCATTGAAGCTGCGCCATCGTAGCGCATTGCTGCACAGCATCCTGCCGGTGCTGATCGCATTCCAGGACCGGCGGACCTGGGCCGTTGCCGCGGGACTGGGATTCGGGATCGGGCTACACTTGGCGGCTGACCTGTTTCCCAGCAAGATGCGCGGTTTTGCCACGATCAAGCTGCCGCTATGGGGATCGATCGGGCCCAGGCTGTCCTATGCATGGATCGCCGCCAATGCCGCTGCCAATCTGGTGGGCGCGATGATGATACTCAGCCGTATCGCCGACCGACAGATGATGATGGGCGTGCTGGTCGGGGTGGGCGTGCTTGGCACTGCGTATCTGATGCGCACCGATGGCGGCTGGTGTGCGCTGGCGATGTTCGCGGTGATCGGATGGCTGGCCCTGCGATAGCGTGAAACCCGTCTGGTTCGTGGAAAACTTTCGGGGCCGCTCGCGCGTTGGGGCACGGCAAGACCGAAGGAGAACCGGGCCGATGACCGATACCGCCATTGCCGTGCGCCGGCGCGAGATCGCAACCGAACATCTGCTGTTCAAGCTGATGGAATATGTCGAGAGCAAGCATGCCGGTCTGCTCGATTTCCTGGAAGAAAGTCTGGACCATCTCGGCGACCCGGCGGAGGGCGGCGACAAGGATGACGAACAGGTGCGCGAGATCGCCCGCCGCATGATCACTGGCGCGCGGCGGGAGGGTACGGCCTAGACCGGCATAGCCGATGCTGCACGTCATGGACTGTCGCGGCGACGAACATGTCCACGCGGCTCGCGGCTTTCGGCCTGCCGAGTTCTGGCCAAACCGTCTGCAATCGCCGGGCATGGCAAAAGATCATGCCGGGTGATCGGGGTGGGCCTGAGATTGCTCAGCCAGATCATGGTTTTTCCCTATACCTGCTCCCATGAAAGATCTTGAGCGATGAACGCCGCCGACGTCTTCACCACGCTGGACATTGCGCTGAAGCCCGACCCGTCACGCACGGTGATACGGCCGTTCAGCTTCACCTATCCCGATGCCTTCAGCGACGGGAGACCGACACGGGCGGAGGCGGTGGCCGGGCGGCTCATGGCGCTGGACCCGGCCATGCGGCAGCACATCCTGGATCTGCTCCATCATGCGATGCACAGTCGGCACAGGAATGTCGATCAGGTGTTCCTGCGCCGGTTCGAGGAGGTCAAGGATCAACTGGGCATCGCGGTGGAAGCGGCATGCGACCGGTTGCTGATCGGCGCCTATTTCAGCCAGGAGTACGCGTTTGAGAGCGCGGCTTTGTTTAACCCGTCGATCGTGCCGGTTCCCGATCAGGATCCTCATGATGACAGTATCGCCTTCCTCCTTTCCCTCAGGGGGGTAGGGGAGGGGCATGTCTCGTCCGTCACCTTCCGGTCGGGGACATGGGACGGCGGCAATGGCCTGGTGATCGACCCGCCGAGTTCGCAGGGCGTACCTCCGCGCGTGGAGAAGGGCGACGATGACGGTTGGGTGCGGCTGTGTTCGGAGGAAAGCCAGGATATTTCGGAAACGGTGATCTTCCCGATCCTGCCGAGCCAGCGGCAGGGCGTGGAGGATCTGCGCATGGTCCATTTCACCGACCATGACGGCACGCAAAGCGTGATCGGCACCTATACCGCATTCGACGGGCGGGAAGCGCGTGCCGAACTGATCCGCGGTATCGACCTGCGCACCTACGAGATGCGGCCGCTGGCCGGCGCGATGGCGGCGTACAAGGGCATGGCATTGTTTCCGCGGCGGGTGGACGGCCGCTTCCTGATGTTGGGGCGACAGGATAACGAGAATATCTGGCTGCTACGCTCCGACGACCTGCATTGCTGGGAAACCGGCGAGATCATCATGCGGCCCAAATACCCCTGGGAATTCGTGCAGATGGGCAATTGCGGCTCTCCCCTCGAAATCGACGAGGGCTGGCTGGTGTTCACGCACGGCGTGGGGCTTGTGCGCGGCTATTGCGTGGGTGCCTGCCTGCTGGACAAGGACGATCCCTCCAAGGTGCTGGCACGTACCCCGTCGCCGCTGCTGTTCCCCAGCGCGGAACAGCGCGGCGGTTACGTGCCGAACGTCACCTATAGCTGCGGCGCGCTGCTCCATAAGCGCCGGGTGCTACTGCCTTACGCCATCGGCGACGAGTATAGTGCCTTTGCCGTCGGCAGCGTCGACGATCTGTTGAGCGTGCTGGTGTAAGCGGATCAGCCGGCCGGCGGGGGAACGGGGATGGGCGCGTCGCGATCACCGGGGGCTTCGTCCCGCGCAGCGTCATGGCGAGGACCGGGGCCATGCTTCGGGCGGCCATGGCCGGGTCGCGGCCCCACCTGTTCGACCATGCCGTCCGCCGATACGAGATAGGCAGCACGGAATTGACCATCGTCGAAGCGACCCTGGACGGAGATCGTCTGCCCGGCGGCCGGCAGGCGATCGGGGCGGCCGGCATCGATCATCGCCCGCCCCGTCCCATCGGCCATCACGAAGCGGTCGCCATAAACTTCCGTTATCCGGCCCTTGATCCTCACGATGCCTTGCGATCCGGCCAGTCGTGCGATCGGTGTGACGGTCGTTGGGGCCATCCGGATTTCCGGGTGGGAGAAGGCGGCGCCCCCGGTACCGCCGGCCGCCGCGCCGATCGCGAGCAGCGCCACGGCCACGGCCGCCCGTCCACCTGCCGACATCTGCGTGATATGATCGTTCAACTTGCGCATCGCATGATCCTCTGCATTGCTATGGATCGGTGACTAGCGCCGCCCGGTGGGCGGCTCGCTGAACCCCGCGGTTCAGTTTCGGTTTAGCCTGAAGGCGTAGCGGACGAGCCATGCGCATCCTGTTGGTTGAAGACGACGCCGATCTGGGCCCCGCCATCGCCAAGGCGCTGCGATCGGAAAACTGTGTCGTCGATCTCGTCACCGATGGCATCGACGCCGAACATCTTGGCGATACCGAAACCTATGATGCCGCCGTGCTGGACCTGGGCCTGCCGCACCGCGACGGCGTCTCGGTGCTGCGCGCGTGGCGGGAGGCGGGCCACACGCTGCCCGTCCTGATCCTGACCGCGCGGGACGGCTGGTCCGACAAGGTGGCCGGATTCAAGGCGGGTGCGGACGATTTCCTGACCAAGCCCTTCCGTATCGAGGAACTGATGATGCGGTTGCGGGCGATCGTTCGCCGCGCGGCGGGCCACGCGGTCACCACGATCACCTGCGGGCCGCTCAGCTACGACAGTCAGAGCGGGCGGTTCGAGCGGGATGGGTTTCCGGTGCGGTTGACGGGGTTGGAGTGGCGGGTGTTGTCGGCGTTGATGTTGGCGCGCGAGACGGTGATCGAGCGGGGGGCGCTGATCGAGCGGGTGTATGAGATGAACGCCGATGGGGACTCCAACAGTCTGGAGGTGATCATTGGCCGTCTGCGCCGCAAGGTGGGCGCCGAGCTGATCGAGACGGTGCGGGGGCGTGGTTACCGGCTGACGGCGGAGCGTTGCGGGTGAGGATGTGGCCGCGGTCGATCCGGGGGCGGATGCTGGCTTTGTCGGTGCTGGCGGGGGGCGTGGCGCTGATCCTGGCGGCGATCGCGACGACCGGGATTTTGACGCGGGTGGTGACCGAGGGGATCGACCGGCGGCTGGACGCGCAGATCGCGCTGCTGGCGAGCAGCGTGACGGCGGACGGTATGAT
>NZ_CAMLAC010000293.1 GCF_946477935.1 uncultured Sphingomonas sp. | reverse complement strand
GTGCTGGATACGGTGGCGGCGAGCGGGCGGCCGCATGTCGTGCTGCCGGTGGGAGCCGATGGGCTGGTCGATCTGGACGCGGCGCGTGCGGTGATCGGGCCGGACACCGGACTGGTCGCGGCGATGCTGGTGAACAACGAGATTGGGGTGATCCAGCCGATCGCCGAACTGGCCGCGATGGCGCACGCCGTGGGTGCGCGGATGCTGTGCGATGCGGTGCAGGGCTATGGCCGGGTGCCGCTGCCCGACACGGTCGACATGGTGGCGATCTCCGCCCACAAGATCCACGGCCCCAAGGGCATTGGTGCGCTGTGGCTGCGCGACGGGGTGGCGCCGGCGCCGCTGCTGCATGGCGGCGGGCAGGAAGCGCCGGGGCGCTCTGGCACGCTGAGCCCCGCGCTGTGCGCAGGGTTCGGCGTGGCGGCGCAGTTGATGGCGGCGGACGATCCGCAGCCGGTCGAGCCATTGTGGCGAGCGGCGCAGGAGCGTTTCGCGGCGGGGGGGTGGCGGCTGAACGGGGCGGCGAGCCCGCGTTACCATGGCAATCTGAACGTGCGGCGCGACGGGCTGGATGTCGGGCGGCTGATGTCGGATGTGCGCGATGTCGCCTTTTCGGCGGGCTCCGCCTGCGCCAGCGGATCGGGGCGGCCGAGCCATGTGCTTCGCGCGATCGGGCTGAGCGACGCACAGGCGCGATCCTCGATCCGGCTGGGGTTCGGGCGCTATACGAGCGAGGCGGAATTGATGCGGGCGACGGACGCGATCCTGGCCGCGGCGGAGGCGCAGGCATGATCCGGGTGACGTTCGTCGCGCCCGACGGTTCGGCGGCCGAGGCGCAAGGGTTGGCCGGCGACACGGTGCTGCGGGTGGGACAAGCGATCGGCCAGCCGCTGGAAGGGACGTGCGAAGGGCAGATGGCGTGCGCGACCTGCCATGTGATCGTTGATCCGGGCTGGGCCGATCGGCTGTCCGGCCCGAGCGCGGAGGAGGAGGATATGCTGGACCTGGCGCCGCGGGCGACGCGGACCAGCCGGCTGTCCTGTCAGATCCGGCTGGATCAGACGCTGGACGGGTTGGTCGTAAGCTTGCCCTGAATCGCCGGCGCCGATTGCGATGGGAAACGGCCGGGGGCATAGCGCGGCCACTTTCCAACATTTTATCGTCCGGATTTTCAATGCGTTCGCGTTTTCCCTCTGTTCTGGCCGCCGGTGTGTTGCGGGACCGGCTGAGCGCGCCGGCGGGCGCGGTGATCGGCATCGCGGTGACGGGGTTGGTGACCGCCTTGCTGTGCGGTGATGCGGGCGTGACGATGCTGCTGGTCGCGCCGATGGGGGCCTCCGCCGTGCTGGTGTTCGCGGTGCCGGCGAGCCCGCTGGCGCAGCCATGGCCGGTGATCGGCGGCAACGTGATCTCGGCGCTGGTCGGGGTGGCGGTGGTCCATGCCCTACCGGGGAGCAGCCTTGCCGCGCCGCTGGCGGTAGGGGGCGCGATCCTGGCGATGGCGCTGACCCGGTCGCTGCACCCGCCGGGCGGTGCGGCGGCGTTGACCGCGGTGATCGGCGGCGCGCCGGTGCTGGGCGCGGGCTATGCCTTCGCCTTCGTGCCGGTCGGGGTGAACGCGGTGGCGATCGCGCTGGTCGGCGTGGCGTTCCACCGGCTGTCCGGGCACAGCTATCCGCACCGCGCCCCGACGCTGGCGGCACCGCGGGCGGCCGACCTGCAGGCGGAGGATATCGACCGGGCGCTGGCCGAGTTCGGCGATACGCTGGACATCGATCGCGACGATGTGGAGCGGCTGGTGCGCCGGGCCGAGCATCACGCCGCCACAAGGCGCGCCGCCTGAACACCCGCTAAACGGTTAATTCAGCACGCGATCATCGACGCTGCCGCAATCTGCCCTCATGCCCACCGGTTCCGGCGGGCGCGTAAACGGGAGTATGCGTCATGAAAGTCTTTGCCCTGATGGCCTCCGGTCTGCTCGCGGTCACCGGCCTTGCCGCGGCGACACCCGCCGCCGCGCAACCGCATGGGTGGCATGACGGGCCGCGCGGACGTGGCTGGGACCGCGGGCCGGGCTGGCGGGATGGGCCGCGCTGGGACCGCGGGCGCAACTGGCGGGGTGATCGCTGGGACCGGGGATACCGGGCAGGCTATCGCGACCGGGGTTACCGGAATGGATATCGTGGGCGCACGGTGTGCCGCTGGGTCGATGGCTATTACGGGCCGGTGCGTCGCTGCTTCAACGTTCGTCGCTGATATGCGATAAGGCGGCTTGATCGATCCGCCCGGCTCCGCCATATGCGCGGCGGGAGTCGGGCGGACGTAGTCGTCGCCAACCCGGTCAGATCCTGACGGAAGCAGCCGTAACGATTTCGCTGCGGGTCGTCCCGGCTCCCACCGCGAACCTGCTGCGCCAGGTGAGCGCGGCCGGCGGTGCGCAGCACCGTCCGACGACATGGCTCCGCCATGTCGCCCCCCACACACCCTCCCCAATCCGCTATCAATCGCCGCATCGTGGGCCTACATAGACCCGCAATGTCCGACTCCTTCGACCTCGGCGAACCGCCACAGCCGGCCAAGCCCGACGCCTACCGCGTCCTCGCGCGCAAATATCGTCCGCAGACCTTCGGCCAGTTGATCGGTCAGGATGCGATGGTGCAGACGCTGGGCAACGCGATCAAGCGCGACCGGCTAGCCCATGCGTTCCTGATGACGGGCGTGCGCGGGGTGGGCAAGACCTCCACCGCGCGGCTGATCGCGAAGGCGCTGAACTGTATCGGGCCGGACGGGCAGGGCGGGCCGACGATCGATCCATGCGGAAAATGCGAGCCGTGCCGCGCGATCGCGGAGGGGCGCCATATCGACGTGATCGAGATGGACGCCGCCAGCCATACCGGCGTGGACGATGTGCGCGAGATCATCGAGGCGTCGCGCTATGCCGCGGTGTCGGCGCGCTTCAAGATCTACATCGTGGACGAGGTCCACATGCTCTCCAAGAACGCGTTCAACGCATTGTTGAAGACGCTGGAGGAGCCGCCCGCGCATGTGAAGTTCCTGTTCGCCACGACCGAGGTGAACAAGGTGCCGATCACCGTGCTGTCGCGGTGCCAGCGGTTCGACCTGCGGCGCATCTCGGCGGAGATGCTGGCGGATCATTTCACGCACGTGTGCGAGGCGGAGGGCGTGCGCGCGGAGCCCGAGGCGCTGGCGCTGATCGCGCGCGCGGCGGAAGGATCTGCGCGCGACGGGCTGTCGATCCTGGATCAAGCGATCGCGCATGCCGACCTGGACGGGGGCGGGGTGAGTGCGGAGGCGGTGCGCCAGATGCTCGGCCTGTCGGACCGGGGAGCGGTGCGCGATCTGCTCGGCCTGATGCTGCGTGGCGAGGCGGCGGCGGCGCTGGCGCTGCTGCGGCGGCAATATGACTACGGGGTCGATCCGCAATCGGTGCTGCGTTCGCTGCTGGAGACGGTGCACGGCATCACGCTGGTGAAGGTCGGCACGCCGCCCGATCCGGCGCAGCCGCAGGAGGAGCGCGAGGCGCGGGGCGAATGGGCCGCGGCGCTCGGCTTTCCGATGCTGCACCGGCTGTGGCAGTTGCTGCTGAAGGGGCATGACGAGGTGGCGCGGGCAGCGCTGCCGATCGAGGCGGCGGAGATGGCGCTGCTCCGGGTCGTCCATGCATCGACGCTGCCCCGGCTGCTGCGTCAGTTGCCGCGCCAGCTCGCCCGGATCGGGCAGCGT
>NZ_CAMLAC010000292.1 GCF_946477935.1 uncultured Sphingomonas sp. | reverse complement strand
CTTCCTCCTTGCGACCTTCACTGTCGCTGCCGCGCACCTCGACGCCGCCCGACGCGCGGGCCATCGCCTCGCTTTCCGCGTTGAGGTTGCACCACGCCACCGCAGGCCGGTCGTGCGCCGCGATGATCTCGCCCGCTCGGTCCACCCGCGCCGATACCGACGATCGCCGCGCCGAAAGCCGCTCCGCCATCGTGCGGGCCTCCATCGGGAACAGCATGCCCATGCCGGCCGCCTGATCGGCATCGCTGTCCACCAGATGCTCGTGCATCCGAAGCGGGGGCAGCTGATAGGCACCGTCTGCGAACCCGATGTCGGACGGCTTGGTTATCATCACCGCCCAGCTCGCGACCCACCGCCAGAAAGCGTCCTCCGCGTGCCGCTTCAGTCGCCACTTCGACGTATCGCCTCCGTCGTGGATGAAGAACGTCGCGAGCATCTCGGCATGATTCATCACCCCGAGGAACTCGGCATGGTTGCCCAGTTCCATGAAATCGTTCGGAGCCGGGGTCGCCGATGCCGCCAGCCGGAACGGCACGCGCCGCGCACCATCGATCAGAGCGTTGCGCGTCTTGCCGTCGAACGCCTTCAGTATCGAGCTCTCGTCGAGGACGATGCCGGCCAGCCGGGTCAGGTCGAACCGGCCCAGCTTGTCGTAGTTGGTGACGTAGACGCCCGGCCCTGTGATGTCGGCATCGGATGCGGCGCGCCGCACCTCCAGCCCGAACTTGTCGGCCTCGCTGACGAACTGCGGCGCCACTGCCAGCGGCGTCAGGATCAGGACGGGCGCGTTCGCCGCCCTTGCGACGGCATCGGCCCACGCCATCTCCATCAGCGTCTTGCCGAGACCAGTGCCCGCGAACAGCGCCGCGCGGCCCCGGCGCAGTGCCCATGGCACGATCGCCGCCTGAAAGTCGGCCAACGCGGCAGGCAGCCCGCTGATGTCGGCGATGCCGGTCGCAGGGTCCTGTGCGGCCTTGGCGGACAGAAACGTCCGATAGACGGGCAGCACGGTCATGCCTGCCTCCGAGCGATGTCGATCCTGTCGCGAATGGCGGATGCATTCGCGTGATCACGGATCAACTGGTCCAGCGCGTGGAAGGCGTTGTCTCGATCACCCCGCTGTATGGCGGTGGCCAGGTCGATGATTGCCGCCTCGTCGAAGTCTTCTTCCATGATCGCGATCCTAAAGCCGCATGGTCTGGAGGACGGCGATCAGATCGGGGTCCTTCTCACCGGTGATCCGCAGCGCGGTTTCGTTACCGCCCAGTTCGATCGACATCCTGCCGCTCTCCGCGAACAGATCGACGATCGGTTTGAACAGGCTGTGGTTGACGCCGAAGTCGAGCGCGCCGCCCGACACCTCGACGTCGATGGGCTCGTTCGCCAGCGTGCCCGACGTGTCCCACGACCGGACCTCGTGACCATCGGCCCCGCCGATCGCCACCTGCACCTTGCGAACCTTCATCTTGCTGTCGCCTTCGGCGTTCACCACCGCAGCCACGGCCACGATGGGCTCGACGATCGCGGCAGGCATGCACTCGATGCGGTACTTGCCGCCTGCGGCGGGGATCACGCGCTCGTAGTCCGGGAACGTACCGTCCACGAGCTTGGTCAGCAGCCGCGACGATCCGACCGCCAGCGACATGGCGGCGGCGGTCACTTCGATCGCGACCTCGCCCTCCGCCTTGGTCAGCATCTTGCGGATCTGCGCTACGGCCTTGCTGGGCACGATGATCGGAGGCATCGCTTCGGCGCCGCCCGGCAGTGCCGTCTCGACCCTCACCATCTTGAAGCCGTCCGTGGCGACGCCCCGAAGATGCCGGCCGTCGTGGGCATGCAGGTGGATGCCGTTGAGGTACAGCCGCGATTCGTCAACCGACTGCGCGATCTGCGTGCACTCGACCACGCGCGCCAGCGCGGCGGCTGGCATGGAGAAGGCGACCGCCCCCTCCAGGGCCTTGCGCTTCGGGAAATCGGTGGGAGGCAGGGTGGCCAGCGTACGCTGGCCACGGCCCTGCTTCATCACGACCGACGACTTGCCATCTACGGGTGCCAGCGTCATGCGCCCCGCCCGGAAACTCGCCACGGCCGCGACCATCTTCTGCGCATCCACCGTCGTCGCAAGCGACCCGGCCGCCTCGACCGTCGACGTCGCCTGCAGGTCGAGGTTCGTCCCCGTGACCGTCAGCCGACCTTCGCCCGCCTCGATCAGCAGGTTACCGAGGATCGGGATGGTGTTGCGGCTCGCCACCACATCGACCACCGCCCGCACTGCGCCCAACAACGCGTCGCGCTCCACTTCAACTGTCATGCCGCCATCCCCGTCACGTCTCCAGAATCCACGATCGTCACACGCCGCAGCGTGGGGGCGGGCGCCGCATGCACCCGGATCATCCCCGCCTCGACCATCGCCGCCAGCGCCACCGGCACGACCTCGGGCGCCACACCCGCGCGTCGCGCCAGCTGCACATCCGTGGGGCAGGGCAGGCGGAAGCGGGCCGCACGCATCAGCTGCTGCATCAGCGCATTGACGAGATCGGTTTCGCCTTCGGCGATCACCGCCAGCCGCGCCGACAACATCGCCCGCGGTGCGGGCGTTTCGATCGGTTTGCTCGACCGCTCGGCGGTGTAGCGATGCACCAGCGACGTCCCGACGCGCTTCTGCTTCAGGTGTACGAGGCCCTTGCCGGCCAGCGTCCGCATCAGGACCGCGCCCGGGTGATTGCCCGGCGCCCGCGCCCAGGTCGCATAGAGAAACTGGTCGCCCGGGACGGCCATGCTCAACCAGGCGCGGATGCGCTCCGGGGAGGCCACCATCAGCACAAGATCATCGGAAGGGATGGGCGCGGTGGAGTGGGGGGCAGACCCCACCGCGCCGTCGCACGCGGCCGGGGGAAGCCCGCGCACGATTTCGGAAACCATGTTCAAGCGGCCACCGCGTAGGGCACGCGATCGAACCACCCGCCGCGCGCCGGCACGTTGAAGTGACGCGCGGTCATGCCCATCAGACGGTGGAGATCGCAGCCGGTCTTCAGACCGGGGACCATGTCGCCCTCGACCATGCGCTGGAGCCAGCCTTCGGGGATGTCCAGCGCGGTCGCCGCTTCGGTCATCCCGCCATCCAGCGACATGATCCACTGCGCCAAGCGCCGCGCGCCCTCGCTCGACGCCTTCGCCGGCAGATGCAGCTTGCCCATCACTCGTCTCCCTCAAGCGTTTCGAGGGCGGCGCGCATCGTCATCGCGACCGCCACCACATCGTCCAGTTCCTTGATCGCCCGGCGGGCCGCTGCCCGCCGCTTTTCGGGCGCATCATCGACGGCCGTGCAGCACTCGATCGCCGCAGCCGTCAGCTCGCTGCTTTCCCGCGCCTTGCGGCTCAGCAGGAACAGCAGATCCTCGCGGGTCGCGGGTGCGGTCGGCAAAGGCACGAATACGCCACCCGCCAGTTCGCACAGCTTCCGCGTCACGATCGGTTCGCCCGTCACTCGCTCCAGCTGTGCGACGACGTCGATCGGAGCATGCTTGTCGGCATCTTCCGCGTTCAGCGACGCATACCGGTGCAGCGTGCTGACGCCGACACGGCATTCCCCAGCTGCAACCTTCAGATAACCGAGCGAATGCAGCAGATCCGTGAAGGCCACCTTCAGGATGCGCCCGGCAGCGGCTCCGCGCGGCATCACGCGGTCACCTGATGGGAAACGGACGCGTCCGTTTCCAGTGACGACGCAGTGATGGCTGCGGTATCCGAC
>NZ_CAMLAC010000291.1 GCF_946477935.1 uncultured Sphingomonas sp. | reverse complement strand
GTACGCGGGGGCGGGGAGGGCGGCTCGCCCCGCCCGGTTCCCGGCCGAACGGCGCCGACCCGGCCCGGTGCACGCCGGCCGCGTCTGCTGGCGGGCGCCTCGGGTGGCGGGCATTGGGTGGAGTTGCGCCGGCTGCGCGCTGCATTCGAAGGGTTCGACGTGGCCTATGTATCGACCTTCGAGAGCTATGCGGAGGTGGTGGCGGGGCACCGATATTATGCGGTGCCCGATGCCTCGCGCTTCAGCCTGAAGGGCTTTGCACCGATCTTCGCACGGGCGCTGGTCGTCATGATACGCGAGCGGCCGGCAGCCTTCATCACGACGGGCTCGGCACCCATGCTGCCGTTCCTGCTGATGGCGCGGCTGTTCGGGGTACGGACGCTGTGGATCGACAGCATCGCCAATGCCGAGCATCTGTCGACATCGGGCCGAATCGCCAAGCGGCTGGCCCATCGCTGCCTCGCACAATGGCCGGAGGTCGGTGCGCAGGAAGATATTGAGTGCTGGGGCCGGATCGTGTAAAAAAACCGGCGAAATGATGCATAGGTAGAAGCAATAAAGAGCCGGAGGTAGAGCAGCTACTCCTTTCGGACTACTTGTTTATGTTCAATCAATTTGGGTATGATCATGCCGTTACCTCATTAGGGCGGCCATGATCGACGCGTCACCCCTTGCCGGACCGATGGACCTCGCACGAACGCGGCCACGGCGTTGGCGATCGTCGCTGCTGAAGGGGGTAGTATTCGCATGTCCCATCAACATCATCGTCTGGGGAATGGTGGTCTGGATCATCCGGTAACGGGTCCGTTCCTCGACCGCCGCCACTGAATATGAAACATCATTTTTAGCACGGGCAGCGTTCTGCCCGGAGCGTGAGGACACGGGCAAACGCCCGGCCATGGCCGCTCCAAACCCATCCCTTTTCCGCACCTGTATCGTCACATCCGCCCGGCCCACGGCCTTGGGGGCGGACATGGGCGCCTGTGCCGTGTGCGGCGGCCACGCGTCCCGAGAGAATATCATGCTATCCATACTCCCTATCCGACCCTTCCCCCACCAGGAGCACGCACGATGAGCGGCCCGGCGGACCAGGGCCCGTACGGCCGACGCGAACTGCTGCGCTGGATCGCAGCGGGCGGCGCGCTGTTCGTCTCCGGCTGCGGCGGCAGCGGCGGGGGTGGCAGCGGGACGGCCAGTGCCGCGGTCGACGTGGTCACGGGCGCGGCCTCCAAACGCCCGGCACCCGTACCGAGCCCGACCCCTACGCCGGCCGCGACCGGCTTCACCATGCCATTCCGCTCCGGCGTATCCTTCTCCACGATCGAGGGGGCGGCGGACTCGCTGCCCGGCCATCTGGCGGGGGAAGTGTTCGTCACCCCGACCTCGCACTTCGCCTATTACGCCGGCAAGGGAATGGACCATATCCGGCTGGAGGCTTCGTGGGAGCGGCTGCAGCCGCGGTTGAACGGACCCTTGGGCGAACAACTGCTCGATCATTACGCCGATGCGAACAATCCGTTGCGCAACCCGGTCGCGCTGGTGAAGCACTATCTGGATCAGGCGGAGGCACACGGGCTGAAGGTAATTCTCGACCTGTGCCATAATTATGGTGAGCGCTGGGTAGGTTACGACGGTAGCTGGGCGCGCAAGTCCAAGGCGCAGCTCGGCTCCAACGCCGTCCCGATCAGCGCCTTCGTCGACTATTGCGTCAAACAGGTACAAGCCTTCGCCAACCACCCCGCAGTGGTAGCGATCGAACTGATGAACGAGCCGCACGATCTGGCGATCGGTGAGAATGGCTGGCGTGACGCATGCCAGCAGGCGATCACCGCGATCCGCAAGATCGACAACCGTATCGCCATCGTCGTCGATGGCTATGGCTGGGCCAGCGCCGAATATTGGCCGGAGCGCAACCCGACGCTGCACCGCTTGTCTGATCCTGCCGACAAGATCATCTGGTCTGCACATCAATATTTCGATGGCAATTCGACCGGTATCTACAATGGCGGCAGCGAGAAGGCGTCGGGCGACGCACAATTGGGCGTAAAGCGACTGGCGCCATTCATCGGCTGGCTGAAGACGCATGGCTTCGAGGATCGCGGCCATGTTGGCGAGTTCGGCGCGCCCGACCGCGCGGAATGGCAGCCGCTCGTGGCGGCGTTCGTGGCCTCTGCCAAGGCGGCCAAGCTGGCCCTGACCGCGCATCAGGACGTGCCGTACCTCAACGATCCCTATACCATGAACCTGTTCCCGGCGACGGATGCGAAGGGCGTGATCACCGGCGGCGATCGCGCGGTCATCAGGCTGATGCAACGCTGAGTCACACTGCCGGACGCCGCTTGCCGCAACTGCAACACTGATTGCGTATGTTGCAGTTGCAAAGGCCTCTGCCGCGGTGCAAAAGGAGCGCGCCTTTCAGGCATCCTCTCCTAAAAACTTTCACGGCCGGTCTCTGACCGGCCTTTTTTTTGCCTGAAGCAAGGGGCGCCTTGGATCTTTGGCCGACCGCGCCGCGCCTCGACGCACGGGAGCCGGCGGGGGAAAGCTTTTCCGACCTGCGGGCGATAGCTATGGCCGATCCGCCGCGCATGAACAGCCGAAAGGGTTCATCATAACCGACTTGCACTTTCGCCGCCCAGGCCGGCCCGGGGGCGCGTTTGTCGCTCCTTCGCAAGCGCATTGTGAGAGAGGCGATATATGATCCGTGCTCTGCGATCGGTGTTGGAGCCGTTCATCCTCGCCTTGCTCGGTACGGTCGTGCTGGCCAGCATACTGCCCGCACGCGGCAGCTTCGCGTCATGGGCGGGCTATGCGGCGGATGCGGGCATTGTGCTGCTGTTCTTCCTGCATGGCGCCAAGCTGTCGCGGGAAGCGATCTGGGCCGGCGCGCGCAACTGGCGGCTGCACCTCATCGTGTTCGCAGTGACCTTTATCCTGTTTCCGCTGTTCGGGATCGGCTTTGCGGCCTTGCCGTTCGTGCCGGAGGCACTGGCCGCGGGCCTGCTGTTCCTCACCTTGCTGCCGTCCACCGTGCAATCGTCCATTGCCTTTACCGCAATCGCGCGTGGCAATGTGGCGGCGGCAATATGCAGCGCGTCCTTCTCCAACCTGATCGGTATCCTCATCACGCCGGCCCTCGTCGCGTTGCTGATGCGCACGGGTGGAGGCGGGGGCGTGTCGCTGGCTTCGGTCGAGGCGATTCTTCTGCAACTGTTGTTGCCCTTCGTCGCCGGCCATATGTTACGGCCGCTGATCGGCGGCTTTGTCGGACGACACAAGGCGTTGCTCGGCATTGTCGATCGGGGATCGATCCTGCTGATCGTCTATACCGCCTTTGGTGCGGCGGTGGTGGAGGGATTATGGCGGCGTGTGTTGGGCACCGATCTGGCGCTGCTGATGGCCCTTTGCCTGATGATGCTGGCCCTGATCCTGGCGGTAACCTGGTTCCTTGGCCGCGTCATGCATCTGCCGCGGGAAGATGCGATCGTGCTGCTGTTCTGCGGCTCCAAGAAGAGCCTGGCCTCCGGCGTGCCGATGGCCGGTGTGCTGTTTCCCGCCGCACAGGTTGGCGTCGTGCTGCTGCCGATCATGCTCTTCCACCAATTCCAGCTGATCGCCTGCGCGATCATCGCGCGCCACTATGCCGAACAGGCGGATGAAGAAAAAATGACGAATGGATGAAAATCGGTGTTGACGGTTGTGCGTGTCCGGCCTAGATGGCTGTCACCGCAGCGACGGACCGGATGGTTTGGAAGCGAGGCGGTGA
>NZ_CAMLAC010000290.1 GCF_946477935.1 uncultured Sphingomonas sp. | reverse complement strand
CGAGATTCCTCTACGTCTCGTGGGCTCGGAGATGTGTATAAGAGACAGGGGCAAAGGCAACACGACATAGGGGGGAACCATCATGCTGAAACACAGCCTCACCGCACTCGCACTCGCCACCTGCGCGACCGCATCCGCACAGGAGGTCAGCGCCGACTGGGTTCGCGCCCACGAAACCTTCCTCGCCGGCGACGAGCTCGCCGGTCGCGGCAGTGCGACACGGGACGAGGCGATCGCTGCCGCCTATGTCGCCACGCAGTTCCAGGCATATGGCCTGAAGCCCCCGCCCGGCATGACCGGCTATATCCAGAAAGCCCCCGTGGTGCGCCGCTTCGTCGCCGCGCCGCCGATGCTGATGGTCGGCACCACGCCCATTCCCGGCCTGACGCTCGTCCGCTCGCCCGGCGGCACCGTCACCGGTCAGGCACAGATCGTCCGCCGCGCATCCGCCATCCGCAACGGTGCCCCGATCATCATCTATACCGGCCGTGCGGACGATTTCCCCGCCGCGGTGGGGGCCGCGCGGGAAAAGGGCGCCACGCTCATCATCGGCCCCGCCACCAAAAAACCGGAGGCACCCTGGGCGGTCGGCCGCTCCCTTGGCGTCCGGCTTGCCGACGATGGCGCGCAGGGCACGACCATCGCCGCGCTTCCCGTCGCCGCGCTCACCGATCTCGCCGCCAAGGCACGGCGCCAGCCGGTCCGTTTCGACCTCCCCTTTCGCGAGGAACGCGCCGAAACCAGCAATGCGATCGGCTATCTGCCCGGTACCGATCCCGCCGCGGGCGTCCTGCTGCTCTCCGCGCATCTCGACCATCTCGGCGTCGAGGATGGCCGGATCATGCACGGCGCGAACGACGACGCGTCGGGCACCGTCGCGGTTCTCGAACTCGCCCGCACGCTGGCGGCGGGCAAGCCGATGAAGCGCGGCATCCTGTTCGGCGCGTTCGGCGCCGAGGAAGTCGGCCTGCTCGGCTCGAAATATTTCGGGGCGCACCTGCCCATCCCCGTCGAGCGCATCGCCGCCAATATCGAGTTCGAGATGATCGGTGCACAGGACCCCAAGCTGCCCAGGGGCGCGCTGATGATAACCGGTTATGAACGTTCCGACCTTGGCGAGCGGCTGACCGCCCACGGCGCCCGCCTCGCCCCCGATCCCTATCCGGACCAGAACTTCTTCCGCCGTTCCGACAACTATTCGCTCGCGCTGCGCGGCGTCGTCGCGCACACCCTGTCGGGCTGGGCGGTGGTGCCGACCTATCACCAGCCGACCGACACGATCGCGGCGATCGACTTTCCCTTCATGACCCAGGCGATCGCCTCACTGGTCGACCCCATTCGCAACCTCGCCAACAGCGACGCCGCCCCCGAATGGAAGTCCGGCGGGCGCCCCAAGGCGGATTGAGCCCGCGCCCCCGGCCCGCTAGGCACGGGGGCATGAAGCTCATCATCGGCAACAAGGCCTATTCGTCCTGGTCGCTGCGCGGCTGGCTCGCCGCCAAGCAGTCCGGCCTCCCCTTCGAGGAGGTCGTCGTGCCGCTCTACGACGCGGACTGGGACGCCAGGCGCGAGGGCGCGGAGTTCGCGCCCTCCTCGGGCAAGGTGCCGATCCTGTGGGATGGCGACGCGGTGGTGTGGGACAGCCTCGCCATTGTCGACTATCTTGCGGACAAGGTCGGCCGCGACCGTTTCTGGCCGGCGGACGATGCCGCGCGCGCCATGGCCCGCTCGATGGCGGCGGAAATGCATTCCAGCTTCACCGCGCTCCGCCGCAAGCACAGCATGAACATCCGCCAGGTCTATCCCGCCGTCCGCCCCGATGACGACGTGCTGGTCGATCTCGCCCGTATCATGGAACTATGGGCACAAGCGCGCGCCCGCTTCGGCGGCGACGGTGATTTCCTGTTCGGCAGCTTTGGCGCCGCGGACATCATGTTCGCCCCCGTGGTCACCCGCATCGTCACCTATCAGCTTCCGATCGCGCGCTTCGCGGTCGGCTATATGGATGCCGTTCTCCAGCATCCTTTCATGCAGGACTGGATCGCCGCCGCGCAGGAAGAGGAATGGCTGATCGAACGGTTCGAGCAGCCGACCGCATGACGGACGTCCTCGCGCTCGCGCAAGAGCTGCTCCGCGCCGAAAGCGTCACGCCGGCGCGTGGCGCGGTGTTCGACATTCTCGAATCGGCGCTGATCCCGCTCGGCTTTTCGGTCGATCGCTTCGTGGTCGGCGAGGCACCGGACGGCCCGGTCGAAAACCTGCTGGCGATACGCGAAGGTACCGGGCCCCATCTCGCCTTCGCCGGCCATGTCGATGTCGTGCCCGCGGGCGATGGCTGGACCGGCAGCCCCTTTTCCGGCGAGGTCCGCGACGGCCTGCTCTACGGCCGCGGCGCCGTCGACATGAAGGGCGCGGTCGCCGCCTTCATCGCCGCCTGCGCCATCACGCCAGCCGCCGCCCCGCTCAGCCTCATCATCACCGGCGACGAGGAAGGCCCCGCCACCTACGGCACCCGCGCGCTCATCGACCGCATGGCGGAACGCGGGGTGCGCCCCGACCTGTGCCTCGTCGGCGAACCCACCTCCAGCGCGCGCCTCGGCGACATGGTCAAGATCGGCCGCCGCGGCTCGGTCAACATCTGGATCACCGTGCCCGGCCGACAAGGCCACGTCGCCTACCCCCACCTCGCCGACAACCCGATCACCCGCCTGATCGCCATCCTCGCCGATATCGACGCCATCACCCTCGACACCGGCAACGCCTGGTTCCAGCCCTCCAACATCGAAGTCACCGACCTCCACGTCGGCAACCCTGCACACAACATCATCCCCGCCACCGCCCAGGCCCGCCTCTCGATCCGCTTCAACGACGAACACTCGGGCCACGCACTGCTCGACCGCATCGCCGCCATCGCCACCGCGCACGCCCCCGGCGCCCAGGTGACCGGCCGCATCTCTGGCGAGGCGTTCCTGACGGAGCCCGGCGCCTTCTCCACCCTGGTGTCCGAAGCGATCGAGGACGAGACGGGGTTACGTCCCGAACTCTCCACCACCGGCGGCACCTCGGACGCGCGCTTCCTCTCGAAACTCTGCCCCACCGTCGAATTCGGCCTGCTCAACGCAACCATGCACAAGGTCGACGAGGCGGTCGCGGTGGACGATCTCCACGCGCTCACCCGCATCTATGCCGGGATCATCGCTCGCGCGGGCGCCTGATCACGATATAGAGCGCACCCTGCCCGCCATGGCGGGGATGCGCGCCGCGCACCGCCGCGATGTGATCGGCATGGCGCGACCCCGCCAGCCAGTCGGCAATCGCCGCACGGATCGCGCCGCGCGCATGCGGGCGCTCGCTTTCCGGCCGCGGCGGCTTGCCCGTGACGAGCAGCAACAGCCGGTCGCCGCGCCCTATCGCGCGCTCCAGCCCCCGATCCAGCATCGCATGTGCGGATGCCAGCGTATGCCCATGCAGGTCGATCGAACTGTCCGGGATCACCGCCCCGCGCGTCAGCCTCTTGTCCCACCCGCCATCCAGCGTCTCACCTGGCCCTTTGCGCACCGGGGGCGCGACAACGACCGGCTGACGCACCGGCGGCACCCGCCCGCGCACCTTGGGCGCCCCCGGCGTCGGCAGGGTTTCCGCCTCGACCGGCACCGGCGCCGGCCGTGCGGGCACGACCGCGGCGCGCAGCGGCCGCACGCTCGCCATCACACGCTGCCACAGCAGCGCCTCGTCAGTATTGAGGGACCGCACCACCGCCCGCCCCCGCCTGCAACCGCGTAAGCGTGCCGACAGGGAGCAGC
>NZ_CAMLAC010000289.1 GCF_946477935.1 uncultured Sphingomonas sp. | reverse complement strand
CCCCCATCCCGCACATAGCGCGCATCAAACGCCCGCGTGCCGGTAAAGCGTACGATAAAGGATTGATCGGGCACGATTTCTACGATCTTACCCTCGCTCGATTGCGGCCGCCCTACCGCCGCTCCGCCATCGTCATAGCTGTCCAGGAAATCGGCCACCTTCACCGGCCCGGTCGGCTGCAATTCGACCAGCGTGGTGCGCCCGCAGGTATATCCCTGCCACGTTCCGCCCCCCTGCGCCTGAACCACCGGCAGGCGGCCGAACGTGTTCGACACGCTCCAGTCGCTCATTCGTCCCATGCTGCCGGCCAGCACCGCTTCCGGGAAACGACGATCGACCGCATAGCGTTCGCCGTCCGGTTTCAGATAGGTGATGTCCAGCCGCCCGGCGGAAACATGCGCGGGCTCGGCCACCTGCCCCTCGCTGACCAGCACCGGGCCGAACGGCGTATCGACCAGCCGGTGTTCGTCGAACACATAATGCTCGCCCGACTCGCTCTCTGCCGTGTTGCCCGCCGGGAACGCGGCCTTCACCGCTGCCGCCAGCCGCTCGTCGGGCAACAGCCCCGCGACATTGGGCGTCGCCGGCGGCACCTCCGCGGTCGCCGCCGGGGTGGCCGCCGCACGCGGCGCCTCGTTCGCCGCCCGCTCGCGCCACCACAACACCGCCAGCACGATCACCGCCGCCAGCAGCGCCAGCGTCAGCCAGGGCAGCCCGCCTCGCTTTACCTGCTTCCGTCCGCTCATAGCGGAATGTTATCGTGCTTCTTCCACGGATTGGCGAGGCTCTTGTTGCGCAGCTTGCGCAGGCCCAGCGCGATGCGGCGCCGGGTGGAATGCGGCTGGATCACCTCGTCGACGAAGCCCTTGCTCGCCGCGACGAACGGATTGGCGAAGCGCGCCTCATATTCCGCGGTGCGCTCGGCGATTTCCTCCGGCGTGCGGCCGCGAAAGATAATCTCCACCGCGCCCTTGGCGCCCATCACCGCGATTTCCGCGGTAGGCCACGCATAGTTCAGGTCGCCGCGCAGATGCTTGGACGCCATCACGTCATAGGCGCCGCCATAGGCCTTGCGCGTGATGACCGTGATCTTGGGCACTGTCGCCTCGCCGTACGCGAACAGCAGCTTGGCGCCGTGCTTGATGATGCCGTTATGCTCTTGGGCGGTGCCGGGCAGGAAGCCGGGCACGTCGACGAACGTCACGATCGGTATCTCGAACGCGTCGCAGAAGCGCACGAAGCGCGCCGCCTTGCGGCTGGCGTTGATGTCCAGCACGCCGGCCAGCACCATCGGCTGGTTCGCGACAAAGCCCACCGTGCGCCCCTCGATCCGCCCGAAGCCGCAGATGATGTTGGCCCCATGCGCTGGCTGGATCTCGAAGAAATCGCCCTCGTCCACCACCTTGGACAGCAGTTCATGCATGTCATAGGGCTGGTTGGCAGAGGCCGGGACCAGCGTGTCCAGGCTGTCCTCCACCCGGTCCCACGGGTCGGAGGTCGGCCGCTCGGGCACGCCTGTCCGGTTGGTCAGCGGCAGGAAGTCGAAGAAGTCGCGCGCGGCCAGCAGCGCCTCGACATCATTCTCGAACGCCACGTCCGCCACCGAGGTGCGCGTGGTGTGCGTCACCGCACCGCCCAGTTCCTCTTGGGTCACCACCTCGTTCGTCACCGTCTTCACCACGTCGGGCCCGGTCACGAACATGTAGCTCGAATCCTTCACCATGAAGATGAAGTCGGTCATCGCCGGAGAATACACCGCACCGCCCGCGCACGGCCCCATGATAAGGGAAAGCTGCGGCACCACGCCCGAGGCGAGCACATTGCGCTGGAACACCTCGGCATAGCCGCCCAGGCTCGCCACGCCTTCCTGGATGCGCGCGCCGCCTGAATCGTTCAAACCGATCACGGGCGCGCCCACCTTCATCGCCATGTCCATGATCTTGCAGATCTTCTGGGCATGACGTTCCGACAGAGACCCGCCGAACACGGTGAAATCCTGGGAGAATACGAACACAAGTCGGCCGTTGATCGTGCCCGATCCGGTCACTACGCCATCGCCCGGCACCACCTGTTCGGCCATGCCGAAATCGGTGCAGTTATGCTCGACGAACATGTCGAGTTCCTCGAAGCTGCCTTCGTCCAGCAGCACGTCCAGCCGCTCACGCGCGGTCAGCTTGCCCTTGGCATGTTGCGCATCGATCCGCTTCTGCCCCCCACCCATGCGGGCGGCGGCGCGGCGGCGTTCCAATTCGGCGATCGTGGACGACATGGCCTCTCCTTGTTTGTCAGCCTCTCTGCCCCGTCTCGGATGCCAAATGCAAATGCCTGCGTCTTCAAGGGCTTTCATGCGTTCCCCCCGCGACCATCGCCAGGAGCGCACCATATGCCCGATTCGATCGACCGCCGCCTGATGCTGAAACTGGGCGGTGCCGCGGCCGGCATGGTGCTCGGCACGCGCGCGGCCGATGCGCAAAAATATCCGCCGCCCAGCGATGTCGACCGCGGCAGTGTCCAGAACGGCAAGGTCACCTTTCCCGAATGGCGCAGCGAGGCCGATCCGAAGACCGCCCCACCCCCCGCGCCGCTTCCCCCCGAACAGCGCGTCGGCTTCGCCATCGTGGCACTCGGCCGTCTCAGCCTGGAGGAGCTGCTCCCCGCATTTGGCGAGTGCAAGAAGGCGAAGCTGGTCGCGCTCGTCTCGGGCAGTCCGGAAAAACTGCGCACCGCCGCGCGGCAATACGGGATCAGCCCGGAAAACTGCTACGACTATGCCGGGTTCGATCGCATCCGCGACAATCCTGCCATCCAGGTCGCCTACATCGTCCTGCCCAACGGCATGCACCGCGAATATGTCGAGCGTGCCGCGGCCGCCGGCAAGCATGTGCTGTGCGAAAAGCCGATGGCGAACAACGCCGCCGACGCCCGCGCGATGGTGGAGGCGTGCAAGCGCGCCAACGTTCGCCTGATGATCGCCTATCGCATCCAGTACGAACCCTATAATCAGCGCGCCGCCCGCTTCGTGCAGGAGGGGACGTTCGGCCGCCTCGTCGGCGCGACGATGACCAATGTGCAGACCGTCGCCCCCGATGGCGAGAAACAATGGCGTCACAAAAAGGCGCTGGCCGGCGGCGGTGCGCTGCCCGATATCGGTCTCTACTGCATCAACACCGCCCGCTTCCTGACCGGCGAGGAACCGACGGAAGTCTATGCCGAACAGTTCAGCCCGCCCGGGGACCCGCGCTATGCCGAGGTGGAGGAAACGGTCGCCTGGACGATGCGTTTCCCCTCCAACTTCATGGCGCAGTGCCTGACCAGCTACGGCGCGCGCGACGACAAGCACCAGCGGCTGAACTTCGCCACCGCGACGATCGATATGCCCAACGCCTATAAATATCAGGGTCAGCAGCTCTACGTCGCGCAGAACCAGGGCGACATGGACGAGCGCCAGCAGGTCATCCTGCCGCAAAAGAACCAGTTCGCCGCAGAGATGGACCATATGGCCGACTGCGTTCTGACCAACCGCCAGCCACGCACGCCGGGCGAAGAGGGCGTGCAGGACCATGTCATCATGGAAGCGATCTTTGAGAGCGCGAAGACCGGCCGCCCGGTGAAGCTGAAGGCCTATGGGGGCAAGGACGTGTTCCGCGGCCCGCCCCTGCCGCCAGAGGGATAGTCGCTGCCTGTGCCGAACCACGTTGCGGGTGGATCATTTCGCCCGCGATTCGGAACGGCAGGCGCGGCGGGGGGTTCACGTGGCATGCCTGCCCTCGCTATGCCGCCATCCATGGCCGAACTCGCGCCCCCCC
>NZ_CAMLAC010000288.1 GCF_946477935.1 uncultured Sphingomonas sp. | reverse complement strand
CCGCCGGCACCCCCGGCGCCAGCCCGGACAATTGCAACATTTCGGGCCAGTGGCTGCCCGGCATCTCGCGCTGGGCCTTCTCCTACGGCGCGGAGTACGACCTGCCCGCCATGGTCGCCGGCGTCGAGGGTGCCTTCTATCTCGGCTATGACGGCAGCTATCGGTCGAAATTCTCGTCCAACCCGTCACGCTCGGCCTATACCGACGTGAACGGCTACAGCCTGTCCAACTTCCGCCTGGGCTTCAAGGCGCCGGGTAGCTGGAACGTGTTCGCGTGGCTGCGCAACGCGTTCGACCATGATTATTACGAGCTGCTCGCCACCCAATCCGGCTCGACCGGCCTGATCGTCGGCCAGCCCGGCGATCCGCGCACCTACGGCCTGACCGTCTCGCGGTCCTTCTGATCGTCAGGGGGGCCGGTCATCGCCGGCCCCCATCCCTCACATCTCGCCACGCGACCGGCGGATGGCATACCATTTCTGTACATTGGCATTATGCTCGGGCAGGGTGTTGGCAAAGACGTGCCCACCCGTCCCGTCCGCCACGAAATACAGCGCCGGGCTGGAGGCGGGGTTCAGCACCGCATCGATCGACGCCCGCCCCGGATTGGCGATCGGCCCCACCGGCAGGCCGGCGCTGGCATAGGTGTTGTACCCGTTCTTCGCCTGCAACTCCGACCGCCGGATGCGCCGCCCCAGCGGCCGCCCCTTGGTGATCGGATAGATCACCGTGGGGTCCGCCTGCAGCGGCATGCCGATGCGCAGCCGGTTGCCATAGACCGCCGCCACCATCCGCCGCTCGGACGGCTTGCCCGTTTCTTTCTCGACGATCGATGCGAGGATGATCGCCTGTTTGGGCGTCGATACCGCGATGTTCGGTTTCCGTTTCGCCCAAGCCTCCGCCAGATAGCGGTCCATCGCCGCCTGCATCCGCGTCACCACCGCCGCGCGCGTGTCCCCGCGCTGGAAAGCGTAGCTGTCCGGCAGGATCGACCCCTCGGCCGGCACCGGCACCTCCCCGGTCAGGCCGTCCGCCCGCATCAGCGCGTCATGCACCAGGGCCGACGGGTACCCCTCCGGCACCACCACCATCCGCTGGCGGACCTTGCCGTTCTGCAACAGCGCATAGACCTCGCTGGCGCTGGCCCCGGCGGGCACGTCATACTCGCCCGCCTTGATCGACCCGCCACCGCCGAACACGCGCGCCAGCAGGCGGAAGCGGGTGGCGGAGCGGATCGCCCCGGCCTGTTCCAGCTCGGTCGCCGCGCGTGCCAGGCTGGCGCCCTGCGGCACCACCACCGTCACCGGCCGCTCGGCCGGACCGGCGCCCGCCCACATGTTCGCCGCGACGAACCCCGCCAGCACGATGGCAGCGATCAGAACTATCAGACAGCCCAGCTTGCGCATCGTGATCCCCGTCGAGCAGCAATCAAGCCCCTCCCCTTAAAGGGAGGGGAGACAACCGTATCAGATCGCCTTCATCACCAGCGAGGCGTTGGTCCCGCCAAAGCCGAAGGAGTTATTCAGAACCGCCTTGACCTCACGCTTCTTGGCCTTGTGCGGCACCAGGTCGACGCCTTCCGTCCCCTCGTCAGGGTTGTCGAGGTTCAGCGTCGGCGGCACGATCTGGTCACGCAGCGCGAGGATGCAGAAGATGCTCTCGACCGCGCCGGCGCCACCGAGCAGATGGCCGATCGCCGACTTGGTGCTCGACATGGACGCGCCCGACAGGTCGTCGCCGAACACCCGCTTGGCGGCCGCCAGCTCGATCGTATCCGCCATGGTCGACGTACCATGGGCGTTGATGTAATCGATGTCCGACGGCTCCATGCCCGCCTTGCGCAGCGCCATGCGCATCGCGTTCTCGGCGCCCTTGCCCTCGGGATGCGGCGCGGTGACGTGGTAGGCGTCGCCCGACATGCCGTAACCGACGACCTCGGCATAGATCTTCGCGCCGCGCGCCTTGGCATGCTCATATTCCTCGAGCACGACGACGCCCGCGCCCTCACCCATCACGAAGCCGTCGCGGCCCTTGTCATAGGGGCGGCTTGCCTCGGTCGGACGGTCGTTCATGCTCATGTTGAGCGCGCGCGCCTGGGCGAAACCCGCCACGCCCAGCGGGTTGATCGTGCTCTCCGCACCACCCGCCAGCATGATGTCGGCATCGTCGTCGCGGATCATCCGCGCTGCGTCACCGATCGAGTGCGCGCCCGTCGAACAGGCGGTGACCACCGCATGGTTCGGGCCCATCAGGCCGTATTTGATGCTGACCTGGCCCGAGATCAGGTTGATCAGGCGGCCATGCACGAAGTGCGGGCTGACCCGTCCGGGGCCGCGCTGGTCCAGATTGACCGATTCGAGCTCGATGCCCGGCAGGCCGCCGATACCCGACCCGATCGACACGCCCGCACGCAGCCGCGTCTCTTCGTCCATCTCGGTCAGGCCGGCATCTTCCAGTGCCTGCCCGGCGGCGTCGATGCCATAGACGATGAACGGATCGACCTGCCGCTGGACCTTGTGGTCGACGCGCTTGTCAGGGTCGAAACCAAATTCGTGATCCTTGGGCTTCACCTCGCACGCGATGGTGCATTTCTGCCCCGTGGTATCAAAGCGGGTGATCGGACCGGCGCCCGACTTGCCAGCGATCAGATTGGCCCAGGCGGTTTCCACGTCAGCACCCAGCGGCGTGACAAGACCCAGTCCGGTGACGACGACGCGCCGCATATTCCACTCCATTCACAACGAAAACGGCTCCCCGCCCACTATGCCGGGGTCGGGAAGCCGCTAAATTCCGGCCCTTGACGGGCTAGGTCAATCCCCGAGGGGATCAGCCCTTATGCTCGTCGATGTACGTGATCGCGTCCTTGACGGTCGTGATCTTCTCGGCGGCATCGTCCGGGATCTCGACCCCGAACTCTTCCTCGAACGCCATGACGAGCTCGACGATGTCGAGGCTGTCGGCACCGAGATCGTCGATGAAGCTCGCGTCCTCGGTCACCTTGTCGGCTTCGACGCCGAGATGCTCGACGACGATCTTCTTCACGCGGTCGGCGGTCTCGCTCATGGTAATCCCTCTTCGTATCCTGCGGGGTTTAACGATATTCTGAACGCACGTAGAACGGGCCTCGGATTGTGGCAAGCCCGTCCGGAGCCTTGCGGCCCAGCTGATAGACGATCGAAGGGCCGTTGGGCTCCGATCACAGCATCGCCATGCCGCCGTTCACATGCAAGGTCTGCCCGGTCACGTAACCGGCCTCGCGGCTGGCGAGATAGACGACTGCGGCACCGATGTCTTCCCCCTTGCCCAGATCGCCGGCGGGAATTCTGGTCAGCAGCGCGCTCTTCTGCGCCTCGGGCAGCACATCGGTCATCGCGGAGCGGATGAAGCCCGGCGCGACGCAGTTCACCGTCACGTTGCGGCTCGCCAGTTCCTGCGCGATCGCCTTGGACATGCCGACCAGACCCGCCTTGGACGCGGCATAGTTCGCCTGACCCGGATTGCCGGTGGCGCCCACGACCGAGGTGATCGAGATCACGCGCCCGAACCGCGCCTTCATCATCGGCTTGGCGGCGGCACGCATCAGGCGGAACGCGGCTTCCAGATTGACCGAGATCACCTGATCCCACTCGTCATCCTTCATCCGCATGGTCAGGTTGTCGCGGGTGACGCCGGCATTGTTGACCAGTATGTCCAGCTTGCCCCCCAGCGCCGCCACCGCCTGCGGCACCAGCGCATCCACCGCCGCGGCGTCCGACAGGTCGCAAGGCAGCGCAACATGATCGCCCCCCAGCTCCCCCAGAAACGCCTCCAGCTTGCCCACATTGGACCCCGACACCGC
>NZ_CAMLAC010000287.1 GCF_946477935.1 uncultured Sphingomonas sp. | reverse complement strand
CACCCTCCCCACGGCTATGCCGCGGGTCCCCTCCCTCTCCCCGGAGGGGAGAGGGCGTATAGGGGTCAACCTACCCCAACTCGGTTAAGTGGTTTGCGTCGTGCGCGGTTTGGGGTAGCGAGCGGATATGGCTTCCACGATCGCATGCGATGTCGCGATCGTCGGTGCGGGTCTGGCGGGTAGCCTGATCGCACTGGCGCTGAAAGGACGGCACCCGGACCTCGACGTCCGGCTGGTCGATGCGGGTGACAGCATCGGCGGCAATCACCTGTGGTCGTTCTTCGGCAGCGACGTGGAGCGGGGTGATCGCTGGATCGTGGAGCGTGCCGTCGCGCATGCATGGGGCCGCTATGACGTGGCGTTTCCGGCGCATGGGCGGACGATCGCGCAACCCTATTATTCGATCGAGAGCAGCCGGCTGGACCGGGTGGTGCGGGCCGCACTGCCCGAACAGGCGTTGCTGCTGGGGCGCAAGGCGCTAGGCGTGTCGGCCACCGCGGTGGTGCTGGCCGATGGCGACCGGATCGAGGCCAAGGGCGTGATCGACACGCGCGGCACGGGCGATCTGTCGACGCTGGATTGCGGTTGGCAGAAGTTCGTCGGGCGGGAGCTGGCGCTGGCAGCGCCGCACGGGCGCGAGCGGCCGGTGGTGATGGATGCGACGGTGAAGCAGGTGGACGGATACCGCTTCGTCTACGTCCTGCCCTTCGGGGCGGACCGCATCTTTGTCGAGGATACCTATTACTCCACCTCCGCCGACCTCAATCGCGGCGCGATCGTGCCGCGCCTGGAGCGTTATGCCGCGTCGATGGACTGGGATGTCACCGAGATCGTGCGCGAGGAAGCCGGCGTGCTGCCGGTGGTGATGGGCGGCAATTTCGAGGCCTATTGGCGATCGGGCGGGGCCAAGACACCCAAGGCGGGAATGCGTGCCGGCCTGTTCCATCCGACCACCGGCTATTCGCTGCCCGACACGATCCGCACCGCCAGCGCGATCGCGGCACGACGCGACTTTGCGGGCGCGGACCTGCACGACCTGACCCATGGGCTGGCGCGCGCCGCCTGGGACGCGCGCAAATTCTATCGCATGCTCGACACCATGCTGTTTCGGGCCGCCGAGCCCGAGGAACGCTACCGTGTGCTTGAGCGCTTCTACCGACTGGCGCCCGGCCTCATCGGGCGCTTCTATGCAGGACAATCGACCATGGCCGACAAGGCGCGCATCCTGACCGGCCGGCCGCCGGTGCCGATCGGCCGCGCGATCTCCGCACTCCGGGGGGCACGCGCATGAAGACCGCGATCGTCATCGGATCGGGTTTCGGCGGGCTGGCGCTGGCCATCCGCCTGCAATCGGCGGGCGTGCAGACCACGATCGTGGAGTCGCGCGACAAGCCGGGGGGCCGTGCCTATTACTGGGAGCGCGACGGCTTCACCTTCGATGCCGGGCCGACCGTGATCACCGATCCCAATTGCCTGCGCGAGCTGTGGTCGCTGACCGGGCGCGACATGAGCGACGACATCGTGCTCGATCCGGTCAATCCGTTCTACCGGCTGAACTGGGTGGACGGGACGAACTTCGACTATACCAACGACGACACGCTGCTGCGCTCCGAGATCGCCAAGCTGGAGCCGGACGACGTTGCCGGGTACCAGCGGTTCCTGGACTATGCGGCGGGGGTGTACCGCGAAGGCTATGAGAAGCTGGGCCATGTCGCCTTTCTCGACTTCGCGTCGATGGTGAAGGCGGCGCCGGCGCTGGCGAAATACCAGGCGTGGAACTCGGTCTACGCGATGGTCTCCAAATTCGTGAAGTCGGAGAAGCTGCGCGAGGCCTTGTCCTTCCACACGCTGCTGGTCGGCGGCAATCCGATGACGACGAGCGCGATCTATGCGCTCATCCACAAGCTGGAGCGCGACGGCGGCGTGTGGTTCGCGCGCGGCGGCACCAACCGGCTGGTGGCGGCCATGGTCACGCAGTTCGAGCGGATCGGCGGTGTCCTGCGGCTGGGCGATCCCGTCACCCGGATCGAGACGCTGGGCGACCGGGCGACCGGCGTGGTGACGAAGAGTGGCTGGTCGAGCCAGGCGGACGCGATCGCGTCCAACGCGGACATCATGCACAGCTACCGCGACCTGCTCGGCGACAATCGTTCGGCCAAGCGGACGACGGCACGGCTGGAGCGCAAGAAATATTCGCCGTCGCTGTTCGTGGTGCATTTCGGGATCAAGGGCACCTGGCCGGGTATCCCGCACCACATGATCCTGTTCGGGCCGCGCTATAAGGGCCTGTTGACCGACATCTACGATCACGGCGTGCTGGCGGAGGATTTCTCGCTCTACCTGCACCATCCGACCGTGACCGATCCGAGCCTTGCGCCCGAGGGGCATTCGACCTTCTACGCGCTGGCGCCGGTGCCGCACATGGGCAAGTTCCCGATGGACTGGGCCGAGGTCGGGCCGATCCTGGAAAAGCGCATCCTGGACGAAGTCGGCCGGCGGCTGATCCCCGATATCCATGAGCGGATCGTGACCAAATTCTCCTATGCGCCGAGCGACTTCGCGACCGACCTGAACGCGCATATGGGCTCCGCCTTCTCGCTGGAGCCGATCCTGACGCAGAGCGCCTATTTCCGCGTCCACAACCGCGACGATGCGATCCCGAACCTGTTCTTCGTCGGTGCGGGTACGCATCCGGGGGCGGGGATACCGGGCGTGGTCGGTTCCGCCAAGGCGACGGCGCGGCTGATGCTGGAGGATCGCTGAGGCGGTGTTCGGAAACGTGCTGAAGGCACGTTTCGCGGTGCCGGCCCTAGTCTAACCGATCCACATCCTCGTCATGGCCGGTGCCGGAGCTGAGAAACGCCAGCCCCATCAGCGCACCGGCCAGCATCACCGATCCGCCGACCCCGGCGATGACGCCCAGCATCGTCACGAGATGCAGCGGCCCGAAGGCATGGGCCAGCGCGACGATCGCCACCGCCACCGCGATGGCCGACGCCAGCGTCATCCACGCCATGATCTCGCGGAACCGGCCCCAGGCAAAGGCCGCCTGATCGGGGTCGCCGAGGCCGCGCGGATCAGCCACGCCGCGGTACCAGCCGGGCGGGCAGGCGCGACGCGATCCCTTGCGCCACCGCCAGCACCTCATGCCGGACGGGATGGCGGACAACAAAGATCGTCACGCCCCAGGCGATGCAGCCGAGCAGCGCACACAGCGCAAGCTGGCCGAACTGCATCGCTGCCGGCGCGACGAACCAGCGATACGCGGCGAGCAGCGGCGCCACCGTCGCGAGGGTGGCGCTCAGGCTCTGCGCATAGATGACGAGCATCGCCCGCCACCGAAATCCTGTCAGCGTCTGCATCAACCCGACATAGATGGCGAACCACGCAATGCCATAGCCCAATCGCGACACCGCGGCCCACTCAAGCCCCCACAGCGCGCCGAGCAGCAGCAGCCCGATCGAGGCGACCGTGTCCGCCACGTTGAGCAGCACCAGCCGGCGGATGCGGCCAAGCAGGATCGGCAGTTCGATATGCAGCGGCAGCGCGGTGAAGAAGACCTGCGCCAGCGATACCCAGAGCAGCAGCGGCGCGACCCCCGCCCAGCGAGGCCCGTACAGCATCAGCACGATCGGCGTCGCCGCCGCGCCGAGGAACGCCATCGCGGGCCAAGTCGCCGCGCTATAGGCCGCCACTACCCGCTGATAGGGGGCGCCGAGCGGCGCGCCCTCGTCGCGCAACCGTGCGAAGGCGGGGTAGAAGACGCCGTCCACCGCACCGCTGACCAGCATCTGCAACTGTGCGGCAAGGCTTACCGCGCGGCCGTACAGACCGACCGCGGTCAGCGTCAGTATCCGCCCGATGACGAGTTCAGGGCTGCGCGTGCCGACCGCCGAGCTGATGTAAAGGAGCGAGGCGTTCGATCCGAAGCGCAGGATCGGCC
>NZ_CAMLAC010000286.1 GCF_946477935.1 uncultured Sphingomonas sp. | reverse complement strand
GCGGACGCTGCCGGCGCCCTCACCGCCACGGATGCGCGTGCCGACAACGCCGGGAAAATCCTCGCGCATCTGCTCCAGCAACCCGCCCATCGTATAGGGATAAGCGCCGTTGACCGGGCTGCCGGGCAGGCTCCACACCGTCTGCACCACGTAGATGCCCTCGTGGCGCGGCAGCCATTTTTCGTAACTCGTCTCGAACCGCACATAGAGGCCAAGGACGAGGAACACCGCGATCCCCACCGCCAGCCCCCCGATGTTGAGTGCGGCATGAAGCTTGTGGCGGGTCAGCGAGCGGTAGAGCGACAGCAGGGCGAAGCGGTTCATCACGGGCGTCCGTTGCGAAAGGAATGGCAGTCGTCAGCCGCAGCGGACGATGGCGGAACCGCCGTTGCGCACATCGCAGCGCGCACCGCCCGCGACGCGCACGATCCCCGATCCGCCGGCGCGGATCATGGCTGTATCGCTGGCGGTGGCGGTGATCGCGCCGGATCCGCCCATGTCGATCGCGACGCCGGGGGTCGCCAGCTTGCCGGTATCGATCCGCCCCGATCTGCCCAGGTCGATCGCCACCGCATCGGCGGCGCCCTCGGCGACGATCGACCCCGATCCGCCAAGGGCAAACGATGCCCGGCCCACCTTCATGCCGGTCAGCACCATGCTGCCCGATCCGCCGAGCCGACCGGTAAAGGCGGGCCCCGCGATGCCGCTTGCCCGGATGCTCCCCGATCCCGACAGCATCGCCGCCCGCAGTGCGGGCATGGCGACGGTGACGGTCGCACCGCGGTCACGGTGGCTGCCGGGCGTCCGGTCGACGTGAAGCGTGTCGCCGCGCACCGTGATCGCCAGTGCGGCCACTGCGCGCGGATCGCCGCTTGCCGTGACCGAATAGGCATCCCCCGGCACGACCCGCACCGCATCGGACGACGCCAGCTCGACCGCATCGAACCGGTCGAGGTTGAATCGCCGTTCGCCGGATTGCCCCCCGGCACTGGCGGCGGCGAGCAGAAGCGTGAGGGAAAGGAGGCGGATCATGGATCTTGGTTCCTTGGCTGGCGTGGATCAGATTGCGCGCATGGCGCTGGCGACGATGCGGCCGTCGAGCATGTCGATCCGCCGTTTCGCCATGTCGGCATGGCTGGGCGAGTGGGTGACCATGATGATCGTCGCCCCTTCGTCGTTCAGCCCGGTCAGGATGCTCATCACCTGCTCGCCATTGGCCGTGTCGAGATTGCCGGTCGGCTCGTCGGCCAGGATCAGTTGCGGCGCGCCGACGATCGCGCGGGCGATGGCGGCGCGCTGCTGCTGCCCACCCGACAACTGGTGCGGGAAGTGGCGGGCGCGGTGGGCGATGCCGACCTTGTCCATCGCCGCCGCCACCCGCGCCCGCCGGTCGCCGGCATCCTTGCGATAGGCCAGGCCGAGCGCGACATTCTCCTCGATCGTCAACTCGTCGATCAGGTTGAAGCTCTGGAAGACGAAGCCGAGCGTCGCGCCCCGGAACGTCGCCAGCTCCCGCTCGTCCAGCACGGCCAGGTCGCGGTCGCCGAACAGATAGCGGCCGGCGGTTGGCCGATCGACCGTGCCCAGCGTGTTGAGCAGCGTCGACTTGCCGCAACCCGATGGACCCATGATGGCCAGGAACTCGCCCGCCTCCACGTGCAGGTCGATGTCGTGCAACGCGGTCGTCTCCACCTCGTCGGAGATGTAGCGGCGCTGGATGTTCTCTAGACGGATCATGACGCTCCCTTGGCCTATCGGATGTTCAGGATGTCGCCCTTCACGGACGCGGTGTTGCTGGTCAGGATGCGCTCGCCGGCGTGGAGGCCCGACAGGATCTCGACCTGTTCGGGATTGCGCCGCCCGGTCTTTACCGCGCGCCGGCGCGCATGGCGGCCATCCGCGTCCAGGACGAAGGCAGCCGATCCGCCACCCGCCTCCAGCCAGCCGCCGACCGGCGCCACCAGCGCGGGCGCGGTGCTGCCCAGCGTGATGCGGATGTCGATCGTCTGCCCCCGGTTCAGTCCGGTCGGCATCCGGCCATCCCGGCGTGGATCGAAGCGCAGCTCGACGCGGAACCGGCCGTCCTTTACCGCGGGCAGCACCTTGGACACGGTCAGGCGGGCGTCGTTACCCGCCCCGCTGGCGATGGCGGTCTGCCCTGTGGCGACGCGGCCGAGGAAATATTCGTCGACATCGGCCTCCAGCTTCCACGATCCTTCGCTGTCGATCTGCCCCGCGGGATCGCCTGCCTTCAGTGTCTGTCCGGGCTGGATCGTGAAGTTGGTCAGCCGGCCGCCGGTGGGCGCGCGGATCACCAGCGCATCCAGGCTGGAGCGAACCGCCGACAGGTTGCTCTCCAGCCGCCCGCGCGTATCGTTCAGCCGCTGCCCCTGCGTCGCGGTGATCCGCGCCTCCGCCTCACCGCCCGATCGCAACTGCGCCAGCCGCTTTTCCTGATAGGCGGCCTCCTCGGCAAAGCTCTTCACCCCGGCATCGGAGACGATGCCCCGGTCGTGCAGATGCTGGCGGATACCCAGTTCGCGTCGCGCTTTGATCAGGTCGTAATTGGCCTGCGCGATCTGCGCTGCCCGGTCCAGCCGGTTGCGCTCGATCCCCAGATCCTCGCCCGCCACACTGCCCAACTGGCTGGCGATCTGCGCCTCGCGGGTCAGCACGTCCAGCTTCAGGGTCGGGTTGGCCAGCGTGGCGAGCGGCTGGCCCTCGACCACCATCGCGCCGTCCTGCACCAGCAGCTTCTCCACCTGCCCGCCGGACAGCACGCCCACCAGCGTGGTCACGCGCGGCGCCACCGTCGCGCGCACCGGCAGATAATCGGCGAACGGCGCCCGCTGAACCGTCGCGGTCTCGATATCGGCGGCCGCGATATTGGTCGATCCGCCCGCCGGCAGGAGGCGCCACACCAGTACCGCCATGACGAACGCTCCCAGCGCCAGCAACGTGCTCCGGCGGCGCCACCACGGCGTTGCCGCCCGCGTGATCCGGCGATCCATGGTGGCCCCGGTGGAAGCAGTTGCGTGTACGAACTGTTCGGTCATCATGCGAACACTGTCGCCCGGAACAGCCGAAAAGCCTAAATCACGATGAAACAGCCATTTATGCGGAATGCCGGCCCGGGCGAGCGTCCAGAGACGGACATGGTGTCCGCGAATGGACAGCTGGAGAGCCCGTCAAGCCGTACCGTTCTGCTGATCGACGACAATCCGGCGGTGTCGCGGGCGATGGAGATCGCGTTCCGCATGGCCGGCCACCGGCTGGAGACCGCAACCGGGCCGGAGGAGGCATTCTCCCGCCTCGCGCAGCGCCGTTATGACGCGATCCTGCTCGACATGAACTTCACGCCCGCGGAATCGAGCGGCGAACAGGGACTGGCCTGCCTCGCCCGGATCATCGCGGATGATCCCGCCGCCTGCGTCGTGGTCATCACCGCGCATAGCGGCATCCGCATCGCCGTCGCCGCGATGAAGGCGGGCGCGCGTGATTTCGCGATGAAGCCGTGGCGCAATGCCGAACTGATCGCCAAGGTCGATGCCGCGATCGCGCGCAGCATGCCGGCGCACCCGCAACCCTGCCCCTCCCCCGCCCTGCAAGCCGGCCAACCTCCGGAGCCGGCAGGGTTGCTCGGTGACAGTCCGGCCATGCACGCGCTGCGCGATCTTGTTCGCCGCGTCGGGCCGACCCCGGTGGGCGTCACGATCACCGGCGGCGCGGGAAGCGGACGGACGCTGACGGCCCTTGCCATCCACGCCGCCTCCGCGCAGGCCGATACCACGCCGTTGCGGATCGACCTGCGCGACGAGGCGGCCTGGGCGCGGCTGGATCAGGCCCCGGGCACCGCGATCCTGCGCCATCCCGACCGGCTTGGCGACGTCGCGCAAGCGCGGCTGCTCGACCGTATCCCTGTCTCTTATACACATCTGACGCTGCCGACGATACTCC
>NZ_CAMLAC010000285.1 GCF_946477935.1 uncultured Sphingomonas sp. | reverse complement strand
CCTGTCCACCCGTGCCGCGCTGGAACGGCTCGCCTGGGCGAGCCGTTCCAGCGCGGCACGGGTGGACAGGCGGCCGGTGACGGCGGGGACGCGGCGATGCCACAAGGCGGGGTCGACCGCGATGCTGACGCCGTGCTGTTGACCAAGGGCGGCGACCGCCTGACCCAGCGGGCCGGCGGGCAGCGCGATCCGGCGGTCCCCGGCCATAGCCGGTGCCGCCATGATCAGTCCGGCGGTCAGCAGGAGGCGCCGCATCAGGACCCCGGACCAAGCTCCCAACCGTCGCCGCGGCGGACCATCGCCACATCGACGAGCGCACCCAGGCTGGCGGGATCGCGGCGGATACCGTCCAGCGCGACGGTGCCGGTGAAGGGGCGGGTGGCGACCGCGGGGGCCACCGCGATGCGCAGGCCGAGCGCCTGGCCGACCTCCGCCGCCACGGTGCCGAGCGGTGTCGCAAGATAGCTGAGCTGCCCACGTTCCCATGCGCCGACCGAGGCGAGCGGCACGTGCGATACCACGCGACGCGTGCCCGTCACCTCCAGCCGGTCGCCGGGGCCGAGCGCGAGCCGCTCGCCGGCGGGGTCGACCATCACGCCGCCTTCCGCCACCGCCACGCGCAGACCGGTGGCGGCGCGGGCGACATCGAAGACGGTGCCGGTATCGACCAGTTCCTCGGCACCGACATGGACGCGGAACGGGTGGTCGGCGTCGTGGCGGACGGTGAACAGCGCCTGCCCGCGGTCCAGCGTCGCGAGGCGGGTGTCGGCACGGTCGAGGATCAGGCGCGTGCCGCCGGCGAGCGCAATACGGCTGCCATCCGCCAGCGCCACGGTGCGGGTGGCGCCTGCCACCGTCTCGACGGCATAGGGCTGCGCCGCCGGATCGGGGTCGCCGATGACGAAGACCGCCGCCGCAGCCGCCGCGGCCGCGGTGGCGATGCCGGCGGGCCACCAGCGGCGGCGGGTGCGGGCCGGGGCGGAAGCCGGAGCATGGCGCAGCAGATCGGTCATGGCGGCCAGATCGGCGGCGGCGTGGTGATAACGGTCTGCGCGCGCCGGGTCCGCCGCCAGCCAGTCGGTCAGCGCGTCCCAATCGTCGAACGCGGGATCGGCGCTGCGTATCGCCCAGTCCCGTGCCGTCTCGTTATCGCCGTCACCTGCCATCATGGTCTCCTGCGGTGAAGGACGGAGACATGCGCGTCAAACCTCATCCCAGCGCTCCTTCAGGTCGATGAGCGCGCGGGACGCCTTGCGCAGATCGCTTTCCACCGTGCTGAGGCTGACGCCGTTTTCCTGTGCGACGTCGCGCTGGGCAATGCCGTCCAGCCGGTGGCGGCGAAAGACGCGGGCGACGCGCTCGCCCAGCGACTGAAGGACGCTCTGCGCTTCGGCGGCACGCTCGCGGGCGATCAGCACACGCTCGCCCGCCGGATCGTCCGACTGGCCGGGGATGGCGGGGCCGATGGCGTCGCCCCAGGCATCCTCGCGCCGGCGCTGGGCGCGCTCGGCGCGGTAGCGGTCGATCATCAGCGTGTCGGCGGCGCGGTAGAGATAGGCCAGCGGCGCGGCGATCGGCCGGGTGGGCGGGGCGGCGGCGATCTTCATCCACAGATCCTGCAACAGATCCTCCGCCGCGTCGCCGGCCCCCCGCGCCGCCAGGAAGCGCAGCAGTTGCGGCCGGTTCGCGAGGAACACGGCCTCCAGTCCGGCAGGCAGGGACGGGGGATCGGGCGGCGGCACGGCGGCGCGATAGCCGATGGACGGGTCGTGATCCAGATCAAGCTGGCTGATCGGGGCGGATGAGTTCAAGGCGCTGGGGGATGGTGCCGATATCGATTCCCTGTTCGCGGAAGCGGGCGAGGAGCATCATGAAGACGTTGCTGCGTGCGCCGTAGGCGGCGCGCGGGGTGGCGACGTGCGCGAAGGCGTTGAAGAGGATGCGCCCGTCGGTGATCGCGTCGATGAACACGGCGGGCGCGGGGTCGTCCAGCACGGCCTCCTCGGCGGTGAAGGCGTCCAGCACGATGCCGCGAACCGCCTCCGCGTCCGAGCCCAGGGGCACGGAGAACTGGATCTGGATACGGCCGAGCGGACTGGCCAGCGTCTTGTTCAGCACCGACTTGGTGATGAGTTCGGAATTGGGGACGATCAGCGTCGAATGGTCCGCCAGCTCGATCTCGGTCGAGCGCACGCTGATCCGCTTCACATCGCCCTCGTCGGTGCCGACGCGGATCAGGTCGCCGATCTTGATCGGGCGTTCGGCGAGCAGGATCAGGCCGGAGACGAAGTTGGACGTGATCGCCTGAAGGCCGAAGCCGATGCCGACCGAGAGGGCGGACAGCAGCAGCGCGATCCGCTCCATGCCGATGCCGAGCGAGGCCAACGACCAGATCACCGCCAGGGCGACGCCGACATAGCGCGCGACGAGGCTGACCGAATTGCGACCCGACCCGTCGAGATCGGTCGCGGGCAGATAGCGCGTTTCCAGCCAGCGCATGAACAGGCGGACCAGCGTCAGCCCCAGGAACAGCGCGACGATCCCGCGCAGGATCGTGCCGGGCGATACGGAGATGCCGCCGAACTGGATGCCCTTCGCCAGCGCGCCCAGCCGGCCGAACAGCGTGTCCACCCCGCCGCCGGCCCCGAAGGGCGAGACGAGCATGACCAGCGCGACGATCGCCAGGGCGATACGCAGGCTGCCCGACAGCAGCAGCCCGAACTGGTCCACCGCGCTGCCGCGCACGCCGAGCGCGCGGGTGAGCATCGTGCCGACCCGGCTGTCGCGGGTGAACACGCTGGTCGCGATGTCGTCCACCGCGACGAGGAGCAGATAGACGGCCGATCCCAGCACGGTCGCCCAGGCGATGAACTGCGCGACGATCAGGCTGAACCCGATATAGCCGAGGAGCAGCGCGATCAGCGCGACGCCGACCAGGATCCAGGCGAGCAGGGTGGCGGCACCGAGCCCGGCGCTGGTCGACTGGCTGACAGCATCGTCGCGCGCGGCGCGGTCGGCACGCAGGCGGCCGATGGCGAACAGGAAGGCGGCGATCAGCAGCAGGTGCAGCAAGGCCTCGCCCGCCTGGGTCGCGACGTTCAGCGCGGCGCTGACGCCGACGATGCGGATCGTCGCGGTCGCCAGGATGCTGAGAAAGGCAAGGACCGCGAGCACCCAGGACAGCGGGCGCAGCCGCATCGCGGTCTCGTCGTCCAGCGGCGCGATCCGCCACGAAGGCTGGGTGCGCATCAGCACCGCCCCGCTGACCGACGCGGTGAAGCTGCCGAAGCCGACCGCCAGCACAAAGGCATCGAGCAGATCGCCCCAGCGATCGGGCAGCAAGCCGGACCAGCGCAGCCCCTGCACGAAGAAGGTGGCGCCGATCAGCGGGGCGAGCGTGCCGATTAGCACCCGCCACAATGCATTGGCGGAGCGGCGGACGCGGTGGCCCGGTGCCCCTTCGATCAGGTGGCGTTGGCCGAGCCGCTGGACGGCCAGGCGGATCGGCATGGCCAGGGCCAGCCCCAGCACGGCGCCGAGCAGCGCCTGCCAGGGGAAGCCGCCGCGCCACTGCGCCCGGATCTGGGTGGCGCCTTGCGTCAGGAACAGCTCGGCCCGGCGCAAGTCGCGCGGGATGGCGGTGAACACCGCGTGCCAGAAGCCGGGCGAGAGCGGCGAGGCGGCACGGGCCGAGATGGTTTCGTTGAACTGTTCGGCCTTGCTGCGGTCTATCTCGTCGACCAGTTGCTGCGCCTCGACGCTGGCGAGGCGGCCGCGCTTGATCGTGGCATCGATCGCGGCACGCTGCCGGTTCAGGTTGGCGCGTTCCCGCCGGATGTCGGGTGCCTCGTTGGGGGTGTCGGCACCCAGCCCGCCTAGGCGGGCATCGACCAGTTTCAACTGATCGTCCAATGCGTCGGCAGCGGCGGTGGCCGAGGCCTGCGCGGCGAGCGCCTTGGTACGCTGCG
>NZ_CAMLAC010000284.1 GCF_946477935.1 uncultured Sphingomonas sp. | reverse complement strand
CAGCGTGCCGCCCGCGCGGCCCGGGGTGAGGAGGTGATACCCGCCGGCCCGCGCCCCGGTACCGACCCTGCCGACGCCGCGCATGCCGTGCCCGCGCTGGTCGCCCCCGCCCGGTAGCGGACAGGGTAGCTTTCGGATCGCTGACTAAGCGATTCAGCTTGCCCTCACCCGTGCTGCGCTATTCCGATTCGCATGATCGGGGTCGGCTCGTGCGCCGGCGATGAGGGATTGGTCGCATGATGAACAGGTGGATCGCCGCGCTGCTTGCCGCCGGTGCGCTGCTGCCGGGCATGGCACAGGCGCAGCAGGAGATGCAGGGGCGTGGGACCGAGCGCGGATGGCAGCGGCGCGGTGATGGCGAGCGCGTCGGTGTGGTCCCCCGCCCCGAGAACCGACCGCTCTACAATCGCCGCGAGGATTTCCCCGAGAACCGCCCCACGCCGACCCGGCCCGATCGCCCGGAAACCCGTCCCGATCGCGCGCCCCAAAACTGGGAAGGCCGCAACCGCATCGAGCGTGACGACCGCGACCGCCGGGCTGAGCGCGAGCGCGAACGCCGTGATCGCCAGCGCAACTGGGATCGCCAGCGCGGCTGGGATCGCAGTGACGCGAACTGGCGCGACCTCGGCGACGATCAGTGGCGATCGTTCGAGCGGCGTGACTGGGGCAGCCGCTGGAACCGCGGCTGGCGCGAGGATGGCCGTTATGACTGGAACCGCTGGCGCTCGGCCAACCGCAACCTGTATCATCTGCCGCGCTATTACTCGCCCTATGGCGGCAATGCCGGTTATCGCCGCTTCGGGCCGGGCGCGGCACTCGATCCGATCTTCTTCAACCAGACCTACTGGCTGTCGGACCCCTTTGCCTATCGCCTGCCGCCCGCCTACGCCCCCTATCGCTGGGTGCGCTATTACAACGACGCGCTGCTGGTCGACATTCGCGAGGGCGTCGTGGTCGACATGGTGTACGACATCTTCTGGTGACCGGCGGGGGGGGCGCCTGCTCCCCCTCGCGCGCCCCCTTGCCTTTGTGGCCCGGCCGGAGCAATTCCCGGTCATGTCGATCTTCGCCCGGAAGCCCAAGACCACCTCCAAGCTGCGCGAGGTCGCCGGCACCCACACCGCTCGCGCATTGGACGCCGATCCCGCCGTCACCCGCGTCGGCGTGGAGACCGCGCAGATCTACTACCATGCCGGCTTCCTCTCGGCCGAGCAGTGCGCCGGGCTGATCGCGCTGATCGACGCCAATAACCGTCCCTCGACGCTGTTGTCCGATCGCCCCGATGTCGGCTTTCGCACCTCGCACAGTTGCGACATGAACCGCTACGATCCGGCGGTGCAGCCGATCGACGAGGCGATCGCCCGGCTGCTCGATATCCCGCCCGAACGGGGCGAGACGATGCAGGGTCAGCGCTACGCCCCCGGCCAGCAATTCCGCGCCCATCACGATTATTTCCACGAAAGCGAAAGCTATTGGGAAAAGGTGAAGGTGCATGGCGGCCAGCGGACCTGGACCGCGATGATCTACCTCAACGATGTGGAGGAAGGCGGCGCCACCTGGTTCCCGCATGCCGGCATCAAGGTCGCACCGCGCCAGGGCATGCTGCTCGCCTGGAACAACATGAAGCCCGATGGCAGCCCCAACGAAATCACCCTCCACGAGGGGATGCCCGTCGTGGAGGGTGTGAAATACATCATCACCAAATGGTTTCGCGAAGGCAACTGGGTCCACTGACCCCGCCGCACGTGGGGCAGGGCTCCCGGTCGAACCGGGAGCCCCCGCGCCTCACGCGGCCTGCCGCGCCTTGGGTGCCGCCTGACGCACCTCTTCGTCGACATGGTCGGCGAACTTGGCGAAATTGTCGACGAACAGGTCGACCAGCTTGGCCGCCGTCGCATCGTAAGCGGCCTTGTCGGCCCAGGTCTCGCGCGGGTCGAGCATCGCCGGGTCCACGCCCGCAACCGCCACCGGCACCCGGAACCCGAAATACGGGTCGGTGCGGAAGGTCGCATCGTTCAGGCTGCCGTCCAGCGCCGCGTTCAGCAGCGCGCGCGTCACCTTGATCGGCATGCGCTGGCCGACGCCGTACTTGCCCCCGGTCCAGCCGGTATTGACCAGCCAGCAATCCACCTGCCCCTTGGCGATCCGCTCCTTCAGCAGATTGCCATAGACGGACGGGTGACGCGGCATGAACGGCGCCCCGAAACAGGTGGAGAAGGTCGCGTCCGGCTCGGTCACGCCGATCTCGGTGCCCGCCACGCGGGCGGTGTATCCCGACAGGAAATGGTACATCGCCTGTTCCGGAGTCAGCTTGGCGATCGGCGGCAGCACGCCGTACGCATCCGCGGTCAGCATCACGATGTTGCGCGGCACCCCGCCCATATTGTCCGCCGACGCATTGGGAATGAAGTCGATCGGGTAGGCGCCGCGGCTGTTCTCGGCCAGGCTGTTGTCGTCCAGATCGAGCTGCCGGGTCGACGGGTCCATCACCACATTCTCCAGCACGGTGCCGAACCGCTTGGTGGTGGCGAAGATTTCCGGCTCCGCATCGCGCGACAGGCGGATCATCTTGGCGTAGCAGCCGCCCTCGAAATTGAACACCGCGGTGTCCGACCAGCCATGCTCGTCGTCGCCGATCAGGGTGCGCGCCGGGTCCGCCGACAGCGTCGTCTTGCCGGTGCCCGACAGGCCGAAGAACACCGCCGTCGACCCGTCCGCCGCCATGTTCGCCGAACAGTGCATTGGCATTACGCCCGACGGTGGCAGCAGATAGTTCAGGATACCGAACACCGACTTCTTCATCTCGCCGGCATATTTCGTGCCCCCGATCAGGACCAGCTTCTCGGTCATGTTCACCGCGATCACCGTCTCCGACCGACAGCCGTGCCGCGCCGGGTCCGCCCGGAAGCTCGGCAGGTCGATGATCGTGTAGTCCGCCGCGAAGTCGCGCAACTCGCTCTGCTGCGGCCGCACCAGCATCGTGCGAATGAACAGGTTATGCCACGCCAGCTCGGTCACCACCCGCACCCGCACCCGGTGCTCCGGCTGCGAACCGCCATACAGATCCTGAACGAACAGCTCGTCCTTGTCCCCCAGCGCGCGGAAGAAATCAGCCTTCAGCGCGGCGAAATGCGCCGGCTCCATCGCGGCGTTGGACTTGCCCCACCATACCGTGTCGCGCGTCTCGTCGTCCTTGACGATGAACTTGTCCTGCGCGGACCGGCCGGTATGCCGCCCCGTCTCCACCACCAGCGGGCCGTCGGCCGAGAGTTTGCCCTCGCCGCGCGCGACTGCCATTTCGGTCAACTGCGCTGTCACCCGGTTCCAGTGCAGCGTCGCGCGGGTCTCAATCCCCTGGGCTTCCAGACCAATATTCGGAATGCGGTCACTCATCGCTCTCTCCATAGGCCGACGTCGCCCCGACGCCTGCACATATCTGCCTCGCTGCCCGGCCTCATAACGCGGCTGTGTTTAACACGTCAAACAATCAGTTAAACACGTCAAACAAACGCGCTTGTGCGAGGCGGTTGAGCGATGGACCGGTTTGGCCTAATTCACAGGTCCAGCCATGCGGATCAAAAGGCACCCTGTACGATGACGGCCACGATCGCGCTCGTCGATGACGACCGAAACATTCTCACGTCGGTGTCGATCGCGCTCCAGGCCGAGGGGTTTTTGACGCGGATCTACGCCGATGGCGAAACCGCGCTGAAGGCGCTGATCGACAACCCTGCCGATCTGGGCATCTTCGACGTGAAGATGCCGCGCATGGACGGCCTGGAGCTGCTCCGCCGCCTGCGCGAGAAAAGCCAGATCCCGGTCATCTTCCTCACCAGCAAGGATGACGAGTTGGACGAGGCGCTCGGCCTTGCCATGGGTGCGGACGATTACATCGCCAAGCCCTTCTCGCAGCGCCTGCTCATCGCACGCGTCCGCGCCATCCTGCGCCGCTCGGAAATCACCCAGCCGGGCACGGCCGCGGCCG
>NZ_CAMLAC010000283.1 GCF_946477935.1 uncultured Sphingomonas sp. | reverse complement strand
GCCACCACCGCCCGCCCCGTCCGGCTGGCGCCCGCCGCGCGGCGGTGCGCGCTCGCTGCTGTTCATCGCGCTGCTCGTCGTCGCCGGTGTCGCCGCAGTGCTCGCGGCATGGCGCCTGCCGCCCTTCACCAGCGGCTATGAATCGACCGACAACGCCTATGTCCGCGGCCGCACCACGGTGATCGCGCCGCAGGTCAGCGGCTATGTGTCCGAGGTGCTGGTCCGCGATTTCGAGCAGGTCGCCGCCGGCCAGCCGCTGGTCCGCATCGACGACCGCATCTACCGCCAGCGCGTCGAACAGGCGGAGGCGCAGGTCGCCGCCAATCAGGCGACGCTCGCCAACAGCCAGCAATCCGAACGCTCGCGCGCCGCCAACCTCGCCGCGCAAGGGGCAGCGGTGGAGAATGCCCGCGCGCAACTGATGCGGGCGGAGGCGGACATGGCGCGCGTCAACGATCTCGTCACCGACGGCTCGGTGTCCTTGCGCGAACGCGACCAGACGCTCGCCGCACTCCGCCAGGCCCAGGCCGCAGTGCGTCAGGCCCAGGCCGCCGCCGAGATCGCGCGCCAGGACGTTCGCACCGTGGAGGTCGGCCGCGGCGGACAACAGGCGGGCGTGGCGGGCGCCGTCGCCGCACGGCGGCTGGCGCAGATCGACCTGTCCAACACGCTGATCCGCGCGCCGGAAGCCGGCCGCTTGTCCGAGGTCGGGGTCCGCGTCGGCCAATATGTCACCGCCGGTTCGCAACTGCTGTTCCTGGTCCCGCCCGAAACCTGGGTGATCGCCAATTTCAAGGAAGCGCAGACCGCACGCATGGCGGTGGGCCAGCCCGCCTCCTTCACCGTCGATGCACTCGCCAATGCCCGCCTGACCGGCCGGGTCGAGCGGATCTCGCCCGCGGCCGGTTCCGAGTTCGCCGTGCTGAAGGCGGACAATGCGACGGGCAACTTCACCAAGGTGCCGCAGCGTATCGCGGTGCGCATCCGCGTCGATCCGGGCCAGTCGCTGAGCGCGCGCCTGCGCCCCGGCATGTCGGTGCAGGCCCGCGTCGACGTCTCCGAAGGGCCGCGCATCCCGTGAGGATCGCCGCCCTCGCCTCTGCCCTTCTGCTCGCCGGCTGCATCGGCCCGCGCCCGGCCGCGCCGGTTGCCGCCACCGTCGCGCCGCCACCGGCCTGGCGCACCGCGCTCGGGCCGGGCACCCCGATCCGCGCCGACTGGTGGCAGGGCTTCGGCGATCCCGTCCTTACCGCACTCGTCGCCCGCGCGCTTGCCAACAGCCCCGATATCGGCAGCGCCGCCGCCCGCGTCGAGGAGGCGCGCGCCCAGGCCCGCCTGGCACAGGCGCAGCGTGCCCCCTCGCTCACCGGCGGCGTACCGCTTACCGATGCGCGTTCGGTCAGCGCCTTGGGCGTCGGCGCGACCAATCTCGGCTCGCAGCCGCTGCTCCAGGCCAGCTACGACTTCGACCTGTTCGGCCGCCTCGCCCGTGCCGAGGACGCCGCCCGCGCCAGCCTGCTCGCCACCGAGGCGGCGGAGGACACCGTCCGCCTTGCGCTGGCCGCCGGGGTCGCGACCGGCTACATCAGCCTGCGCGCGCTCGACCACCGGCTGCTGATCGCCCGCGAAACCCTGGTCGCGCGTGCCGATGCGCTGCGCATCGCCCGCCGCCGTGCCGATACCGGCTACACCTCCCGCCTGGAATTGCGGCAGGCCGAAAGCGAGTACCGCGCCACCGAACAACTGGTCGCCGCCGCGGGGCTTGCCGTCACGCGGCAGGAAAACGCGCTGTCGCAACTGATCGGCGACGCCCCCGGCCCCATCGCCCGCGGCGTGGCGCTGGACCGCATCGCGCGGCCGCCCATCCCCGACGGCCTGCCCGCCGACCTGCTGCGGAGGCGACCCGATCTGTTCCAGGCAGAACAGACGCTCGTCGCCGCCGACCGCACGCTGGACAGCCAGCGCGCCGCGATGCTGCCCAGCCTCGGCCTCACCGGCTCGGCCGGCCTCGTCCTCTCCACCGCGCTCGACCAGCCGGTCGGCATCTTTTCGCTCGGCGCCAGCATCCTGTCGCCGATCTTCGATGCCGGCCGCCTGCGCGCCCAGGCCGACACCGCCGCCGCCCGCCGCGACCAGGCCGCCTTCGCCTATCGCCGCACCGCGCTGGTCGCCTTTCGCGAGGTCAACGACAGCCTCGCCGCCGTACAGCGCGCCGGCGAGCAGGTGGTGGCGCTGGATCGCCAGCGTGCCGCGCTTGCCGATGCGCTGCGCATCGCCTCCAACCGCTACCGTGCGGGCTATTCCAGCTATCTGGAACAACTGGACGCGCAGCGCGGTCTGTTGTCCGCCGAATTGTCGCTCGCCCAGGCGCAGGCCGATCGGCTGACCGCCTATGCCAGTCTCTATCAGGCGATGGGCGGCGGCTGGACCGCTGCCGACATCGCCGCCACCACCCGTTGAAAGGCCCATCCATGACCACCCGTCCCGCCGGCACCGCAGGCTTCGCCCTCAACCAGACGATGCTGCGCATCCGCGATCCGAAAGCCTCGCTCGCCTTCTACCGCGACGTACTGGGCATGACGCTGATCCAGCAACTCGACTTCGCGGACATGCAGTTCTCGCTCTTCTTTCTCGCCTATCTGGCCGATGGCGAGGTGATCCCGGCTGACCCCGCCGAGCGCGCCCGCTTCCTGTTCACCCGCGAAACCACGCTGGAGCTGACCCACAACTGGGGCACCGAGGACGATGCGGAGTTCGCCGGCTATCACAGCGGCAACACCGACCCGCGCGGCTTCGGCCATATCGGCATCAGCGTCCCCGACGTGACCGCCGCCTGTACTCGTTTCGAGGAACTGGGCGTCCCCTTCAAGAAGCGCCCGCAGGACGGCACGATGAAGGACATCGCCTTCATCACCGATCCGGATGGCTACTGGATCGAGATCCTGTCACCCGCCGGCATGACGCCCACCATGGTCGCGCAGAGTTGATTTTCACGCGAAGACGCGAAGACGCGAAGAGAAGAGCGGGTTCACGCGGAGGCGCGGAGGCGCGGAGGAGTTCCGCGAGCCGAAGGCTCATCCTCCCATTACGGGCGAAGGCTTGTCTCCCGGACGAAATGACACGCGCGGGTGCGGCCGACGCAACATCTCCGCGCCTCCGCGCCTCCGCGTGAACCAAACCTTCTTCTTTCCCTTCGCGGCTTCGCGGCTTCGCGTGAATCAAATAGCCGCGTGAAGACGAGCCTTCACCGCATCCAGCCGCACCCCCGCCAGTGCCCCATCCACCGGCCCCGCATGGCGCAGCACACCGGCAACCTCGCCGATCACCTGCCCCAGCCGGTCGAACTCCTGCAAAGCCGCCCCATGCCGCTCGAACACCAAGGGGTCGGAACACAGCGCCGTCGCCAGTGCCTCCAGCACCCCGCGCGCCGTGTCCAGTTCCTGCGCCAATCCGTGCGCGACGGGGCCGCCGAAATCACCCACGGCACAGGCCCAACACGGTTTCGCTGATCGCCCCCGCCTTGATCGGCTGCACCGCCATGCCGCGCCCGATCTCCAGCCCCCCCGAACCGTCGCCCGCCGGCGCGATGGCATAGCCGCGCGCAGCCCGGATCGCCTGCACGCCGGCCACGCCGTCCTCGCCCTCGGCCAGCAGCACCGCCACCGTCTGCTCCGCCGCCGTCTTGGCGATCGTCGCCATCATCAACGAGATGGAGGGCCGGTGTCCGGCAAAGGGCGGCTTGTCCAGCATCCGCACCACGCCGTCCGGCCAGCGATCGACATACACATGGTGCGTGCCCGGGCGTGCCACCACGATCATGCCCCGTTCCAGCTTCAGCCCGTCGCTCGCCTCCACCACCCGCGGCCCCAGCGCCGCGGACAGCTTGGCGATCATCCCGTCCGCCAGCTCGTCGCGCATGTGCTGCACCACCAGCGCGGGCGGCCCGTCGGCCGGAATGTCGCCCAGCAGGTCGAACAGCGGCTTGGTG
>NZ_CAMLAC010000282.1 GCF_946477935.1 uncultured Sphingomonas sp. | reverse complement strand
CTTCTATGCGGCGGGAAGCGGCAACCGCGCCTATGCCAGTGGCGGACTTTCACTGGCGCAACCGGTGCGGATCGGCAGCGCCAAGGCCACGCTGCAGGCCGAGATACTGGCGCTGTTCCGTGACGATCGACTGCGGCGACTGGATGCGCCGGCGGGCACCACCGCCACGCTGTTGCCCTATGCCACGGTGTCGATCGCGATGGCCTGGTGAGACCGCGGCCGACACCAATAGGCGCACAGACCCCGCGCCTTGTGCATCAGCCGGAAGCGGTAGAAGCGCCGGATATCGGCATGGGTGGTCACCGGATCGATGAGGTCGTGGCGCAGATCGGCGATATCGCGCAGGATCGCACGGATCACCCGCGTATCACGAAACAGATGCTTGGCGTATAGCGCTCCGTCACCGAAGCTGTAGCCGGTCAGCAGGCGCCGTTCCTCCCGCCTGTCCCGGCGCCCATGATGATGGTCCACCGTGATGCGCGGATCGTAGCGCAGGGGTACGCCCAGGCCCGTGGCGCGGAACAGGAAATCGGTATCCTCTGCCGCGATGAAGCGTGCGCCGGCGCCGAAGCGTTCATCGAACGACCCCACCATCGCCAATACGTCCGCGCCGAACGCCAGATTGGCGCCCATGACGAAGCCGCCGGGAAACCCGCGGGGGTCGGCGACCATCGGATGATCCTCCAGTTTCACCGTGACCATCAGGTCGCGCGGATCGCCGAGCAGGATGCGCCCGCCGATCACCGCCGGCGCCTGCACCTCCGCAAAGACGCGGACGAGCGCGGCGAAGTAGTCCCGGTGCAGCACGCAATCATCGTCGGTCATCGCGATGATCCGTCCGCGCGCCTGCGCCAGCCCGGCGTTACGCGCCGCGGCAAGGCCGGGGCGATCTTCCCGTATCAGCCGAACCGGGAAGGACTGTGCTGCACGCCAGGCCGCCAACACCGTGGGCGTATCGTCGCTGGACCCGTTATCGACCAGGATCACCTCGACCGCGACTTCGGGCGAGCATGTGGCGGCATGCGCGACCGACGCCAGCGTCGCGACGAGCGAGGCGCTGCGGTTGCGCGTGCAGATCAGCAGCGAGACGTCGGTCATGCCAACTGGGCGGCGGCGCGCTCCGCCTCCTCCATGGTCGTCGCGCGGATTGCCGGCACGCGTTCCGATCCCGGCCATGCCGCCAGATATGCGGCGATCTTGCCGTAATCATTGTCGAGCACGACATGGGGAATGCCGAGCAGATCGGCGAGGATATGGCCGTGCAGCCGGTCGGTCACGATCACCCGCCCGGTCGACAGCAGGCGCAGACCGCGATCGACGCGCGCTTTGGCCTGCGCCTCGTGAAAGGCGGGCAGGCCGGGTTCGTCGTCCAACCAGTCCACCACGACTGCTGACGCCGATGGCATCGCGACATGATCGCGCCGCTCGTCATCGGTACGCAGCAGCATCAGCACGTCGCAATCAGCCGGCATACGGGTTTGCGGACCGAGCGCGAACGCCGAGTCCGAGGCGAGATGCGCCGAACAGGCGAGATGGCTGTTCGCGAACGCCACGCTTGGGCGATCACGCACGTAGAGCGTGAAATCGGGGTGGGCGGCGGCAAGCGTGGCGAAGCGCGCCGCATTGTCCGGATGCCGGAAGTGGATGGATTGCGGCAATTGCACCACCGGACGATCGCGGACATCGGCTAGGATCTGCTCACGGAAATGCTGATGATGCGGCCAGATATCTCCGAGATTGCCCCCGCCATGCAGGAACAGCGTGCCCGCCGGACAGGCGCGGCGGAAAGCCTCGGCATCGAAGTCGTGCCAGGTCGAGACATAGGCGGGATCACGCCCGGTGACCGCGCGCAGCATCGCGATCTCGCCCAACCATATCGCGCTGTCACCGACATTGGCATGATCGGGAAAGTCGACCAGCGCGTAGGTGTCGCCGGGCGCGACATGGGTGCGATACACTTGATCCAGGATTTGCCGGATGCCGTTCGCGTCAGTCATGCGGCGAGCGATGGCCGGGTGGTGGCCACATCGCGGTACAGGGCCTCGCAGCGGTCCAGCCAGATGTCGCGGGTGAAGGCGCGCTCGACGCGTTGACGGGGAAGGTGGCGCGGCAGTGCCCTCGCCGCGATGATCGCTTTTGCCAGAGCGGGGACGTCACCGGCGGGCGCGAAGCACCCGGCTTCGCCGATCACCTCGCGCGCGGCGCCCATGTCGAATGCGGCGACCGGCAGGCCACATGCCATCGCCTCCACCGCGACCAGCCCAAACGGCTCGTCCCAGCACGGCGTGAAGACGAACACCGAGGCGCGGCCGATTTCGGCAGCCAGCGCCGCGCCGTCCAGATGCCCGCCATAGCGGATCGTCCCGTCAAGCAGCGGCGCCACCTCGGCATGCCAGTAATCGGGGTCTTCGATCGGGCCGAACAGGGTCAGGGGCACGCCCGCGATCCGCGCCGCCTGCGCGGCCAGATGCGGCCCCTTGTTGGGAGTCATCCGCCCGCACCATGCGGCGCTGCCGTCACCCTGGCCCACAAAGGGCCAGAGCGCGGGATCGATGCCGTTGTGCAGCACCGATGCCTGGGGCGGCGCGCCTTCCGGCCACCATGCGGCGAGTTGCCCGGCAGAGGTGACGGTCAGGCGGTGGGTCGGCACCGCGCTGGCCCGGACGAACCAGTGCAGCGCGTCATAGGGCGGCACGTGCAGCGAGGTGACGGTGGGCACCGCGGTGGTCCGGCGCGGCTCCAAGGGGAAACGGTGGAGGCTGTTATTGTGTACGACATCGAAACCGCCGGCGGCGATACGATCGCACGCCGCCTCATAGCCATCATCGAGATGGGCGATCAGCGGGGCGGAACCGCGATGCTCCGCCCAGGGGAATGTCGCCTCGTAATGGGTCGGCAGAACAGGATCGATGGTGAAGCGGGCGTCGCTGTCGCCGGATGCGAACAGGATAACGTCATGCCCACGCGCCTGAAGCCCTGCAGCCAGATGCCAGCAGTGCGATTCCATACCTCCGGCAAAGGGTTGCGCGATGCGCTGACGGACATGGCCGAGGATCGCGATCCTCATGCCGCGACGCGCGCTTCCAGCAGGCGAATGACGGTGGCGGTGTTGGCATAGGGCTGGTGGCTCTGCTGCCCGGTCAGCGCCAGATCGTCGGCGTCGGGGCGGCGCAGGATGCGGATCGGCCGGCCCGGGCCATGGTCGATCAGCCCCATCAGGCCAAAGGCGTGCAGCCAGTGGCCCATGGTGCGATAGCCCCATTTCTCCTCGAACAGTTGCGCATTGCGGACGACGCTGTCCAGATGATGGACGGGCGGCATGTGGTGGGGGTGATATTGGTGATAGGCCAGAGCGCCCTTGACCCAGGCGATCGGCACGCCCGCCTGGTCCAGGGTTTTGCCGAAATCGGTATCCTCGCCGCCATAGCCGGCATAGCGTTCGTCGAAGCCGCCGACCTGCAAAAAGGTGTCGCGCCGCATCGCGAAGTTGAGCGACCAGAAGCAGCGATAGTCCTCGCATCGCTCGATCCCGCGGGGCGGGGGACCACGCCGGTCGGAATGCTTTACGGCGACCTCGGTGAAGCGGTCGAACGACCAGTCACCAGACGTGGCACCGCCCGGCAGGTACATCACCTCACCCATCAACAGGCCATCATACTCCCCCAGGAACCCGGCATAGTCGGCGAGGAGCGTCGGTGTCGGGATGCAGTCCATGTCGAGAAAGACGATCATGTCGCTGGTCGCGGCACGGGCTGCGGCGTTGCGCGCCTCCGCGAGCGGCAGGGTGTCGGCGACGATCTGCATCTGCCGGATCGGGAAGGGCGCTTCGGGCAGCACGTACAGATCGTCCTGCATCACCGCGACGATCAGTTCGACGGGTGGCACCGTCTGCTGCATCAGGCCGCGGACGAGGTTGACGAGGTGATCGGGACGGCCTTTGGCCAGGGTGACGACGGAAATCTGGGTCATGCGGATGGTTGCTCGTTCGGCATGGGGTGGGAAGGGG
>NZ_CAMLAC010000281.1 GCF_946477935.1 uncultured Sphingomonas sp. | reverse complement strand
TCGCCCGAACAGGCCGATGCCTGGCATGCGGCGGGGCTGGCGCATGGCGGCACCGCGATCGAGGATCCGCCGGGTTATCGCCATCCGCCGATCGGCAAGGTCTATCTGGCCTATCTGCGCGATCCTAGCGGCAACAAGCTGTGCGCCCGGCATCTGGTCGCGGCGGGTTGACGGTCCATCGGGGAGGGGCGGCATGTACACGCATATCATGGTGGGCTCGAACGATCTGGCCCGGTCGAAGCGCTTCTATGACGCGCTGTTCGGCGCGATCGGTGGGAAGCCGGGCATGGAGGACGGGCGGGGGCGCGTCTTCTATCGGCATTCGGGTGCGGTCTTCATCGTGACCCGGCCGATCGACGGCGAACCGGCGACGCATGCCAATGGCGGCACGATCGGCTTTCGCGCGGTCGATCCGGCACAGGTCGATGCGTGGTACGCGGCCGGGCTGGCAGAGGGCGGCAGCGCGACGGAGGAGCCGGTCGGCCCGCGCAAGACCGGGCTGGGGCCGGCCTATACCGGTTATCTGCGCGATCCCGACGGCAACAAGCTGTGCATGGCCTGTCCGATGCCGGCGGCATGAGCGGGGAGGCGCCTTTCGTCCTGACGCTGCAATGCCAGGACCGGACGGGCATCGTCGCGGCGGTGGCCGGGGCGCTGGCGGGGATCGACGGCTTCATCCTCGACAGCCAGCAATATGCCGATCTGGAGACGGGGCGCTTCTTCATGCGCGTCGTGTTCGGGCGCGGCGGGGCGGGGTTTCCGGCGGCGCGCGAGCCGATCGCCGCCGCGCTGACGCCGGTGGCCGAGCGGTTCGGCTTCGACTGGGGGCTGGCGAGCCCCGGCGACCGGCCGCGTGTGCTGGTGGCGGTGTCCAAGGGCTCGCATTGCCTGAACGATCTGCTGCACCGCTGGCGCACCAATACGCTGCCGGTCGAGATCGTCGGTGTGCTGTCCAACCATGATGCGCTGCGGCCGCTGGTCGAGTGGCATGGATTGCCCTGGCATCACCTGCCGGTGGGGGCGGACAATCGCGACGCGCAGGAAGGGGCGATCATCGACCTGATGGGCGCGTCGGGGGCGGATTATCTGGTGCTGGCGCGCTACATGCAGGTGCTGGGGCCGCGGCTGGTGGCGGCGCTGGCGGGGCGCTGCATCAACATCCATCACAGCTTCCTGCCCGGCTTCAAGGGCGCGCAACCGTATCACCGCGCCCATGCCCGCGGGGTGAAGCTGATCGGGGCGACTGCGCATTTCGTGACCGCCGATCTGGACGAAGGGCCGATCATCGAACAGGCGGTGGAGCGCGTCGACCACCGCGCGGGCGTGGACGACCTGATCCGCATCGGCCGCGATATCGAGGCGCAGGTGCTGGCGCGCGCGGTCGCCTGGGTGGGCGAGCGGCGCGTCTTTCTGAACGGCAACCGGACGGTGGTATTCCGATGACGATGGAAACGATATCGACCAACACGGCTTTCGGCGGCACGCAGGGCGTGTACCGGCATGACAGCCATGCGACGGGAACGCCGATGACCTTTTCGGTCTACGTGCCCCCGCACGAGGCGGGGGAGCGGTTGCCGGTGCTCTGGTATCTCTCCGGGCTGACCTGCACGCATGCCAACGTCACCGACAAGGGCGAGTATCGCGGACCTTGCGCGGAGCACAAGGTGATCTTCGTGGCACCCGATACCAGCCCGCGGGGTGAGGGCGTCGCCAATGACGACGCCTATGACATGGGGCAGGGGGCCGGCTTCTATGTCGATGCGACGGAGGAACCCTGGGCGCCGCATTTCCGCATGCGTTCCTATATCGAGGACGAGCTGCCCGCGCTGATCGCGGCGGAGTTTCCGATGGCGGATCTGGCGCGGCAGGGCATCACCGGTCATTCGATGGGGGGACATGGTGCGCTGACCCTGGCCTTGCGCAATCCGGATCGCTTCCGTTCGGTCAGCGCCTTCGCCCCGATCGTCGCGCCGTCGCAGGTGCCGTGGGGCGAGAAGGCGCTGGGCGGCTATCTGGGCAGCGACCGATCGGTGTGGCGCCAGCATGACGCGGTGGCGCTGATCGAGGATGGCGCGCGCCTGCCGGAGATATTGGTCGATCAGGGCGATGCGGACCAGTTTTTGGCCGAACAGCTCCAGCCCGACCGGCTGCGCGATGCCTGCGCGGCGGCGGGGATCGACCTGAGCTTGCGGATGCAGCCGGGCTACGACCACAGCTATTACTTCATCTCGACCTTCATGGCCGACCATGTCGCCTGGGCGGCGGCGCGGCTTTACGCAAAGGACCCCCAATGACCGTCGCACCCGGCGACCCCGAGGATGGCGACCTCGTCGCCCCCGACGGCAAGCTTCCCGTCCCGCCCCACGTCGCCGACGCAATCCGCACGCTGATCGAATGGGCGGGCGACGACCCCACGCGCGAAGGCTTGGTCGATACGCCGAAGCGCGTGGCGCGGGCGTGGCGGGAATATTGCGCGGGCTATGCCGACGATCCCGCCATCCACCTGTCGCGCGTGTTCGAGGAAGTGGGCGGCTATGACGAGATCGTGCTGCTGAAGGACATCCCCTTCCAGTCGCATTGCGAGCATCACATGGCGCCGATCATCGGCGTCGCGCACATCGCCTATCTGCCGCGCAACCATGTCGTCGGCATTTCCAAGCTGGCGCGGGTGCTGCACGGCTTTGCCCGGCGGTTGCAGGTGCAGGAGCGGCTGACCGCGGAGGTGGCGGACTGCATTTGGGATAACCTCAAGCCGCTGGGCGTCGCGGTCGTCATCGAGGCGACGCATGCCTGCATGACGGCGCGCGGCGTGCGCACGCCGGGCGTCGCAATGGTGACCAGCCGGATGATGGGCGTGTTCCGGGACGACGATCGCAGCCGCAAGGAGGTGCTGGCACTGATGGGGCGGCCTGCATGATCCGCACGGTGCTGGTGACCGGCGCGGCGAAGCGGCTGGGGGTGGTGATCGCCCGGCGGCTGGCGGCGGACGGTCACCGGCTGGTGTTGCACTACAACGGATCGGGCGACACGGCGGCCGCGCTGGCGCAGGAGCTGGGCGCGACGACAGTGCAGGGGGATCTCAGCGACCTTGCTGGGATCGACGGCATGTTTCTGCGCGCGCGAACCGAGGCGGGGCGGCCGATCGACGGCTTGGTGAACAGCGCGTCCGCCTTTGAATTCGACCGGCCGCCGGTGATCGACCCGGCATTGATGACGCGGCTGACCGCGATCGGCTGCGGTGCGCCCGCCATGCTGGCGGCGGCGCTGGCGCGGCAGGACGATGTGGCGGACGGTGCGGTCGTGAACCTGCTCGACCAGAAGGTCGCGAACCTCAATCCGGATTTCTTTTCCTATAGCTGCGGCAAGATCGCGCTGGAGGGGGCCACGGCGATGCTGGCCCAGGCACTGACCCCGCGTGTCGCGGTCAATGCGGTCTCGCCGGGCCTGACGCTGCCGAGCGGCGACCAGAGCGAGAACGAGTTTATCGCTGCGGCGTCGAAGAACCTGTTGCGCCGTCCGGTCGGTGCCGATGCGGTGGCGGCCGCGGTCGCTTTCCTGATGACCGCAAGGGGGCTCAGCGGCCAGAACCTGTTCGTCGATTGCGGGCAACGGTTCCTGCCGCGCGACGGTGACGTGATGTTCGAGGGGCGCAGGTGAGCGCGACCTACACGATCATCGTCGAAAATCTGGCGGTGACGATGCGGCTGGGCATCCACCCGCATGAAGCGACGCCGCAACCCGTGCGCATCTCGGTGTGGATGGACCTGGCTTATGACGACGCCCCGACCGCGGACCGGATCGAGGCGGTGCTCGACTATGACTTTGTCCGCGAGGGTGTGAAGGCGCTGGCGGATGGCCCCGGCTTTGCATTGCAGGAAACGCTTTGCGACGCAGTGGCTGCGCTCTGCCTGCACGATCACCGCGTCGTTCAGGTGCGGGTCCGGTCGATGAAGACCGACATCTATCCCGACGCGCAGGTTGGGTGTGAGGTGGTGAGGAGGCGTGTGTGACGGGTGTTTGACGGAAAAAGTGCAGAAATGTGA
>NZ_CAMLAC010000280.1 GCF_946477935.1 uncultured Sphingomonas sp. | reverse complement strand
GGGCTGGACGATCTGGCGCAGGCGCACGGGCGGTGGCGGCTGGTCGATGCACGCGCGCTTGGCAGCGACCGGCTCGAGGTCTACGAGCGCGGCTGATATGTTCACAGGCATCGTCACCGATATCGGTACCATCGACGCGGTCGAGTCACGCGGCGACACGCGCGTCCGCATTTCCACCGCTTATGACATGGGCAGCGTCGATCTGGGCGCGTCGATCGCGTGTTCGGGCGTGTGCCTGACGGTGGTCGACAAGTCGGCGCCGGGGGCACCCGGCTGGTTCGCGGTCGATGTGTCCGGCGAGACGATCAGCCGGACCGCAGGCGCGCAGTGGAGCGCGGGGCGCCACCTGAACCTGGAGCGCGCGATGAAGCTGGGCGACGAACTGGGCGGGCACATCGTGACCGGCCATGTCGACGGCGTCGGCACGGTCGTGTCGGTGGCCGAGGAAGGCGGATCGCATCGGGTGTTCGTGCGCGTGCCGGCGGAACTCGCCCCCTTCGTCGCGACCAAGGGATCGGTGACGATCGACGGCGTGTCGCTGACCGTGAACAGCGTCGAGGACGGGCAGGACGGCACGGTCGTCGGCCTGAACATCATCCCGCATACCGCCGCCGTCACCACGCTGGGCACGGTGGTGGAGGGGCAGGGCGTGAACGTCGAGATCGACGTGCTCGCCCGCTATCTGCAACGTATGGAGCATTATCGTGGCCGCTAAGTCCGCAGAACTGGCGCGGTTGCGCCACGCCTTTCTGTCGAGCCCGGAAGAGATCATCGACGAGGCGCGCAACGGGCGCATGTTCATCCTGGTCGATGACGAGGACCGGGAGAATGAGGGCGATCTGGTGATCCCCGCGCAGATGGCGACGCCCGAAAAGGTGAATTTCATGGCGCGGCATGGCCGTGGGCTGATCTGCCTCGCCATGACCAAGGAGCGCGTCGATGCGCTCGGCCTGCCCTTGATGAGCCGCAACAACGGCACCCGGCACGAGACCGCCTTCACCGTCTCGATCGAGGCGAAGGAAGGCGTGACGACGGGCATTTCCGCGGCGGACCGCGCACGCACCATCTCGGTCGCGATCGACGCGTCGAAGGGAGCCGGCGAGATCGTGACGCCGGGCCATGTCTTCCCGCTGGTGGCGCGCGACGGCGGCGTGCTGGTGCGCGCCGGGCATACCGAGGCGGCGGTGGACGTCGCGCGGCTGGCCGGCCTGAACCCCTCTGGCGTGATCTGCGAGATCATGAACGAGGACGGCACGATGTCGCGCATGGACGATCTGGTCGGCTTCGCGCAGCTTCACGGGCTGAAGATCGGTACGATCCGTGATCTGATCGCCTATCGCCGCCGCTACGACCATCTGGTCGAGCTGCAGTCGGAGGCGAAGTTCGTCAGCGAATGGGGCGGCGACTGGACGGCGCGCGCCTATCGCAACAAGGCGACGGGGACCGAGCAGGTCGCGCTGGTCAAGGGTCGGCTGGACACGTCGAAGCCGGTGCTGGTGCGCATGCACGCGCTGTCGCCCTTTGCCGACGTGTTCGGCGAGGCAGGATCCCGCGGGCATCTGCTGGCACGCTCGATGGAGATCATCGCCGAGGAGGGTTCGGGCGTCGTCGTCGTCATCAACCGCCCGCGATCGGACGCGTTCACCACCGCCGTCCGGCTGAAGGCGGGCGAGGAGGTGTCGATCGATATGGAGGAACTGCGCGACTACGGCGTCGGCGCAATGATCCTGGCCGAACTGGGCGTGCAGGACATGGTGCTGCTGACCAACACGCATCACACGCTGGTCGGGCTGGACGGGTACGGCCTGTCGATCGTCGGCGAGCGTCGCATCGAGGAAGGAGACGCCTGATGGCGCATGTGTTGATCGTCGAGGCGCGGTTCTACGACCATCTGAACGACCTGTTGCTGGAGGGTGCACGCGCCGCGATCGAGGCGGCGGGGCATAGCCACGAGACGGTGACCGTGCCGGGCGCGCTGGAAGTACCGGGCACGATCGCGCTGGCGGCGGAACGCTATGACGCGTTCGTCGCGCTTGGCGTCGTGATCCGCGGCGAAACCTATCATTTCGAGATCGTCGCGGGCGAAAGCGCGCGCGGCATCATGGCGCTGACCATGGACGGGCTGGCGATCGGCAACGGCATCCTGACCGTCGAGAACGAGGCGCAGGCGCTGGTCCGCGCCCGGCCTGACCAGAAGGACAAGGGTGGCGAGGCGGCGAAGGCGGCGCTGGCGATGCTGGAGTTGAAGGGCCGTTTCGGCTGATGGTCCTCCGGTGACCGAGATGCCGCCGACCCGGTTCCGCGTGATCGAGCGCGGGCGGCGGTTGGTGGTGATCGATACGCGTGCGCCCAAGGCAGTGGCCGAGGTCGGGCCGAGGTCGGGCCGCGGCGGACGCGGTTCGATGGCGGGGGCGAGGTGATGACCGCTGCGCTGTATGACGACAAGGCGCCACGGATGCTGAGGCTGGATGCCGCGCGGTTGCGGATCGTGGGGTGGTGCAGGGCGGCGGCGTTTGGGGTGCGATGGATGCCGGAAGTGCATCGGCCGCTGCGGCGTTGGGTAACGCGATATCTCGACCGGGTGGAGCGGATCTAGTGTCGGGGTGGGTCGCCAAGCAGTGTTGCGCTGCTTGGCGATCCTTCACCCTTCCTCTCCCCCGAGGGGAGAGGGATTTGCTCAAGCCGCCTTGGCTTCGTCGAGCGTCGGGTAGTCGATATAACCTTCGAGGCCCTGGCTGTACCACGTCTTCATCACGCTCTCGTTGAGGGGAGCGTCCTTCGCCAGTCGTTCAGGCAGGTCGGGGTTGGCGAGGAAGGTGCGGCCGAAGCTGATTGCGTCGGCGATCCCTGCATCGATGTCCGCCTGTGCCTGTGCAGCCGTCTCATAGTCCGAGTTGAGGACGAGCGGGCGGTCGAAGACCTCGCGGATCTGCGGCGAGAGCTTGGGCACGTCGGTCTTACCGAAGGTGCCGTCGGGGCCGGGTTCGCGCAGTTCGAGGAAGCCGATGCCGATTTCGGCGAGGGCCTTTGCGGCGGGAATGAAGACCGTGTGGGGGTTGGAGTCGTCGACGCCCTGGCTGTCGCCGTTGGGGGAGAGGCGGACGCTGGTGCGGTCGGCACCGGCGACGGCGGCGACGCGTTCCACGACTTCGCGGAGGAGGCGGATGCGGTTGTCGGGGCTGCCGCCGTAGCGGTCGTCGCGGAAGTTGGCGTTGTCGCGCAGGAACTGGTCGATCAGATAGCCATTGGCGGCGTGGACCTGCACGCCATCGAACCCGGCGGCGAGTGCGTTGCGGGTGGCGCGCGCATAGGTGTCGAGGAGGGCGGGGATCTCGTCCAGCGTCAGCGGGCGTGCGGTTTCGAAATCCTTCTTGCCGTCATAGGTGTGGGCCTGACCCGCGGTGGCGGTCGCCGAGGAGGATACGGGCTGTTCGCCGATCACCGAGGAATGGACCTGACGGCCCATGTGCCAGAGCTGCGCGATGATGCGGCCGCCCGCGTCGTGCACCGCCTTGGTCACCGGGCGCCATGCCTCGACCTGTTCGTCGGACCAGAGGCCGGGGGCGAAAGGCCAGCCCAAGCCCTGGCGGCTGATGCCCGTTGCTTCGGAAATGATGAGGCCGGCACTGGCACGCTGCGCATAATATTCGGCCATGATCGGGGTCGGAACCGCCGCCTTGTCCGCACGGCCGCGCGTGAGCGGTGCCATGAGGATGCGGTTGGGGGCATGGATCGCGCCGAGATCGATGGCGTCGAACAGACTTGGCATTAGGCTTCCTTTTTCTTGCCTGACGACGACAAGATAGGGGGCTAAGGGGGGCCATGCACGCAAGCGCGCCCCCAAGAAAAACTGCGCCGGCCCAAACCATGTTACCGGATGCGCCCCCGGCTGCGTTTGCCGCGGTGATCCTGGCGAACGTCGCGCTCGCCTTCGGGCCGTGGTTCGTGCGGATGGCGGATACCGGGCCGGTGGCCGCCGCCTTCTGGCGGATCACGCTGGCCGCGCCGGTGCTGGTGGCCGCCGCGCTGGTGGCGGGGGGCGGGGTACGGGG
>NZ_CAMLAC010000279.1 GCF_946477935.1 uncultured Sphingomonas sp. | reverse complement strand
ATCAGATAGACCGCGCCCGCCGCCAGCGCGCCGCGCCGTCGCACCCCGATCCGGCCGGCCGCCAGATAGATCAGCGCCGCGGTGCCCCATGCGGCGACCAACGCGGCCAGTTGATAGGTGACGATGCCATTGCCCGGCCCGGCGGCAAACAGCGCGTAAAGCAGGAACAGCCCGATCGGCTTGCGATCCCAGATGTCGAGATAGGGCACCGCGCCGTCCAGCATGCGCGCGCCGACCACCAGATAATATTGCTCGTCGACATGGATCACCGGGTTGCCGATGTCCCAGCCGCGCAGCGCGACGGCGGCGAGCAGCAACAGCAGGAGGTCGCGCGCGCGCATCATGGAGACGGGCTCAGTAGAAGCGGCGCAGGGTCAGCGTCCGCGTCTGCCCGTTGCAGTCGGACAGGCGCACCACCGTGCCGGGCGCGCCGACCGACCACCGGGCAAGCGGGCTGGTGGCATAATCCTTCGTGACCGGCCGGCCATCGACCGCGCAGATCAGATCGTCGGTGCGCCAGCCGCCAGCCTGGGCAGGGCTGCCGCGCATGACGTGCAGCACGCGCAGGCGATCGGGCGCGACGCCGACGAGCAGGCCGCTGGTGGAGCGCAGCGGCGGGGTCTGCGCGCCGTCACCCTTCAGCACCATGCGGCCGGCATAGGGATCGAGCAGCACGCGGTAGCGCTGGAGAAAGCCCGACCCAATGCGCCCGGCAACCCCGATCGACTGGCTGAAGCCGCCGGGCGGTTCGATCCGCACCTCCACATCCTGCGCGTCGAGCGTGCCCAGCGTCAGGTGCGGGACGATCGCCAGGTCGTTGACGCTGGCGCCGCCAAGGCCGAAGCCGATCGTGCTGGTGACGGGCAGCGATGCGAGCTTCGCCGCGGTCCAGCCGGCGCGGGTGACGGTGACGGACGAGCCATCGCCGGTATCGACGATGACGGGGGCCAGCCGCGCCGCGCCCAGCCGCAGCGTGCTTTCATAGACGCGCCGCTGGGGGGAAACGGTGAGCGGGGCGACCGCGCCGGCAAAGGGCATCCGGCCGGAGGGGAGCAGGCGGAAGCGCTTGCCCGCATAGTCGATGTCGAGCGCGTGGAGCGCGGTCAGGTCGCGGCCGACGAGCAGGTCGACGGGCTGGGCGTCGCCGGTCGCGATGGCGGGCAGGTCGGCCACGGTGACGCCGCCGCCGGTGCGAACAAGGCCACCCAGCTCGACCCGGCGCGTCGACATCCAGCCGACCGCCACGGCGCCGCCGATCGCGGTCGCACTGCCGCCGCTGCGCAGGCGTTTGGGCACCACCGCGTCGGAACTTCGCGCCAGCACGGTGAAGCTGACGCCGGTGTCCAGGATCGCGGATACCGATCGTCCGTCCAGCGTCATGGTGAAGCGGATCTGGTTGCCGGGCGTCAGCGTGAAGGGCACCCAGCGATTTTCGGTGTCGTCCGACAGCCGCGACACGCCGGGATCGCGCGCGGCCTCCACCACGACGCTGGCTTGCGGGGACGAGGGGGCGGGCGCCTGTTGCGCGGCATGGGTCGCCGCCACCACCAAGGGGGCGATCAGCAGGGGAGCCAGGACCAGCAGGCGGCGCATCGTGCGGCCGCCCCTAGAGCAAGCACAGGCACCGCGCCAGTGGCGCCGCCGTGCCCTTTAGAGACAGGCCTCCAGAAACGCCTGATCGAAGCCGAACTGCTTGGCCTTGTCCAGCGTATAGGGGCGCAGACCCATCGAGCGATATTCGCCGATGATTTTCCCTTCCGCCGACTCGTCCAGATATTCGAACTTGAACAGCTCCTGCGTGACGATCACCGGGCCTTCCATGCCGATAACCTCGGTGATGTTGGTGACCCGGCGGCTGCCGTCGCGCAGGCGCTTTACCTGGATGATCAGGTCGACCGAGTCGGCGATCTGGCGGCTGATCGCCTCCTTGGGCACCTTGATGTCGGACATCATCACCATGTTCTCCATACGCGCCAGTGCCTCGCGCGGGGAGTTGGAGTGGAGCGTACACATCGAACCGTCGTGACCGGTGTTCATCGCGGCGAGCATGTCGAAACACTCGGCGCCGCGGATTTCGCCCAGGATGATGCGGTCCGGGCGCATACGCAGCGCGTTCTTGACGAGATCGCGGATGCTGATCTCTCCCTGGCCCTCCAGGTTGGCGGGCCGGGTTTCCAGCGGCAGCCAGTGCGGCTGTTGCAGGCGAAGCTCGGCGGCGTCCTCGATGGTCAGCACGCGCTCGCCCGGATCGATCATCTTGGACAGGGCGTTCAGCATCGTCGTCTTGCCCGAGCCGGTGCCGCCCGAGATGACGACGTTGAACCGGCTGGCGCCCGCGATCTTCAGCGCGGTCGCCATCTTGGGCGACATGCTGCCGAAGCCCGCCATCATGTCGAGCGTGATCGGCTTGGCGGAGAATTTGCGGATCGAGATGGCGGTGCCGCGCAGACTGAGCGGCGGGACGATGACGTTGACGCGGCTGCCGTCCTTCAACCGGGCGTCGGCGAGCGGCGTGGTCTGGTCAACACGGCGGCCGACCGAGTTGCAGATGCGCTGCGCGATCTGGAACAGATGTTCCTCGTCGCGGAACTGGATGTTGGCGATCTCCAGCTTGCCCTTGCGCTCGACATAGGTCTGCTCGGGACCGTTGACCATGATGTCGGACACGTTGGGATCGGCGAGCAGTTCTTCGAGCGGCCCCAGGCCGAGCAGCTCGTCGACCAGCACCTTTTCCAGCGCGAACTGTTCGCGGCGGTTGAGCGTCAGCTTCAGCTCGGCGAGCACCTCGCCGATGATCGGGCGAAATTCCTCCGCCAGTTCGTCCTTGCCCAGCGTCGCGGCGGCTTCGGGATCGACGCGCTCCAGCAGGCGCGGCAGCACCTGTTCCTTGATCTTGTGGACCGACGCCTCGAACCCCTCGGCACGGCTGCTGCCGGCGTCGCCGCTGGAGGCCTGGCGATCGGCCAGGCGCTGCATCGCATCCATCTGGATGCCGGGCATGGTGCCCGGACCGATCGCGTCGAGATCGCCGCCGGGCAGAGGCGCGGGATCGGGGGCGGCAAAGGCGGACGGGGGCAGGTCCTGCTCGGCGGCCGGCACCACGCGCGCACCGGCCTGCCCGGTATGCATCGGCCGTGCGACGCCAAAGGCCGGCCGTGCGGGCTGACCCGATCCCATTCCACTGCGACGCCCGAACGCGCTCATCCGACACGAATCCCTTGCAAGTGGCATCGGTCCTAAACGGCAAGCTTTACCATATACCTAACCGACGATGCCGCGCTCCGATCCCGCAAGCGGCCGGTATGAAGCGGTTGCCGCCCGGCGCATCCCGGCGATAGGAGGGCGCGATGATGACCCGGCTGGCCCTCGCATTCGTTTTCCTCATCGGCCTGGCCGTGCCGGCGCGGGCCGACGACATCGCGGCGGCGGCGCGCGGCGTGGTGCGGGTGGTGACCATCGCGGTGGTCGACGATCAGGTGGCCGGGTTCGGCCATGGATCGGGCTTTGCGGTCGCGCCCAACCGTATCGTCACCAATGCGCATGTCGTGGAACTGGCCGAGCGCTATCCGGACAATGTGGTGGTCGGCATCGTGCCGTCGGAGGGCAGTAAATCCTATCAGGGCAGGGTCATCGCCTATGACGCGCGGCGCGACCTGGCGCTGATCGAGATCACCGAGGCGCGGCTGCCCCCGGTTGCCCTCTATACCGGGCCGGTGGCGGAGGGGGATGCGGTGATCGCGCTAGGCTATCCCGGCAATGTCGATCTGGCGACCGCGCAGTCGGCGGCGGATTATATCCGGCCGCTGTCGCCGGTCCGCTCGCAGGGTGTGGCATCCGGGCGGCGCAGCCTGACGGGAATCGAGGTTCTGCTCCACACCGCGAGCATCGCGCGCGGCAATTCGGGCGGGCCGCTGCTCGACCCGTGCGGGCGCGTGATCGGCGTCAACTCCGCGCTGACCCGCGCGGACGAAGGCGATTCGACCTTCGGCTTCGCGATCGCCGATACCGAGTTGATGAGTTTCCTGCGCGATGCGCAGCAGCCTTATCTCTCGGCGGG
>NZ_CAMLAC010000278.1 GCF_946477935.1 uncultured Sphingomonas sp. | reverse complement strand
CGGTGGTGGCGGGGGCGGTCTGGGCCATGACGGGCATGGTCCACGCCAGGGACAGCGCGATCCCCGACGCACAGCAACGAAGCGCAACCTTGCTCATACAGCTCTTCCTCTCATGGCCCTGCTCTCTCGTCGGCAGGCGAAACAGGATCGTCGGATACTCGTTCAGCAATCGTTTGCAAAGTAGATTATGCAAAGGATTGCAGGATTAGCGTGACTGTTGCGGAAATGCCGCAACAGCAGCATCTTGTCGGCAGCTCAGCCGGAAATGCGCCGGGTGATGAAGGCGGCGTGCTCGGGCATGGTTTCGGCGCCGCGCGCAATCGCCTCGGCCAGCCGCTCCACAAAGCGCACGCTCTCCGCCGGCTCACCCGCATAGGCGATCAGGGGATCGAGCGCGGCCGGCCAGTTGCCCTGCCCGATATGCACCGCCAGCCAGCTTGCCGGACCAAACAGGTCCATCTCGCGCGCGACCAGGCGGCCATGCGCGCGGAAATGATCGATCTTCAGCTTCAGCGTGTCGGGAATGTCCATCGCCGCACAGTCGCGCCAGAAGTCGGAGTCGCGGCGCTCGGTCAGCACATAATGCAGGATCAGGAAGTCGCGGATGCGCTCGCTTTCCGTCACCGCGACACGGTTATATTCGGCGATCCCGGCCGGCTCGAAGCTCCGCGTGGGAAAATAGGCGAGCAGCTTGGCGATACCGGCCTGGATCAGATGGATGCTGGTCGATTCCAGCGGCTCCATGAAGCCGCTGGCCAGCCCGATCGCCACCACGTTACGCCGCCAGAATTCCGCCCGACGCCCGGTGGTGAAGCGAAGGAAGCGCGGATCGCCCAGCGCCTCGCCGTCCAGATTGGCGAGCAGCGTCGCCGCCGCCTCGTCATCCGACAGATGGCGGCTGCAATAGACATAGCCGTTGCCGGTGCGATGTTGCAGCGGGATGCGCCATTGCCACCCCGCCGCGCGCGCGGTCGAGCGGGTATAGGGTGTCAGCGGCCCGACATTGGCACTGGGCACCGCCACCGCCCGGTCGCAGGGCAGCCAGCGGGTCCACTCCTCATAGCCGACACCCAGCGCCCCCGCGATCAGCAACCCGCGAAAGCCGCTGCAATCCACGAACAGATCGGCGGCCAACTGGCGCCCGTCGGTCAGCGTGACGTGCGAAACATGCCCGCTCTCGCCGTCCAGCGTGACATCGCCCACTTCCCCCTCGACCCGCACGACGCCGCGTGCCTCGGCAAAACGGCGCAGGAACCCGGCATAAAGCCCGGCATCGAAATGATAGGCATAGTCGAAGGTCGATCCCACGCTGCGCGGATCGGCCAGCGGCGGCGCGAAGCGGTTCCGCGCCGCCGCCCCCCACGCCATCGACAGCGCATCCAGCGGGATGGTCGATCCCGCGGCGCGCGCGCGCAACCAGTGCTGATGCACGCCCAGCAGATCGAACGGCTTTCCGAAGGTGCCGAACGGATGGAAGTAGCGATGCCCCTCCTGCCCCCAGCCGACGAACTCGATCCCCAGCTTGTAGCTGCCGTTCGTCGCCTTCAGGAATTCGCCCTCGTCGATGCCCAGCGTGTCGTTGAACAGCCGGATCGGCGGGATCGTCGCCTCGCCCACTCCGACCGTGCCGATCGCATCCGACTCGACCAGCGTTATCGTGCAGCCACGCGGCAGCGCGTGCGACAATGCCGCGGCCGTCATCCAGCCGGCGGTGCCGCCACCGACGATCAGGATGCTGCGTATCGCCCTGCCGCCCGCCTGCCCGTCTGCCTGCACGTCCCCGGCCTCCCCCTTCATTTCGGCGTCCTATGCCGATGACGCGGTATCTGAGTCCAACGCAAACGATCGCATGCTGTGAGTGAGCGGCTCGCAAGTCGCCCTGCCGCCGCTTTGCCCCGGTATAGCTTTTCTTGTTATCCCTACCAAGATGGTGGGATATGCTGGCCAACGAGGAAGGAGGACTTCGATGACGCAGACCAACCCCGCGGCCGCCCGCTCGACGCTGTCCGATGCGGTCGACGCGCTGTCCTCCGCCCGCCGCGACTGGCGGGGCCGCCATCCCGCCAGCACCGCCCGCTTTCCGGCCCGCGGCGGCGTGGAACGGGTCGTCGAACTCCTCGCCGCCGCGCTCTACCCCCGGCGGCTGGGCGGTTTCCGCGGCGCCATTACCGAAGAGGATCATTTCGTCGCCGCCAAGCTGATCGCGGCACTGGGCGAGCTTGAGCGTGAGGTGGAGAACGAGCTTGCCTATTGGCAGCACGAATCGCACGCCCGCTTCGATCCCGATCAGGCCGCCACCATCACCCGCCTGTTCGCCGCCGGCCTGGGCGAGGTCCGCCGCCTGGTCGACAGCGATGTCGAGGCCGCATTCCTGGGCGATCCTGCCGCGCGCAGCGTGGACGAAATCCTGCTCTGCTATCCCGGCGCCATCGCCAGCCTGCATCACCGCATCGCGCATCCGCTGTATGAATTGGGCGCGCCGATCGTCGCCCGCCTGATCTCCGAACTCGCCAATGAACGGACGGGGATCGACATTCATCCCGGCGCCACCATCGGCGAACATTTCTTTATCGATCACGGCACCGGCGTCGTCATCGGCGAAACCGCGATCGTCGGCCGGGGTGTCCGCCTGTACCAGCATGTTACGCTCGGTGCCCGCAGCCCGCTGGGCGCGGCGCGCGCCACACCCCGCGACCGGCTCGCGCGGCATCCGATCGTCGAGGACGATGTGGTCATCTATGCCGGCGCCACCATCCTCGGCCGCATCACCATCGGTCGTGGTGCGACGATCGGCGGCAATGTCTGGCTGCTGTCCGACGTGCCGGCCGACGCCATCCTGACCCAGCCCGAGGCGGAGCGGCTGGACCGCGGCGCACGCGACGCTTTGCGCGAAACGCTGGCGGAGGCGGTCGACTGATGGCCGGCGCACGTCCCGTCATCGGCGTCCTGTGCTGCAACGAGGTTGCCGGCCGCCCCGTCCAGACGGTCGCCAGCCGCTTCGTCACGCCGCTCGCCACCCTGGCGAACGCCACCGTCCTCCTCGTCCCCGCCATGAGCGACGCCACCGATGCGAGACATCTCGCCGCGCTGTTCGACGGACTGCTCCTCACCGGCTCGCGCAGCCACGTCTCCCCCGCCCGCTACGGCGGCACCGCGCTCGCACCCGGCCACGCCACCGACCCCGAACGCGACGCCGTCGCCCTCGCACTGGCCGGCCGCATGATCGAGATCGGCAAGCCCGTCTTCGGCATCTGCCGCGGCCTGCAAGAGATCAACGTACTGTTCGGCGGCACGCTGACCGGCGCGGGAAGCGCCGAGCATTTCCGCGGCCCCTGGGACGGCGACTATGCCGCCATGTTCGGCCACCGGCACGAGGTGCAACTGTCGGACGGCGGCCGGCTGGCCCGCGCCACCGGCACCTGCCGCCTGTCGGTCAATTCGGTTCACCAGCAGGGCATCGACCGGCTGGGCTGCGGCCTGACGGTCGAGGCACGCGCCGTCGATGACGGCTTGATCGAGGCGGTGTCCGCCCGCCCCTGCGGCGCCGAGGTGCTGGGGGTGCAATGGCACCCCGAATGGGAAGCCGATCGCTGCGCCAACAGTCGCGCCTTTTTCACGCTGGTCGGGGATGCGCTGCGCGGCGGTGCCCCGGCGCCTGTACCCGTTTCAACAAGGAGGACCTGATGAAGAAAGCTTTCACCCTGGCGACGCTGGCCGTCGCGACGATCGGTCTGGCGGCCTGCGGCGGCTCGGAGTCGACGCAGAACACCGCCGACACCGTCGCGCTGAATGCGGACGAGGGGACGGTGGACGAGAACCTGACCGCGATCGACAATTTCGGGGCCGAGAACCTGTCCGCCGGCGACGACAATCTTTCTGCCGCGGCGGGCGGCAACACGGCGCTCGCCAACGGCTTCTGATTTTCCCTTCCGCCGCCACTTCTCTCCGGCGGCACCCCCATCGCCTGGAATGCTCCCTAGGCGTAACCTCCGCCCGGCGCGCAAGCGTGCCGGGCTTTTTTTGCCAACTGACACCCTCTCCCCCTCGGGGAGAGGGAAGGGGCCCGCTGCCGACTGGC
>NZ_CAMLAC010000277.1 GCF_946477935.1 uncultured Sphingomonas sp. | reverse complement strand
GCTTGGCGGCCCCTTACCCGTTTCTGGTCAGCTCTTCAGGCGCCAGCCGGTCTTGAAGATCCAGGTGATCCAGGCCAGGCAGGCGAGCAGGAACAGCATCGTCACGCCCAGGCTGATGCCGAGCGCCACGTCGGCGGTGCCGAAGAAGGTCCAGCGGAAGCCGTTGATCAGGTACACGACCGGATTGAACAGCGTGATCGTGCGCCAAGGCTCGGGCAGGATGGTCACCGAGTAGAAGGCGCCGCCGAGAAAGGTGAGCGGGGTGACGACGAGCAGGGGGATGACCTGCAACTGTTCGAAGCCCTTGGCCCAGATGCCGATCGCAAAACCGAACAGGCAGAAGGTTGCGGCGACCAGCACCAGATAGGCGAGCATCGCGACCGGGTGCGCAATGGGCAGATCGACGAACAGATGCGCGGTCGCGAGGATGACGAGGCCGATCACCACCGACTTGGTGGTGGCGGCGCCGACATAGCCGAGGATCGTCTCCATCGGCGACAGCGGCGCGGACAGAAGTTCGTACATGGTGCCGGTGAATTTGGGCATGTAGATGCCCAGCGACGCGTTCAGGATGCTTTCCGAAAAGATCGCCAGCAGCATCAGCCCCGGCACGATGAACGCGCCGTAGGGCACGCCCGACACCTCGGTCATCCGGCTGCCGATCGCGGAGCCGAAGACGATGAAATAGAGCGAGGTGGTGATGACCGGGACCATCAGGCTGGTCCAGATCGTGCGGCCGAAGCGCGCCATTTCGAAGCGATAGATCCCCCAGATGCCGTGCAGGTTCATGCCGCTTGCTCCTGCGTCCGGCCATTTTCGACCAGATCGACGAAGATATCCTCCAGGCTGGACTTGAAGGTTTCGAGGTCGGTGAAGGCGATATCGAGTTCCTGCAGGCGGCGGAGCAGCGAGGGGATGCCGGTACGCTCGCCGCGCGCATCGAAGGTGTAGCGCAGGCGGCGGCCTTCGTCCTCCAGCGCCGGGTGCCATTCGGCGAGTTCGGCGGGCACCGTGGCCATCGGTTCGGCAAGCGTCAGCACCATTTCGCGCTTGCCCAGCTTCTGCATCATCGCGGCCTTTTCCTCGACCAGCAACAGGCGGCCCTTGGCGATCACGCCGACGCGGTCGGCCATCTCCTCGGCCTCCTCGATATAGTGCGTCGTCAGGATGATCGTGGTGCCGCGCTCGCGAAGGCGGTGGACCAGCTTCCACATGTCGCGGCGCAGCTCGACGTCGACGCCGGCGGTGGGCTCGTCGAGGAACAGGATCTCGGGTTCGTGCGCCAGCGCCTTGGCGATCAGCACGCGGCGCTTCATGCCGCCGGACAGCTCCATGATCTTGGCATGGCGCTTGTCCCACAGCGACAGGTCGCGCAGCACCTGTTCGATATAGGCGCTGTGACCCGAACGGCCGAACAGGCGGCGGCTGAAGGTGACGGTGGCGAGCACGCTCTCGAACGCGTCGGTGGACAGTTCCTGCGGCACCAGCCCGACGATGCGGCGCGCGGTCTTGTAATCGCGCACAGCGTCATGCCCCGCGACCGTGATGGTGCCCGCCGACGGCGTGACGATGCCGCAGACGATCGAGATCAGCGTCGTCTTGCCCGCGCCATTGGGGCCGAGCAGCGCAAAGATCTCGCCGCGGCGAATGTCGAGATCGACGGGGTGGAGCGCGGTGGTGCCGCCGGCATAGGTTTTCGCCACCCCGGCGATGGACAGGATCGTATCGGTCATGCCGCTGGTCTGCCGCCTTTTTCTGTCGCCCCTTACCGCCGTGCGTCGGCGATGGCCCGTTGCAGCTCTTCTAGCGGAAGCGCGCCGGAAAGAACACGGCTCCCGACGATCCAGGCGGGCGTGCCGTTCAGCCCAAGACGACCGGCGGTTTCCATGTTGCGGACGATCTCCGCATCCGCCTTTGGCGTGAAGGCGGCCAGCTTGCCGGTGTCGACGCCCGCCTGCTTCGCGGCGGCGGCGATCGAGGCGTCGGTTACCTGGCCGCCGGCATAAAGCGCGTCGTGGAATGCCCGGAACTTGCCCTGATCGGCGGCGAGCAGGCTCATGCGTGCGGCGTCGCGGCTCGATTCGGCCAGGATCGGCAGTTCGCGGTAGACGATGCGCAGGTTCGGATCGGCATCGGTCAGTTGCTTGAGCAGCGGCAGGCTGGCGCGGCAGTATCCGCAGTTATAGTCGTAATATTCGACCAGCGTGACGTCGCCCTTGGGATTGCCGCTCCACGCGCTGCCGAACGGCTTGGTCACCTGATCGGCGACGGCGGCGACCGCCTTGCCCGATTCGCGCTCCTGCAACCGGGCCATCGCCTCGGGGATCACTTCCGGGTGTTCGAGCAGATAGGCGCGCACGTCGGTGCCGGAGCGGGTCTGGACGAAGAGCATGCCGAGCGCGCCGAGCGCGAGGCCGAGTGCGGCGACCAGCGCCAGGATGAGGCGGTTCAACGCCGGCGCTTCTTGTTGCTGTCGGCGGCGTCCTGCGAAGTCATGGCGATGTCCTGCGCCCTGATCCAGTCGGGCGTGTTCGAGGGAATGTTGGCGAGCGCGTAGCGTGCGCTCTGGATGGCGGTGCGGGTGTCGCCCATCATGCTGGCGCGCTCGGCGGTGGCGAGCGCGGCACGCGCGGTGTCGCCGGTCTGTTCGTACGCGGTGCCGAGCTGCACCCAGGCAAACGGGTTCTGGTCGTCGCGCTGGGTGGCGATGCGCAAGACCTTGATCGCCTCGGGCAGATGCTGCTTTTGTTCGGTGGCGATCAGCGCATGGCCCAGCGTGGTGGCGATCAGCGGATTGTTGCGCGAACCCTCGGTGGCGGCACGCAAGGGGGCGAGCGCTTCCTCCGGCTCGCCGGCTTCGAGCAGGATCTGGCCGCGAATTTCTTGAAAATACGGGTCGTTCGGATCTTTGACCATCAGCGCGCGGCTTTCGGCGTCGGCTTTGTCGGGGTAGCCGGCCTTGTGATAGGCATAGGCGCGCGCATAATGCGCATAGACCGACTGATCGGCGGCCGGGAACGCGTTGAGCGTCGAGGCAGGTGTGCCGACATAGCCCTGAAGCTTGGCCTTTACCCGGCGGAAGCGTTCTTCCAGCGGACCGTTGACGGGGGCGTTCCACGAGGGGGCGGCCTGAAGATCCGCGGTCAGCGTCGCGATACGCGTGCCGGACAGCGGGTGGGTCTGCGCGAACGGATCGATGTTGGTGTAGCCGTAGCGGAATTCCTGGTTCTGCAGCTTCTTGAAGAAGCTGAGCATCCCCTTGCCGCTGATTCCGGAGGTGGTGAGATAGCGCGCGCCGGCGGCGTCCGCGCTCGACTCCTGCGTGCGGGTATAGCCCAGCACCTTGCCCATCGCCGCCTGCTGGCCGAGCGCCATCATCCCGGCCCCCGCCTCGCCGCTGCCCACCGCCATCGCAGCGAGCCCCAGCACCATCGACAGCAGATACATGCCCATTGCCGGCTTCATCGCCTGATCGGCCAGCACGACGTGGCCATCGGCGATATGGCCGAGCTCGTGCGCGATGACGCCCTGCACCTCGTTGGCGTTGTCCGCCGCGGCGATCAGGCCGGAATGCACGTACACCGTCTGGCCGCCTGCCACGAAGGCGTTGATCGAGCCATCGTTGATCAGGACGATCCGCACGTCGCGCGGCGCCAGCCCCGCCGCCTTGATGAGCGGGGCGGACATGTCGGCGAACATCGCCTCCGTCTCCGCATCGCGCAGGATCGACTGGGCGGCCGCGGGTTGCGCGAAGGCAAGGACCGAAAGGGTGAAGGCGGCGAGGAGACGCTTCATGGGCGTGATTATCGTGACCTTGGAGCCGCGCGGCAACCTGCTTTGCGAAACGGCGTGCATGGACGGGGGCGGATGAACCGCAGCGGAATGAGAAACGCCCGCCATTCCAGAGGGGAATGGCGGGCGTCTCGTCATCATTCAGCGACGTGCCGGCGTATCAGGCGCCGAACGTCCGCTGCCACCAGCCGCGGCGCGGCGTTTCGGCGGTTTCCTCGGTGCCGGCAGCGGTCGCAGGCGCCGCATCCGCGGCATCCGGCTGCACCTCGGCGGCCTCATCCTGCTGGGCCTCGTCC
>NZ_CAMLAC010000276.1 GCF_946477935.1 uncultured Sphingomonas sp. | reverse complement strand
CCATTCGCGCCTCCGCCATCACCGCGATGTAACTGCCGCGCATGGCTTTCGCGGCAGTTACATCGCGGTGATGGCGGAGGCGCGAATGGAGGCGGGCGGCCGGCCGGTGGTGGAGCGGCTGGTCGCGGCGGTGGATTGCGGGCGGATGGTGAACCCCGATGTGGTGCGCCAGCAGATCGAGGGCGGGCTGATCTTCGGGCTGGCCAGTGCGATCGGCGCGGCGACGGGGTTTGCCGGCGGGCTGGCGACGGCGCGCGGATTCGACCGGCTGGTGCTGCCGCGCCTCGCCGACACGCCCGACATCACCGTCGAGTTCGTCGCGTCGGACGAGCCGCCGGGCGGGGTGGGCGAGCTGGCGGTGCCGCCGGTCGCGCCTGCAATCGGAAACGCATTGTACGCGTCCGGCGGCTTCCGGATTCGCACGCTGCCATTACATGGGGCGCCATGAACCTTCCCGCCGGGCACCCCGCCATCCCCGCACCCAAGATCGGCGTGCTGATCATCAACCTGGGCACGCCCGATGCGGCCGACCCGCCGGCGGTGAAACGCTATCTGGGCGAGTTCCTGTCGGACAGGCGCGTGGTGGAGTTGCCGGCGATCGCGTGGCAGCCGATCCTGCGCGGCATCATCCTGACCACGCGGCCCAAAAAGTCTGCGCATGCCTATCAGCAGGTGTGGCGCGAGGACGGGTCGCCGCTGGCGGCGATCACCAAGGCGCAGTCGGCCGGATTGCAGGGTGCGTTTGGCGCGGGCGTGGTGGTCGACTGGGCGATGCGCTATGGCCGGCCCGCGATCGGCGACCGCATCCAGGCGATGAAGGATGCCGGGGTGGAGCGCATCCTGCTGGCGCCGCTCTACCCGCAATATTGCGCGGCGACGACCGCCACCGCCAATGACAAGGCATTCGCGCATCTGGCGAAGATGCGCTGGCAACCGGCGGTGCGCACCCTGCCGCCCTATCATGACGACCCGCTCTACATCGATGCGCTGAAGACCAATCTGGAGGCGCAGTTGGCGGCGCTGGATTTTGAGCCGGACGCGATTTTGGCGAGCTTCCACGGCATGCCGCAGCGGACGCTGGAACTGGGCGATCCCTATCACTGCCATTGCCGCAAGACCGCGCGGTTGCTGGGCGAGGCGATGGGCCGCGAATTGACGGTCACCTTCCAGTCGCGGTTCGGGCGGGCCAAGTGGCTGGAGCCGGCGACCGACACGGTGCTGGAGGCGATGCCGGGCCGGGGCGTGAAGAAGGTCGCGATCCTGGCGCCCGGATTCTCTGCCGACTGCCTGGAAACGCTGGAGGAACTGGCGATCCGCGGGCGGGAGAGCTTCGAGGGCGCAGGGGGTACGCACTTCGCCTATCTGCCCTGCCTGAACGACAGCGAGGTAGGGCTGGCGATGCTGCGCGCGCTGCTGTCACGCGAGTTGCAAGGCTGGGTTCCGTAAGGGAATTCCGACATAGCCCCATTGCGGTGCGATCGTCGCATCCTTAGCATCGATCATGTCAAAACCAAGGGAGAGGCCGATGGCACGAGTAGCGATCGTTACGGGTGGAACGCGCGGAATCGGCGAGGCGATCAGCCTTGCCCTGAAGGATGCCGGCGTCACCGTTGCCGCCAATTATGCCGGCAATGACGAGCGGGCACAGGCCTTTACGGAGCGGACCGGGATCAAGGCGTACAAGTGGGACGTCGCCGATTATGACGCGTGCCAGGCGGGTGTGGCCAAGGTCGCCGAGGAACTGGGACCGGTGGACATCATCGTCAACAATGCCGGGATCACGCGTGACGGCACGATCCTGAAGATGACCTATGACATGTGGAAGGAGGTCATGGACACCAATCTTGGCGGTTGCTTCAACATGGCCAAGGCGGCGTTTCCGGGCATGCGCGAGCGCAAATGGGGGCGGATCGTCAACATCGGGTCGATCAACGGCCAGGCGGGCCAGTACGGCCAGGTGAACTATGCCGCCGCCAAGTCGGGCATCCACGGCTTCACCAAGGCGCTGGCGCAGGAAGGCGCGCGCGCGGGCGTGACGGTGAACGCGATCGCACCGGGCTATATCGATACCGACATGGTGGCCGCGGTGCCCGCCGACGTGCTGGACAAGATCGTCGCCAAGATCCCCGTCGGCCGGCTGGGTCAGGCAAGCGAGATCGCGCGCGGCGTGGCGTTCCTGTGCTCGGACGAGGCCGGCTTCGTCACCGGGTCGACGCTGTCGATCAACGGTGGGCAGCATATGTATTGATGGGGTGTCTCCCTCTCCCCGTGGGGGAGAGGGGTTAGAAACAGGAAAGCCGGCCCCTGGTACATGGGGGCCGGCTTTCCATCCTCGATTACGCTACGCGAGGAATTCGTGCTGCCGATCAGCGGCAGAAATTGGGGCGGTCCGAGCGGTCGATCGCGCGGCCGGCAAGGGCGCCGGCGCCTGCACCCAGGATGGTGCCAAGGGCACGGTCACCACGGGTATCGACCGTGCGGCCGAGCAGGCCACCGGCGATCGCGCCGATGATGGTGCCGCCGTCGCCGTCCTTGCAGGGGTTGCGACGGTTGCGATAGCTGCGATCGTCACGCCAGCCCCGGTCATCCCGGTAGCCACGGTCGTAGCGGCCGCGATAGCCGTCACGGTCATAGCCGCGGTCGTAGCGGTCGCCATAATAGCCACCATAGCGCTGTGCCTCTGCGGGGGCGGCGGCGACCAGCGAACCGGCAGTCATCGCCAGTGCGGCACCAGCAAGCGACAGGCTCTTGATAAGCGGAACCTTGAACATCGTCTTCACTCCCGTTTCGTCTTCGCGGCGGCGGGATTTCCGTCGTCGTTGGAAGCCTTATGGGTGATTCGCATTGAGCGGTCCCTGAATGCGGTCGTTATCCTTCGTTCAGGATGAAGCTGACGGTATCGCAGCGCAGCACAGCCGTTATGACGCGAGACGTGATGCGTATCCTGCTGGCCCTGCTGCTCGTTCTTGTCATCGTCCCCGGCTGGTCGGGAGAGGAGCGGCTGGCGCTGCTGAACGATCATGCGCAGATGACGGTCGCCCCCGTCGCACTCGATCCACGCGATCCGGCCGTGAAGCAGGTGGGGGCGCTGACCTATCTGGGCGGGGTCAGCCTGCACAGTCGCGATCCGGCCTTTGGCGGCTTTTCGGCGATGACGCTGGTGGGGGACCGCTTCACGCTGCTCAGCGACGGCGGCAACGTCGTGCGGTTCCGGATGGGCGCGGACTGGCAGCCTTACGGCCTGCACTTCTCCTATCTGCCGGACGGGCCTGGCAGTGGCTGGGAGAAGCGCGACCGGGACAGCGAATCGATGGCGATCGATCCGGCGACCGGGCGGATCTGGGTGGGGTTCGAGCGGGTGAACCAGATCTGGCGTTATGCCGCCGGTTTCGCGCGGGTCGAGGGGCGTGTCGCCCCGGCAGCGATGAAGCGCTGGCCGGACAATGGCGGCGCCGAATCGCTGGCAAGGATGCCGGATGGCCGCTTCGTGACGATCAGCGAGTCGACCAAGGTGCCCGCGCCGCACTGGCGGGGACCGGAGGCGCTGCGGCGGCAATCGCGCATCGGGGTGATCTTTGCCGGCGATCCGCTAACGGCAAAGGCGCGACGCTTCGGCTATATCATCGAGGGGCGCTATGACGTGGCGGATGCGGTCGCGCTGCCGGGCGGCGACCTGCTGGTGCTGGAGCGCTCCTTTTCACTGCCCTTCCGATTCGCCAACCGGATCGTGCGGGTGGCGGCGCGTGACGTGGCCTCGGGGAAGGTCGCGCGGGGGCGACTGCTGGCGACGCTGGCGGCGCCGCTGATCCACGACAATTTCGAGGGGATGGCGGTGGCCTGGGAGGGCGGGCGGACGATCCTGTGGCTGGTGTCCGACGACAACCAGTTTCCGCTCCAGCGCTCGCTGTTGCTGAAGTTCGCGTTGAAGGGGTAGCGCGGGATGATGTGGGGCTGTTCCTCTCAACCATATCGACCGGATGGAGGCATGTTCACCGGCCCACCATATCGGGGCCCTGTTTCGAGCGCCAATCAGTCTCTCGATTATCGTGCCATCATCGTGCGTTAAACCTGCGTCATCACATTCGTTCGGCCTGAGCGAAGTCGAAGCCTGTCCTGAGCGCCTGCCTTGGCAGGCAGTCGAAGGGGCCAAGCGCCGGTGGC
>NZ_CAMLAC010000275.1 GCF_946477935.1 uncultured Sphingomonas sp. | reverse complement strand
GTGTCGGCGACGGGCACGCTGGCGGCGCGGCGCGAGCTGCCGATCGGGGTCGCGGGCGAGGGCGGGATGATCACGCGGGTGCTGGTCGAGCCGGGGCAGTGGGTGAAGGCGGGGCAGGTGCTGGCGACGGTGGACCGGTCGGTGCAGACGCAGACGGCGGCGCAACTGGCGGCGCAGGTGTCGGTCGCGCGGTCGGACCAGGTGCTGGCGCAGGCGGAGCTGGACCGGGCCCGGACGCTGGTCGATCGCGGCTTTATCTCGAAGGCGGACCTGCAACGGCGCGAGGCGACGCGCGATGCCGCCGCGGCGCGGGTGAAGGCGGCGCAGGCGAGCCTGGCGGAAGCGCGCGCGCGCAACGGCCGGCTGGACATACGGGCACCGGCGGCCGGACTGGTGCTGACCCGCACCGCCGAGCCGGGGCAGATCGTCAGTTCGGGCAGCGGCGTGCTGTTCCGGCTGGAGCAGGACGGACAGGTGGAATTGCGCGCCGCGGTGTCGGAAAGCGATCTGGCCGGGCTGTCGGTGGGTGCCCAGGCGCAGGTGACGCCGGTCGGGTCCAGCCAGAGTTTCACGGGCGAGGTCTGGCAGATCTCGCCGGTGATCGATGCGCAGACCCGCCAGGGCGTCGTGCGCATCGCATTGCGCCATGATCCGGCGCTGCGCCCCGGGGGCTTCGCGACCGCGACGATCAACGGCAGCTCGGCGGTGGCGCCGCTGCTGCCCGAGACCGCGATCCTGAGCGACGACAAGGCGACCTATGTCTATGTCGTCGGCAAGGACAACAAGGTGCAACGCCGCGTGGTGAAGACCGGCGAGGCGTCCGACAACGGCGTTGCCGTGCTGGACGGGCTGAACGGAACCGAGCGCGTGGTGCTGACCGCGGGTGCGTTCCTGACGCCGGGCCAGGTCGTCACGCCATCGGTGCAGAAGGCGCGCTGATCCCATGGGCTTCCGCAACATGTCCGCCTGGGCGATCCGCAATCCGGTCGTCCCCCTCGTCCTGTTCATGGCGCTGACGATCGCGGGGCTGATCTCGTTCAACCGCATGCAGGTGAACGACAGCCCGGAGATCACCTTTCCGGCGGTCTATGTCCAGGTGAGCCAGCCGGGCGCGGCGCCCAGCGAGATCGAAACGCAGATCACCACGCGCATCGAGGCCGCGATCCGCGGGCTGGAAGGCGTGGACGAGATCAATTCCACGATCAGCGAGGGGTCGAGCGGCACCTTCGTGCAGTTCAGCTTCTCCACGCCGGTCGACCGCGCGGTCACCGATGTGCGCGACGCGGTGGCGCAGGTCCGCTCCGAACTGCCCGACGGTGTGATCGAGCCCAATGTCAGCCGCGTGATCATCAACAACGATTCGATCGCGAGCTGGTCGGTGGCGAGCACCGACGTGACGCTGGAGGAGCTGTCCGCATTCGTCGACACGGTCGTCGTCAAGCGGCTGCTGGGCATTTCCGGCATGCAGAAGGTGGAGATGACCGGCGGCGTGGAGCGCGCGGTGCGCGTGATCCTGGACCCGGGCCGGATGCAGGCGCTGGGGATCACCGCCGCGCAGGTGAACCAGACGCTGCGCGCGATCAACCAGAATGCGGCGGGCGGCCGCGCCGATATCGGCGCGCAACAGTCGCTGCGCATCGTCGGCAGCGCGGAGACCGCGCGCGAGCTGGCGCAGTTGCAGATCCCGCTGGGCAACGGCCAGCCGGGCACGGTGCGCCTGGCCGACATCGCCGAGATCCGCGACACCTCGCTGGAGCAGACCAGCCTGTTCAAGGCGAACGGGCGCCAGGTGGTCGGCTTCGGCATCCAGCGTGCGCGCGGTGCCTCCGAGGTGGCGCTGTACGACGCGACGGTGGCGGAGCTGGCGAAGATCCAGAAGGAAAACCCCAAATTCCGCTTCGTCGAGCAGTTCACCAGCGTGGATTACACCAAGCATCAATATCGCGAGGCGATCCGCGCGCTGATCGAGGGCGCGGTGCTGGCGGTGATCGTGGTGTTCCTGTTCCTGCGCGACAAGCGGGCGACGCTGATCTCCGCGCTTGCCATCCCCCTGTCCGCCATCCCGACCTTCTGGATCATGGCGCTGATGGGGTTCAGCCTGAACTTCATGACGCTGCTGGCGCTCAGCCTGGTCGCGGGCGTGCTGGTCGACGACGCGATCGTCGAGATCGAGAATATCGTGCGGCACATGCGGATGGGCAAATCGGCCTATCAGGCGTCGATCGACGCGGCCGACGAGATCGGGCTGGCGGTGGTCGCCACCACCTTTTCCATCGTCGCGGTGTTCCTGCCGGTCGGGCTGATGCCGGGCATCGCCGGACAGTTCTTCAAGAATTTCGGCATCACCGTGGTCGTCGCGGTGCTGATGAGTCTGGCGGTCGCGCGCCTGATCACGCCAATGGTCGCGGCCTATTTCCTGAAGGCGCATGGCCACGCCGAGCATGGCGAGGGGCCGGCGATGGACCGCTATATGGGCGTGCTGCGCTGGACGCTGGCCAATCGATGGAAGACGATGGGACTGGGCGGGCTGGCGTTCGTCGCCACGATCGTGGCGTTCGCGACGCTGCCCTTCACCTTCCAGCCGCCGCGCGACAATGATTTCAGCCGCCTGTCGATCACCATGGTGCCGGGCACCACGCTGCAACAGACCGAGGCGGTGGCCGACCGGGTGGCGGACCTCCTGCGCCAGCAGCAGGAGGTGAAGTCCGCGGTCGAGACGATCAAGGCGGGCAGCGCGATCCTGGAGATCACGCTGCGCAAGGACCGGGTGCGGACCTCGACGGATTTCGAGCGCGAGACGGCGGCCGAGCTGAACAAGATCGCCGATGCGCGGATCAGCTTCGGTGGCGGCGGCGGTGGCGGTGGTGGCCGTGCGGTCTCCATCATGCTGGCAGGCTCCGACCCGGAGGCGCTGGAAAAGGCGGCGCAAGGACTGGTGCAGCAGATGAAGACGCTGCCCAACCTGCGGTCCCCCCGCGTCGAGGGCGACCTGCCGCGGCCCGAGATCGTCATCCGGCCACGGCTGGACCTGGCCGCAGATCTGGGCGTGACGACCGCGGCACTCAGCCAGACGATCCGCATCGCGACGCAGGGCGAGATCGCGCAGAATGCGGCGAAATTCTCGCTGCCCGACCGGCAGATCCCGATCAGCGTCGCGCTCGATCCCTATAGCCGGCGCAACCTGTCGACGATCCAGAACCTGCCGGTACAGACCGCGCGGGGCAGCACGGTGCCGTTGCGCGTGGTCGCCGATATCGGGTTCGGGGCGGGGCCGTCGCAGATCCGCCGCTTCAACCAGGAGCGCCGCGTCATCATCGGCGCGGACCTGGCACCCGGCGCGATCGCGGGCGAGGAACGCGCCAAGGTGCTGAAGCTGCCTTACATGAACACCCTGCCGCTGGGCGTGCATTATGCCGCGTCGGGCGAGGCGAAGTGGCAGGCGGAAATGCTGCAGAACTTCGTGATCGCGGTGTTTGCGGGCGTGATGCTGGTGCTGGCGGTGCTGATCCTGCTGTATCGCCGCGCGATGCCACCGTTCGTGAACCTGGGTTCGCTGTTGCTGGCGCCGCTGGGCGGGGCGGTGGCGCTGCACCTGTTCGGCATGCCGGTGTCGCTGCCGGTGCTGATCGGGTTGCTGATGCTGCTGGGCATCGTCGCCAAGAACTCGATCCTGCTGATCGACTTCGCGCTGGAGGAGATGCGCGCGGGCGTGCCGCCGCTGGCCGCGATCCTAGATGCCGGGCACAAGCGCGCGCAGCCGATCGTGATGACCACGGTGGCGATGATCGCGGGCATGATCCCGACCGCGCTGTCGCTGACCGGAGACGGATCGTTCAACCAGCCGATGGCGGTGACGGTGATCGGCGGGCTGTTCCTGTCGACGCTGCTGACGCTGCTGATCGTGCCGGCGGGGTTCAGCCTGGCGATCGGGATGGAACAGTGGCTGGGGCCGAAGCTGGGCCACAAGCTGCTGACCTATCGGCCGGGCGACGATGGCGGGCCGCTGATCGAGGGGCCGGGCGAGCGTCCGGCGCTGCCGGGGGCGCAGGGCAAGCTGGGGACGCATCCGGCCGAATGAGGCGGACGGGTTGGAGTTGGTTTTATGTCAGTTCCCGTCGCCCTCACCCTTCGCCGCCTTCAGGGTTCCCATCAAAGTAGTACTTTGATGGGAACCCTGAAGGCGGCGAAGGGTG
>NZ_CAMLAC010000274.1 GCF_946477935.1 uncultured Sphingomonas sp. | reverse complement strand
GGCTTCGCGCGCAGGGCCGGCCCGTCTTCGCCTATTTCACCGCCGATTGGTGCGTGACGTGCAAGGTGAACGAGGCGGCGGCAATCGAGCGGCAGTCGGTGCGTGACGCATTCCGGCGCAACAAGGTGGCGGTGCTGGTCGGCGACTGGACCGATGGCGACCCGGTGCTGGGCCGCTTCATCGAGCGGCACAACCGCGCGGGCGTGCCATTATACCTGTACTATGCCCCCGGTGCGGCAGGACCGCGCGTGCTGCCCCAGGTGCTGACGCCGGGCATGCTGGAGGCACTGAACCGCTGAAAACTCATGTCATACCCGAAATGATGCTTGTTCCGGGCCAATATGCACTGCAGCATGGAACTTGGGCGACCGGGGGAGCGTATCGAGGTTGATGGGGAAACGACAGGCCTTCGACGAAATCATGGGGACAGCCGGCGGGCCGCCGCCGCGTGCCGAACTGACCGCACTGGGACAATGGCTGGAGCGAACGCCCGACCATGATTTGCGCCGCCGCCAGCAATCGGCGGAGGCGACCTTCCGGCAACTGGGCATAACCTTTGCCGTCTATGGCGAAAGCGATGCCGCCGAGCGGATCATTCCGTTCGACATCGTCCCGCGCGTGTTCCTGGCGGATGAATGGACGCGCCTGTCCGAAGGACTGGTGCAGCGGGTGGAGGCGATCAACGCCTTTCTGAACGACATCTATGGCGAGCGGCGCATCCTGAAGGAGGGCGTGCTGCCGCCCGACCTGATCTTCGGCAATGCCCAGTTCCGCCCGGAGATTGCGGGCATGCGGCCGCCGCACGACGTGTGGGCGCATATCTGCGGCATCGATCTGGTGCGGACCGGCCCGGACGACTTCTTCGTGCTGGAGGACAATGCCCGCACGCCGTCCGGCGTCAGCTACATGCTGGAAAACCGAGAGGCGATGCTGCGGCTGTGCCCAGAGCTGTTCCGGCAATTCCGGGTGGCGGCGGTGGACAGCTATCCGGACAAGCTGTTGCAGACGATGAAATCGGTCGCGCCGCACGGCGTGGGCAACCCGGTGTGCGTCGTGCTGACGCCGGGGCATTATAATTCCGCCTATTACGAGCATAGTTTCCTGGCCGATTCGATGGGTGTCGAACTGGTCGAGGCGGCCGACCTGGTGGTCGATGACGACATCGTCTGGATGCGCACCATCGCCGGCCGGGTGAAGGTGGATGTGATCTATCGCCGGGTGGACGACGATTATCTGGATCCGCTCGTCTTCCGCCCCGATTCGATGCTGGGCGTGCCGGGGCTGATCGCGGCCTATGCCGCGGGCAACGTCGCGATCCTGAACGCGCCGGGCAACGGCATCGCCGATGACAAGGCGATCTACAGCTACATGCCCGAAATCGTCCGCTTCTATTCGGGGGGCGAGCCCAAGCTGCCCAATGTCGAGACATGGCGATGCCGTGAGCCGGAGGCGTTGCGCTATACGCTCGACCATCTGGATGAACTGGTGGTCAAGCTGGTCGACGGATCGGGCGGATACGGCATGCTGGTCGGCCCGACGGCGAGCAAGGCGGAGATCGAGGCGTTCCGCGCCGCGCTGGTCGCGCAGCCGGAGCGGTATATCGCGCAGCCGACGCTGGCGCTGTCGACGGTGCCGACGCTGGCCGAGAGCGGGCTGGCGCCGCGGCACGTGGATTTCCGGCCGTTCGTGCTGACCGGATCGAAGGGCGTGCAGGTGGTGCCGGGCGGCCTGACCCGCGTCGCGCTGCGCGAAGGATCGCTGGTGGTCAATTCCAGCCAGGGCGGCGGGACCAAGGACAGTTTCGTGCTGATGGATGATGCCGGCATGGCGCAAGGCCAGGCGCTGGACGGCGTGCAGGAACAGACGATGGGCGGCATGACGCAAAGCCAGGGGCCTGGTCAGGGATCGGGCCAGGAGGGCCGGGCATGACGGCGCGGCCACGGAACCTGACCGCTACGGGGATGCGCCCGTGCTGAGCCGGACGGCATCCTCGCTCTACTGGCTGGGCCGCTATTGCGAACGCGCGGACTTCATCGCCCGGCTGGTGGAAGCGACCGTCCGGCTGGACGTGCTGTCGCCGCGTTCGGCAGGGCTGGCCGCGTGGAACACGGCACTGACCGTGACCGAGACGACGGACGCCTATGGCGCGGGCGGCCGTCAGTTGCGGCGCAGCGATGTCGGACGCTTCCTGACGGTGGATTCCAGTCATCAGGGATCGCTGGTCCGCTGCCTGGACATGGCACGCAACAACGCGCGCGCGGTGCGCACCGCATTGACGCGCGAGGCATGGACGGGGATCAACCGCGCCTGGCTGGTGTTCGAGGGGCGCCCTGCGGCAGATACGCCGACCCAGGTGCTGAACCTGGTCGAAGCGGTAAAGAATGAGACTCGCGGCTTCGAAGGGGCCGTGCACCGGATGCTGCGCAACCAGACGACGTGGTTCATCCGGCTAGGGCAGGCGGTGGAGCGCGCGGACAACACCGCGCGGCTGCTCGACGTGAAATATCACATCCTGCTGCCCGCCGGCGAGCGGGTGGGCGGCGTCGTCGACCGCGATCAATGGACGACGCTGTTGCAGACGGTGTCGGCCGTGACCGCGTATCGGTGGCTCTATTCGGACGGGTTGGAGCCGGCCAACGTTATCGACCTGCTGATCGCGCGATCCGAGTTGCCGCGCAGCCTGGCGGCATCGGTCGAGGAGACGGTGGACGTGCTTGCCATGCTGGCCCGGCGGACCGGGCAACATGGCGAGGCCGACCGCATGGCGCGACTGCGCGCGAGCCGGATGGCGAAAACGCGGTCGGGTGAAGTGATCGCATCCGGACTACACCAGTATCTTCAAGCCTTCATCCATGAGAATGCCTTGCTGCACAGCGCCATAGGCCGGCAGTTCAAGTTCACTTGATTCCAGGTTTCCCGGTCGCGATGGAGAGGGCGAAAGGGGCAGGCGAAGCAAAAGGGGGGTGCCATGCGGCTTTCGATCGATCATCGCACGGTTTATCGCTTTTCCGAACCGCAGGCGCGGCTGGTACAGATGCTGCGCTTGACGCCGGAGAACACGCACGACCAGACGGTGGCAGGATGGCGGATCGATGTGGACCGCGATGCCCGGCTGAGGGAAGGACGTGACGGCTTCGGCAATGCCGTGACGATGCTGTATGTCGAGGGACCGCTGGACGGCATCGCGATCACCGTGTCGGGCGAAGTGTTGACCAGCACGTCGAGCGGTGTGCTGCGCGGTGCGGCCGAGATGCTGCCGCCGCCGCTGTATCTGCGGGTGACCGACATGACCCCGCGCGATCCGGCGATCATCGCGTTTGCCGAAGAGGCCGCCGGAGAGGGGGATCCGCTCGCCCGGCTGCACCGCTGGAACGCGGCGCTGCACGCGCGCTTCGCGGTGGATCTGGGGCGGCCGGAGCCGGGGCTGGATGCGGCGGGTGCGTTCAAGCGGGCGGTGGTGACCCCGCGCGATCTGACGCACATCTTCTGCGTGGGCGCACGCGGGCTGGGCATCCCGGCGCGCTACGTCTCCGGCTATGCCTTGCGCGCGGATGGCCACCGGGCGACGCCGCATGCCTGGGCGGAGGCGCATATCGACGATCTGGGCTGGGTCGGCTTCGATCCGTGCTCGGGACAATGCCCGGAGGAGGATTATGTCCGCGTCGCCACGGCCCTGGATGCGGCGGGCGCAGCCCCGGTGGCGGGATCGCGACTGGGCGACGGCGAGGAGGATCTGGCGGTGGATGTCAGCGTGATGCGGGAGGATTGAGGGGTTAAGTCCTTCTCCCGGAGGGGCGAGGGAAGGGGCCTGCTGCCTTCAGGCAGTGGGAAGGGTGAGGGGTAGACCAGCAGTGCTGCGCTGCTTGGTGGCCCCTCACCCTCCCACCGCTTGCGCGGCGGGCCCCTCCAGCATCAGGTCGTCCATGCCCCCGGCATGGACTAAACAGCGCAGGGCGCTGTTTACCTGATGCTCCCCGGAGAGGAGAGGGAACAGGTCAGACGGGTGATTTGAGTTCGGCCGGGATCGGCTCTGCATCGGGCGCGATGCGGCGCCAGCCACTGGGGCCGAGCGCCTCGATCGGGCGGTATTTGATCTTGTAGGCCATGCGGGCCGAGCCCTGTACCCAATAGCCGAGATAGACATAAGGCAGCCCGGCGGCGTGGCCGCGCAGGATGTGATCCATGATGATGAAGTTGCCCATTCCTGCGCGCTCGGGAT
>NZ_CAMLAC010000273.1 GCF_946477935.1 uncultured Sphingomonas sp. | reverse complement strand
GTCCGGACACGCGCCCGCCGTCCAGCCGGGGGATGAACCCGATATCGCTGCGCAACTGCCCGATCCGTACGCCGGCCCCGCTCGAGGTCGGCGGCGGCGCGCCCGCCTCGCCCGGCGCATCGGACTGATCGAGATACAGCGTCTCCTCCGCACCGCCACGATCGATCACCACATGATCGAACGCCACCGCCTTCAACCGCACGCCCGGCTGGATCTCGTCCCCGATCGCCACCGACTGCTGCACCCCGTCAGGCCCCGCCAGAATCGCCGACCCCCGCCCCATCGCCTCGTCGATCCGCGTCCCGAACAGCGTCAGTTGCAGCGCGGTAACGGTGGCCGGCGTCTGCGCCGCGCCTTGCAGGCGAAAGAACGGATCGAAGCTCGACAGGATGGTGGATGGCGACCCCGGCACCACCGGCTGCGCCGGGCGCCAGTCCCCCAGCGGCGCCACCGGCGTCACCACGGCCCAGACGAGCCGCGCCGCCTGCATGGCCAGCCCGGCCATCAGCAGCAGTTCGGCGACCGAATAGACATTGACGACGGGCAGGCGCCGCAACAGCCGGCGCCCCCGCGCGTCGAGCTTCAAACGCATGAACCAAACACCCCAACCGCCTCACGCGCCCTAGGCATGCCATGTTACAGCTTTGCGTCAAAGCCCCGAAACACGGGCGTCACATTGGTACGGCAGCGTGCGGCTGATAGAATGCCTGTCATGACGATCTCCACCCCCCTCGATCTCGGCAGCGGCCTGGATGCCGAACCGATCCTCCGCCACCTCGCGGCCCAGACGGGGGTGCAGCGCCTGCCCAGCCCGAAGCTGATCCTGTTCGTCAAACGCGCGGCCCTGTCTCCCGACCTGTGCTTGGCCCTGATCGAGCGGATCGACGCGGTGCGCCGCCCGTCCACCGTCTCCGATTCGAACGGCGACGCCAATTACCGCACCAGCGAGACCGGCGATCTCGACCCCGCCGATCCGGTCGTGATCGCCACCGAACGCCTGATCGCCGAACTGACCGGCCTGTCCCCCCACCATGGCGAGCCGATCCAGGGCCAGCGCTACGCGGTGGGTCAAGAATTCAAGGGCCATACCGACTATTTCGAGCCGCTCGGCATCGACTATGATCGCTATTGCGGCCGCTCCGGCAACCGTACCTGGACGGTGATGATCTACCTCAACACGCCAGAGGCCGGCGGCGCGACCCGGTTCAAGTCGGTCGACAAGACGATCCAGCCCGAAACCGGCAAGCTCCTCGCCTGGAACAACCGCCGGCCGGACGGCTCCCTCAACGCCGCAACGCTGCATCAGGGCATGAAGGTGCGCGCCGGGGTGAAGTATGTGATCACCAAATGGTTTCGCGAGAAACCGTGGATGGGGTGACCTATACCCCTCACCCCAACCCTCTCCCCGGAGAGGAGAGGGAGCAGAGCCACGCAACCGCGGTTTATTCCGCCGCTTCGGCCATCTCCGCGAATTCCGCTTCCGCCAGGAACCGCTCGGCATCCAGCGCCGCCATGCACCCGGTGCCCGCCGCGGTCACCGCCTGCCGGTACACCTTGTCGGCCACGTCGCCGCACGCGAACACGCCCTCCACGCTGGTGCGGGTCGATCCCGCCTCCACCGCGATATAGCCGTCCGCATCCAGCTCCAGATGCCCGCGGAACAATTCGGTCGCCGGATGGTGCCCGATCGCGACGAAACCGCCCGCGACATCGATGCCGCTTTCCTCGCCCGTCACCGTGTCGACCAGCTTCAGCGCCACCAGCCCGGCATTGCCGCCACCGTCCACGAACTCGCGGACTTCCTTGTTCCACAACACCTTGACGTTTGGATGCGCGTGCAGCCGCTCCTGCAGGATGCGCTCGGCGCGCAAGCTGTCGCGCCGGTGGATCAGTGTCACGTCGTCCGAATGGTTGGTCAGGTACAGCGCTTCCTCGACCGCGGTGTTGCCGCCGCCGATCACCGCCACCTTCTTGCCGCGATAGAAGAAGCCGTCGCAGGTCGCGCAGGCGGATACGCCCTTGCCCTTCATCGCGTCCTCGCTGTCCAGGCCCAGCCACTTGGCCTGCGCGCCTGTCGCGATCACCAGCACGTCGCCCTCATACACATCGCCGCCATCGCCGATCAGACGGAACGGACGCTTGGACAGATCGACCTCGGTGATCGTGTCCCACATCAGGCGCGTGCCGACATGCTCGGCCTGCTTCTGCATCTGCTCCATCAGCCAGGGGCCCTGGATGACGTCGGCGAAGCCGGGATAATTCTCCACATCGGTGGTGGTCGTAAGCTGCCCGCCGGGCTGGATACCCTGAACCACGATCGGCGCCATGCCGGCACGCGCGCCGTAGATCGCGGCCGACAGGCCTGCGGGCCCCGAACCCAGGATAAGCATGCGGGTGGTGTGCGTCGTCATGAGAGCGTTTGCATCCTGTTGCGTCCTTGACGGCTAGATAGGCGCTCGCGCGCAAAAAATGAACCGTTCTGCGGGCACCGATCGTCGCTGCGCTTCGTTGTCTCGTTCAAGCGGAGAGGTATGCATGCGCGACGAAGACAAAAGCGTGAAGATCACGGAATATACCGGCGCGGCCGGCGGCTGGGGCTCGATGCGCGGCATGGCACAGGTTCTGCCCAAGGAGCGGCCCGGCCCCGATGTGCTCGATGCGCTGCGTCGCCAGAACAAGCCCGAAGGGGTGATGTGCGTCAGTTGCGCCTGGGGCAAACCTGCCAAGCCGCACATCGCCGAGTTCTGCGAAAACGGTGCGAAAGCCACCGCCTGGGAATTGTCCAATCTGCGCGTCACGCCGGAGTTTTTCGCAAAGCACACCGTCTCCGAACTGGCGCAGTGGCCCGATCATGATCTGGAACAGGCCGGCCGCCTGACCCATCCGCTGAAATACGACCGCGCCACCGACCGTTATGTCGCGGTGGGTTGGGACGAGGCGTTCGCCGCGATCGGCACGAAGCTGAAGGGCTGCGACCCGAAAAAGGTCGTGCTCTACGCCTCCGGTCGCGCCAGCCTCGAAACCTCATTCATGTACAGCCTGTTCGCACGGATGTGGGGGCAGCAGAACCTGCCCGATTCGTCCAACATGTGTCACGAGACCACCAGCGTCGGCCTGAAGAACGCCATCGGCTCTCCCGTCGCGACGATCCAGATGGACGATTACGAGAAGTGCGATGCGATTTTCGCCTTCGGCCAGAATGTTGGCACCAACGCGCCACGCATGCTCCACACGCTGAAGTCGTGCCGTGACCGGGGTGTCGAGATCGTCGTGTTCAACCCTTTGCGCGAACGCGGCTGGGAACGTTTCACCGACCCGCAGAACCCGGTGCAGATGACGACGGGCGGCTCCACCACCATCGCCACCCAGTATCACCAGGTCCGCGCCGGCGGCGATATCTCCGCGCTGCTCGGCATCTGCAAGCTGGTGATCGAGGCGGACGACCGTGCCAAGGCGCTCGGAAACGAACGTGTGCTGGATCATCATTTCATCGAACAGCACACCACCCGGTTCGAGGATTTCGCGACCTTCGCCCGCGCCGCCAAATGGGACGACATCACCCGGGAAAGCGGCCTGACCCGCGACGCGATCGAAGCGGCGGCGCAGGTCTATATGAAGGCGAAGCGGGTGATCGTCGTTTACGGCATGGGCATCACCCAGCACCGCTACGGCATGGACAGCCTGTACATGCTGGTCAATTTCCTGCTGCTGCGCGGCAATATCGGGCGGGAGGGCGCAGGTCCCGGTCCGGTTCGCGGCCACAGCAACGTGCAGGGCCAGCGCACCGTCGGCATCACCGAGAAAACCGAACTGGCCCCCGTCGACCGGCTGAAGGACCTGTTCGAGTTCGAGCCGCCGACGGACGATGGCTGGGACACGGTGGAAAGCTGCCGCCAGATCATCGACGGCACGTGCGAGGGTTTCGTGCAACTGGGCGGCAATTTCCTGCGCGCGACGCCCGAACATGCCAAGATGAAGGAAGGCTGGGCAAAGCTGCCGATCACCGTCAGCATCGCCACCAAACTCAACAAGAGCCACCTCTACCCCGGCGAGGAAAGCTACATTCTCCCCTGCCTCGGCCGCATGGAACTCGACATGCAGGAAAGCGGCCGTCAGGCGGTGTCGATGGAGGACTCGTTCAGCCATATCTACGGCTCGGTCGGCAAGGCCAGCCCGGCGTCGGATACGCTGCTGTCCGAACCGGCGATCGTCGCCGGGCTCGCAA
>NZ_CAMLAC010000272.1 GCF_946477935.1 uncultured Sphingomonas sp. | reverse complement strand
GACGCCGCGATCAGGTCGGCGAGCGACAACCCGCCCAGCGCCGCCATCTGCCCGCCGACCAGCAGGATGACGGCGAGCGCGCCCAGCCCGCCCGCCGCGCTGCCGATCCCGGCATCGATCGCGATCCGGCGCTGGAACAGCCGGGCGATCTGCACGTCGGTGGAGCCCAATATGTGCATGACGCCTATCGTGGTGCGATGCGCCTCCAGCCCCGCGCGCGCGGCCAGCATCACCACCGCGCCGGTCGCCGCCATCATCAGCATGACGACCAGCCCGGCCAGCCATGTCATCGAGGAAAGGAACCCACTGACCGGCGTCATCCAGGTGGCATGTTCCTCGACCTGAACGGTGGCGGGGGACACGGCGCGCACGACCTGCGCGACGCGGGTGACGGTGGCGGGATCGGTATCGACCAGATCGACATCGATCAGCGCGGGCACGGGCAGGCCGGCATCGGCGGCGTCGGCCCCCAGCCAGGGCTTCAGCATGGCGGCGAGTTCCGCCTGCGGTACGCGCACGGTGCGCACCACCTCCTCACGGTCGCCCAGCGCGGCGAGTACGCGTCGGGTGGTCGCCTCGCGCCGGGTCGGCTCGCCCTCCATCACCTGTACCGTCAGTCGTCCGGCCAGTTGGCGGTCGAGCGCGCGCGCGGCGCGGGCGGTGCCAAGGCCACCGGCGGCGGCAAGCAGCGTCAGGAACAGCATGATCGCCATCACCCACGTCATCGCACGGATGCCCGGTGCCTCGTCCAGTACCCGCCGTTCGGTGCCCGCCCCGCTCATTCGCGGTCATCCGCGTTCATGCGCACGGGCGGATGGCGCAGCGCGCCGGTGGGATCGAGCAGCCGCCCGCCCTCCAGCCGCATCGTCTGGGCCGAGGGCAGGCGGTTCATCAGGTGCAGGTCGTGGGTGGCGACGACCACGGTGGTGCCCAGCTTGTGCAGCGAATCGAACAAGTGGAGCAGGCGCTCGGCCATGGCGGGATCGACATTGCCGGTCGGCTCGTCCGCAACCAGTATCTCGGGGCGGGCGATCACCGCGCGGGCGATGGCGACGCGCTGCTGTTCCCCGCCCGACAGCGTGGCAGGGCGGGACTGGGCGCGTTCGGACAGGCCGATCCAGGCAAGCATTTCGCGCACCGGCTGCGCAATGCTCGCCTCCGACATGCCGGCGACGCGTAAGGGAAGCGCGATATTGTCGGCGGCGCTGAGATGCGGGACCAGCCGGAAGTCCTGGAACACAACGCCGATTCGGCGGCGGAAGCCGGGCAGGCGCTCACGCGGCATGATGACGGCGTCCTCGCCGAACAGCCGGATGATGCCGCGGCTGGGGCGCTGGGCGAGATAGAGGAGGCGCAGCAGCGAGGTCTTGCCGGCACCGCTGGCCCCGGTCAGGAAATAGAAACTGCCGGCGCGAAGCGTGAAGCTGAGATCGGCCAGCGTCTCTTCACCCGCGCCGTAGCGCAGTCCGACATTCTCGAACTGGACGATGTTCGCCATGGCGCTCAAAGGGTCGCGATCGCTCGGGTCATGCCTTTGATCCGGCCTTGGCATGAGCGGGCCGACGCTTCAAGCTTGCCACATGACCGAGCGGCGTGCTTACTGAGGATCGGTTCAAAGGCCCGACGTTATCCGGGCCCATTCGTGAAGCGCCAACCCGCATGATCCTGGAATGTCCCGAGTGCCGCACCCGCTATCTGGTGCCCGACAGCGCGATTGGGCATGACGGGCGCACGGTGCGCTGCGCCAATTGCCGGCATAGCTGGTTCCAGTCGCCGCCGGAGCTGCCACTCGAACCCGTGCCGGTGCCGGCGGTATCGCTGGACAAGCCGGCGGATCACGACGCGAGCGAATCGGAGGGCGCGCCCGCCGCGCCGATGCCGCCCTTGCCCAGCTTCGTGTCCGCGCCGCCACCGCCGCCGGTGACCGAAACGCCGGCGGCCGAGAGCTTCGACGCCTTTGCGCACCAGCCGCCTTTCCGCCAGCGCCGCAACACTGCGCGCCGCTGGACGATCGGTGCGGTGGCGGCGGGGCTGTTGATGCTGGTCGGGGTGATCGCGATCCTGTGGCTGGGCGCGCCGGGGATCGGTGCCAGCCTGGGGCTGGGGAGCACCGAATCACCGCTGCGGCTGCGCGACAACCCGATCGAGCGGCGTGAACTGGCCAACGGATCGGAACTGTTCGCGGTCAGCGGGCAGATCACCAACCCGTCGAGCGACCGGCAGCGCGTGCCCGATATCCGGGCGGAATTGAAGGATGCGCAGGGGCGTGTCGTGTTCAACTGGACGATCACGCCGCAACAGCGGACACTGGGGCCGGGTGCGGCGATCGATTTCAACTCGGCCAAGCTGGACGTGCCGCCCAATTCCAAGCGGCTGGAACTCAGTTTCGCCGGGGAATGAAGAGTTTCGCGCGAAGCGTGTTGCAGGAGGCAAAAGGCTCTGCTAGGGGCACCGGCCTACCAGCCATCGGCCAGCCCGGTGGATCAAGTGTGCGGTCGTGGCGGAATTGGTAGACGCGCAACGTTGAGGTCGTTGTGGCCGAAAGGCCGTGGAAGTTCGAGTCTTCTCGACCGCACCATCTTCCCTTCATTATGATGAACCGGCCTGCAGGTCAGGCCGGCGGGTCCGCAAGGCATCATTGCCGCCGGGCGACGTCCTCCAGATAGCGCGTCATCGCGTTGTGGCCGCTTTCGTTCAGCGACACTTCGATCCGGCGACGATCGGCGGGGTCGATCACGCGGGTGATGAGGCCCAGCTTGTCGAGATGCTCGATCCAGCGCTGTGAGGTGGTGACGGGGGCATCGGCGGTGGACACCAGCGACTTGATGTTCAGGGTCTGGCGTCGGCGATAGGCAACGAACAGTGACAGCAGCATGTCCCAGGCCGGTTCGTGGAACAGTTCGTCCGGCAGGAAGTTGCGTCGTCGCTTGCGCTGGTCGATCAGCCGGCCGGCGATCCGGATCAGCGTTTCCTCATCCGGCCCGTCCGTCTCCTGCGAGGCGGCCACCAGCGAATCGGTGCGCCGACCAAACTCCTCGACAATGCCGGACAAGCGCGTCGCCAGTTCGTTGACCAGTCCGATGGCCGCTTCGTTGCTCACCCCTGACACCTCCAGCATGCTCCCACATGCCCGCCGGAATGGCGGTAGTTTTGTTATTGATCTGATTACGTTATCTACAATGGCATGATATCCCAAACAATCTTTTGGTTCCCTCGTCCGCAAGGATGATCGCACCGGCCGTCAGCATGACCTCGTAACATATATGAGCGCATGGACATTGGCGCAGCGCTATGGTTGATCGAGGTTAGTTTCTTGGAAGGGCGACGTCATGGATGCTCAGCGCGTATATGCGCTCCTTCAACAAGCCTGCATGCTTCTGGAGGACGCCGGCAACTATCACATCGCCGCGCATGTCGGACAGGCGATGGCGCTGGTCGAGGAGCGCTATGCGGTGGGGGGCGACCATCTGGCCGAGCGTGACGGCGCGCCTGCGCCGTCGGACCCCGTGGAACCGCCGAACTGAGGGCACTCGCGCGCAGGTCGTGCGTTGGAGAAGTCTCTCCGGCCCAAGGATTTTCGTGACTGCCTATTGCCACGCCATCGGTACTGCGGTGCCGGGCCATGATGTTCACGCCATGTATTGCGATTGGGCGGCGGACCTGCTGGACGGGCGCGAAGCGCGGATATTCGCGCGGATGGCGGGGCGTGCGGGGATCGACCACCGTTTTTCCGTGCTGCCGCCGCGAGACGATGGTCGCCCGCAGATCGGCGATGGCGGGTTTTACGACAAGGCCCCGTTGCCCGGCACGGCCGCGCGCATGGCCATCTATGCCAAGGCCGCACCACAGCTTGCCGCCGCCGCCGTGGACGCGTGCGCAGCGCAGGCCGACCTAGGCGGCATCACTCACCTGGTGGTGGCCAGTTGCACCGGCTTCGTGGCGCCGGGGATCGACCAGATCCTGGCGCGCCGGCTGGGGCTTTCCCCCTCGGTGGAGCGGCTGCTGATCGGGTTCATGGGCTGTTATGCGGCGGTGACCGCGCTGCGCACGGCGCGGCATATCGTGCGGTCCGAGCCGCAGGCGCGGGTGCTGGTCATCACGGTCGAGCTGTGTACGTTGCATCTGCAGGCGACACCGGAGGTGGGTGCGCTGATGGGGCAGTTGCAGTTCGGGGACGGGGCGGCGGCGGCGCTGGTGACGGGGGAGGCGCGCGGGCTGGCGCTGGAG
>NZ_CAMLAC010000271.1 GCF_946477935.1 uncultured Sphingomonas sp. | reverse complement strand
CGGCAGCGCAGCAGGAGGCCGCCGCCGCGCTGAACCAGGCGCGGTCGTACCGGCAGCAGGTGATCGCCGCCGCGCAGGGCGAGGCCGCGTCGTTCGACAAGGTCTATGCCGAGTACCGGCTGGCGCCCGAGGTGACGCGCCGCCGCATGTATTACGATACGATGGAGGCCGTGCTGGCCAAGACGGACAAGACGATCGTGGAAACGCCGGGCGGCGTGGTGCCATATCTGCCGCTGCCCCCGACGGCGCGGCGCGTGCCCGATGCGGCCACGACGACGCCGGCCCCGGTGCAGGAGGGCGGCCAGTGAACGGCCTGTCGCTCCGCAACCCGGTGGTGCTGGGAGTGATCGCACTGCTTGCCGTCATTCTGGCGGCGGCCACCTTTGCGATCGTCCCGGAAACGAAGCAGGCGGTCGTGTACCGCTTGCAACAGCCGATCCGGGTCATCAACCGGTACCAGCCGGGGCAGGAACTGGGCCAGACCGGCGCCGGCCTGATCATGCGGCTGCCATTCGTCGACCGGATCGTCTGGGTCGAGAAGCGGGTGCTGGACCTCGACCTGGAGAACACGCAGGTGCTGTCGACCGACCAGTTGCGGGTCAATGTCGATGCGTTCGCCCGCTTCCGGGTGGTCGATCCGCGGCTGATGCTGGCGACGGCGGGCAGCGAGGACGGGGTGGCCAACCAGCTCCGCCCGATCTTCGGCTCGGCGCTGCGCAACGAACTGGGCAAGCGGCGCTTTGTTGAACTCCTCAGCCCCGAGCGCGGGCGGGTGATGGACGCGATCCAGGAGGGGTTGCAGCGCGTGGCGCAGCAATATGGCGTGCAGATCGTCGACGTCCGCATCAAGGAGGCCGACTTGCCGCAGGGCACGCCATTGCAGAGTGCGCTGCGCCGGATGCAGTCGGCGCGTCAGCAGGAGGCGATCACCATCGCGGCCGAGGGACAGAAGCAGGCGCAGATCGTGCGCGCCGAGGCGGATGCGGAGGCTGCGCGGATCTACGCCGGTGCGTTCGGCAAGGATGCCGATTTCTACGACTTCTACCGGGCGATGCAGTCCTATCGCCGGACGTTCGGCGCCGATGGCCGACCGGCTCCGGAAGGTTCGACCTCGATCATCATGTCGCCAAACAACAGCTATCTGAGGGAGTTCGAGGGACGCGGGCGATGAGGGTATGATGCGGCCCTAATCTTTGGCCGCATCGGACCTGATCCGCTGTCCATTCGTTCATATTCAAGCAGGGTTCAGCCGAAGCGTGGCAAATAGGCCACGATTTGCAGAATTCTTCATCTGAGAGGAACACCCTAGACGTGCGTTACGCCTACGCCATTACCAGTGCGCTCCTCCTCGGCGGTGCGACCGCGACCCTGGCGCTGCAGCCGGGCAACGCGCAGGTCGCGCAGAACGAGCCCGGTTCCATCCAGGCGGTCGCTCCGCGCCAGGGCGCACCGATGAGCTTTGCCGACATGGTCGCCAAGTTGCAGCCGGCCGTGGTCAACATCTCCACCAAGCAATCGATCACGGTGCGCCAGCAGGCGAACCCGTTCGCCGGCACGCCGTTCGAGGGGCTGTTCGGCCAGTTCGGTGCCCCCGGCGGCGGCGGGGCGACCCCGCAGAAGCGCGAGGGCGCCTCGCTCGGCTCCGGCTTCATCATCTCGCCGGACGGCTATGTGGTGACCAACAACCACGTCATCGCGCCGGCGCAGGGTGCCCAGGTCGATTCGATCACCGTCACGCTGCCCGATCGCAAGGAATATACCGCGAAGGTGATCGGGCGTGACGAGACGTCCGATCTGGCGCTGCTCAAGATTCAGGCGACCGATCTGCCGTTCGTGCGCTTCGGCGATTCGGCACGCGCGCGGGTCGGCGACTGGGTGGTCGCGATCGGCAATCCGTTCGGGCTGAACTCTACGGTGACCGCGGGCATCGTTTCGGCCGTGCACCGCGTGACGGGGCAGGGCGGGGCGAACGACCGCTTCATCCAGACCGATGCGGCGATCAACCAGGGCAATTCCGGTGGCCCGATGTTCGACATGAACGGCAACGTCATCGGCATCAACAGCCAGATCTTCTCGCAGTCGGGCGGCAATATCGGCATCGGCTTCGCGATTCCCGCCGAAGACGCCAAGCCGATCATCGACACGATGCGTCGTGGCGAGAAGATCGAGCGTGGGTATCTGGGCGTGTCGATCGGCGGGCCCGTCACCGATGATGTCGCGGCGTCGCTGGGCATCCCGAAGAACCAGGGCGAGGTCATCGCTCGCGTCGAGCCGAACGGCCCGGCGGCGAAGGCGGGCCTGCGCGGGTTCGACGTCGTGACCAAGGTCAACGGCCAGGCGGTGAACCCGGATTCGACGCTGTCCTATCTGGTGGCGAACGTAAAGCCGGGGTCGCAGGTGCGCCTCGACGTGCTGCGTAACGGCAAGCCGGTGACGGTGACCGCGACCGCGGCGGTGCGTCCTTCGAACGAGGAACTGACCGCGCTGGCCGGCGGCGATGCCAATGCCTTCCCGGAATCGGATGACGAGGCCGAGGTTCCGGCCGCAGCGGGCAACGGCATCGGCCTGACCGTGCAGCCGCTGACTCCGCCGATCGCGCGCGCTGTCGGTGTCGATTCGACGGTGCAGGGCGTGGTGATCGCGGCGGTCGATCCGTCGAGCGACGCGGCCGGCAAGCTGAAGCGCGGTGACGTGATTTCGGCGATCAACGGCGCGCAGGTCCGTGCGGCTGCTGACGTGCAGCGGGTGGTGGCCGAGGCCAAGTCGGCCGGGCGTACGCAGGTGCTGATGCTGGTGCAGCGTGCTCGCGGCCAGCAGGGCCTGATCCCGGTGAAGATCAAGTAAGGCGTGAAGATCAAGCAGGCATAAGGCTTCAGCGCCTGACGCAAGGGACCGTCGCGGGATACCGCGGCGGTCCTTTTCTTCTGGGGCGGGCGCGATAGGCTGGCGCGATGGACGGCATCTTTCTTGGCTCCGATGGGGCGACGCCCCAGATCCTCGACTTGCACCGCGCCAATCGGCACGGCCTGATCGCAGGCGCGACCGGCACGGGCAAGACGGTGACGTTGCAGAGGATGGTCGAGGGCTTCGCCCGGGCCGGCGTGCCGAGCTTCGTCGCGGATGTGAAGGGCGACCTGTCCGGGCTGGGCATGCCGGGATCGCCGACCGCCAAAGTGCATGGTGCCTTTGCCGCACGGGCGAGCGAAATGGGCCTGACCGACTGGGCCTATGCCGCGATACCGGTGCAATATTGGGACCTGTTCGGGCGACAGGGGCATCCCGTGCGGGCGACGGCAAGCGAGATGGGGCCCGTGCTGCTTGCCCGGATGATGGGCCTGAACGACGTGCAGGAGGGGGTGCTGACCATCGCCTTCCACCTGGCGGATCGCGAAGGCCTGTTGTTGCTCGATCTGGACGATCTACAAGCCATGCTCGCGGCCTGCGCCGCGCGGGCGGACGAACTGACCGCGACCTATGGCAACGTGTCGAAGCAATCGGTCGGCGCGATCCAGCGGGCGCTGTTGCAGTTGCGGTCGCAGGGCGGGGAGCATTTCTTTGGCGAGCCGGCACTGGCGCTGACCGACCTGATCCGCACCGACGAGGCGGGGCAGGGGGTGGTCAACATCCTGGCGGCGGACCAGTTGATGGCGAGCCCGAAGCTGTACGCGACCTTTCTGCTCTGGCTGCTCTCCGAACTGTTCGAGCAACTGCCGGAGGTGGGCGATCCCGACAAGCCGGTGTTCGTCTTCTTCTTTGACGAGGCGCATCTGCTGTTCGACGATGCGCCGCCTGCCCTGATCGAGAAGATCGAGCAGGTGGTGCGCCTGATCCGGTCCAAGGGCGTCGGCGTGTATTTCATCACCCAGAACCCGGTCGATGTGCCGGAGCGGATCGCGGGGCAGTTGGGCAACCGCGTGCAGCATGCGCTGCGTGCGTTCACGCCGCGCGATCAGGCGGCGGTGCGGTCGGCGGCGGAGACGTTTCGTGCCAATCAGGGGGTGGATGTCGCCGCGGCGATTACGGAGTTGAAGGTGGGTGAGGCGCTGGTGTCGCTGTTGCAGGCGGACGGATCGCCGGCGCCGGTGACGCGCACGCTGATCGCGCCGCCAGTCAGCCGGGTGGGGCCGGTGACGCCGGAGGAGCGGCGGGTGTTGATCGACACCGATGCGGTGGGCGGGACGTACGACGCAGCGATCGATCGCGAATCGGCGGAGGAGGTGCTGGCGGCGAAGGCGGATGC
>NZ_CAMLAC010000270.1 GCF_946477935.1 uncultured Sphingomonas sp. | reverse complement strand
TCGGCGTGCGCTTCTTCGAGCGGTTCGACGACGACATGATCGCGGTCGTCGTCGCGCATGAATTCGCGCACAACATCCTGAAGCATCGCGAGCGGCTGGACACGGCAGGGATCAAGCGCGGGCTGCTCTCCGAGTTCGGGCGCAACGGGCGGCTGTTCCGCCAGACCGAGAGCCAGGCGGACCTCCTGGGCATGCACCTGCTGCGCAATGCCGGCTGGGATCCGCAACTGGCGGTGCGGTTCTGGCGGGAGCATGGCGGGGAGGTGGATGGGGGACTGTTCCGCAGCCGCACGCACCCGTCGTCCAAGGCGCGCGGCGACGCGGTGGCCGCCGAGATCGCGGCGATCCCGGCGGGAAGCGCCCTGCCCTACATCCCGCCGGTGCTGGCGGAGCGGGACAAGCCGCTGAATTAGCGCCCGATCGCGGTGTAGCGGAAGCCGGCCGCCTCGATCGCGTCGCGGCGATACACGTTGCGCAGGTCGACCATCGTGCGCGTCGCCATGATCTGGCCGAGCCGCTTGATGTCGAGCGCGCGGAACGCGTCCCATTCGGTGACGATCACCACCGCATCGGCGCCCTCGGCCGCTTCATAGGCGTCGCGGCAATAGGTGAGGTCGGGCATCATCGCCCTGGCCGCCTCCATACCCTCCGGATCATAGGCGCGGATGGCGATACCCTCGTCAGCCAGACACTGCGCGATCGCGATGGCGGGGGCGTCGCGCATGTCGTCGGTATTGGGCTTGAAGGTCAGGCCGAGCAGCGCGATCGTCTTGCCGCGATGATCGGCCCCCAGCGCCTGGATGACCTTGCGGCCCATCGCGCGCTTGCGGCTGTCGTTCACCTGCACCACCGCCTCGACGATGCGCATCGGGCTGGCGGCATCCTCCGCGGTCTTGAGCAGCGCCAGCGTGTCCTTGGGGAAGCAGGATCCGCCATAGCCGGGGCCGGCATGCAGGAACTTGCGGCCGATGCGATTGTCCAGCCCGATGCCGCGGCTGACGTCCTGCACGTCGGCGCCCACCGCCTCGCACAGATCGGCAATCTCGTTGATGAAAGTAATCTTGGTCGCTAGGAACGCGTTGGCGGCGTATTTGGTCAACTCCGAGGTACGGCGGCCGACGAACAGGATCGGCGATTCATTCAGGTAAAGCGGCCGGTAGATCTCGTGCATCACGCCGCGTGCGCGTTCGTTGTCGGTGCCGATGACGATGCGGTCGGGGCGCTTGAAGTCGCCGATCGCGGCGCCTTCGCGCAGGAACTCGGGGTTGGATACGACCTGGATGTCGTGCTGCGGCGCCACGCGGCGCATGATCTCCTCCACCCGGTCGCCGGTGCCGACGGGCACGGTGGATTTGGTGACCACCACGGTCGGGCCGGTTACGGCGCCCGCCACTTCCTCCGCCGCGGCAAAGACATAGGTCAGGTCGGCATGGCCATCGCCTTTGCGGCTGGGCGTGCCGACCGCGATGAACACCGCGTCCGCCCCCGCCACCGCGCCGGCCAGGTCGGTGGTGAAGGACAGGCGCCCCGCCGCGACATTGGTGGCGACGAGCTGGTCGAGACCGGGCTCGTAGATCGGCATGCGGCCGGCCTTCAGCGCGTCGATCTTGCGTGCATCCTTGTCGACGCAGATCACGTCATGACCGAAATCCGACAGGCAGGCGCCCGAGACGAGGCCGACATAGCCCGAGCCGATCATCGTGATACGCATAATCCCAAACGTCCCTGTGGCGAGGCCTGGATGATGCCCCGGAAAAGCGGTGGTCTAGCCGATTGGTCCGTCTTTTCCAGCAGCCTTGGGTCAGGGGCGCGATTGTGCGGCGGCGCGGGATCGGCAATGGAAGGGCGATGAACATTCCTGCGCTCTATGCCGACCTGATCCAGTGGATCGCGGGCGGCACCGGCATGTCCGACAGCATCCTGCACGTCCATGCCGGGATGATCGTGCTGTTCCTGGCCCGTATCGTCACCCGCCGGTCGCTGTCGACGCCGATCCCGCTGGCTTTTGTCGCGCTGGCGGAGGCAGGCAACGAGATACTGGACCGGCTGCATTACGGGTCGTGGCGGTGGGAGGATACCTCGTCGGACATCGTCAATACATTGTTCTGGCCGACGGTGCTGTTCATCGGCCTGCGGCTGCGCCGGCCCAAGGAGCCCGTCACGGTGCCGGCCAAGGACGCCGCCGAGTAAGCGACAGCAACATCCGGGTTTTTCCCGGATAGAAGCGGCCCCGCCGTTCGCCCAAGGAGCCGCGCGTGGCGGCTGGTGAGGGAGCGCTGGCCGTCACATGCACATGCGGCATGGGGGTGTCGCCAGTATCGGCCATGACGCTGGCGACACCCCCATCCCTGGCCCGTCAGGCAAGCGGACCGTTCGCCACCGGCGGGTTGAAGATCGGCACGCCCTTCGCATCGTAACGGATCCGCTGCACGCGGGTGTGGCGGTTCGGATCGAACAGTGGATCGCCCTTGATCGCCTCATAATCACGCGCGTGGAAGACCAGCATGTCGCGCCCGCGCTCGTCCACGGTGAAGCTGTTATGGCCCGGCCCGTAGATCTTGTGCGCGGGCGAGGAGGTCATCACCGGCACCGGGCTCTTTTCCCATGCCGAGGCGTCCATGATGTTGGCATCGTCGCGCGCGGTGAGCATGCCCATGCAGTAGCGCGCGTCGGTGGCGCTGGCCGAATAGGTCATGAACAGGCGGCCGTTGCGCGCCAGGATCGCGGGCGCCTCCGCCACCTTGAAGCCGCGGATTTCCCAATCCAGCGTCGGCACGGTCAGGCGCACCGGCGTGGCGGCAAAGGTCAGCGGGGTGGCGAGCGGCGCCAGATACAGGTTCGAGTTGGTCTCGATCCCCGGCTCGCGCTGTGCCCAGGCCATGTAGCGCTTGCCCCGGTGCATGAAGACGGTCGAATCGAGGTTGAAGCTGTCCCACGGCGTCTGAAGCTGGCCGAGCACGCTCCACTTGCCGGTCATGGGATCGGGGCCGTCGCACACCACCGCATAGGTGCGGATGCGGAACACATCCTCGCCGCCGCCGCTGGGGCCGGCGGCGAAATACATGATCCAGCGGCCGTCGATCAGGTGCAGCTCAGGCGCCCACAGGAAGCCGGACATCGGACCGGTCTTCTCATGCCGCCACAGCACCGCCTCCTTGGCGGTGGACAGGCCGGCGATCGTGCGCGACCGGCGCAGCACCAGCCGGTCATATTCGGGCACCGATCCGGTCAGGTAATACCAGCCATCGGTATGGCGGAACACCTGCGCATCGGCGCGGTTGCGCACCAGCGGGTTGACGATCGTCGCGGCCTTCTTCTGCGCAAAGGCGGGCACGGCCGCCGCGGCGGCGGCACCGGCCAGGAACAGGCGGCGGGTGGGGTCGGACATGTCGCTCTCCATCGATATCGTTCAGTTTACCGCAGTCGGCCAGCCATCGGCACCCCAGCGCAGCGGCGCGATCCGCAGCGTCGGCGCGCCCTTCGCCTCGCGGTCATAGGCGTGATAGACGACGTAATCGGTGCCGTCGGTGTCGCGGAAATGGCCGGCATGGCCGGGGCCGCGGAAACGCCCCTTTTCCTGCAGATCGGCACGGAGCAGGATGGTGCCGCCGCCCTTCAGCATGGCGCTGCCGTCCTTGCCCAGATAAGGCCCCTCGACCGTCTTCGACCGCGCGACGACGGTGTAATAGGTGCTGGCATTGCCCTTGCAGCAATAGTCGTAGCTGGCGAGCAGCCAGTACCAGCCGCCATGTTCAAAGATGAACGGTGCCTCCACCGGCGCAGGCGCACCCGCCGGAGCGGGACGGCTGGCGATGGCGATCGGTTTGGCCTTGGGGTCGGCGGGTTTGCCCGTTTTCCGGTCAAGCGCGAACAGCTTCAACCCGCTCCAGAAGCTGCCCAGCGACAGCCAGTCCCGGCCCTGCTTGTCGCGGATGAAGGCCGCGTCGATCGCGTTGAAGTCATCGGCCGTGGTGGACATCACCACCATCCCCTCGTCACGCCAGCCATAGCCGGGCTTGGCGGGGTCGAGCGTCGGCGTGGTCAGCAGGCCGATCGCCGAACGGTTCGATCCAAAGGTAGAGATGGCATAATAGAGCCGGTAGCGGCCATCGACGAACGAGATGTCGGGCGCCCAGGCGTTGGATGATCCCGGGATCGCCGTCTTCGCCCAGGCGGGCAGCGCGGCCAGCGGCGCGGGCGCCCGTTCCCAATGCACCATGTCGCGCGAGGTGCGATGCGCGATGATGCCGTCCGGCCCCTTGCCCAGCCC
>NZ_CAMLAC010000269.1 GCF_946477935.1 uncultured Sphingomonas sp. | reverse complement strand
ACGGTGGCAGTCACCGCGAGCCGGTCGGTCATCTGCGGCGGCACGATGATGTCGGACAGGGTGAAGCGCGTGTAGCTGAGGCCGTGGCCGAACGGATACAGCGCCTCGTTCTTCGTTTCGCGGTAGCGCGCCTTGTATTCCTGCGATCCGGTGTCGGGGGCGGGGCGGCCGGTATTCTTGTGATTGTAGAAAAAGGGCTGCTGCCCGCTTTCACGCGGGAAGCTGGCGGACAGCTTGGCGGACGGGTTCACATCGCCGAACAGGACGTCGGCGATGGCGTTGCCGCTTTCGGATCCCAGGAACCAGGTCGCCAGGATGGCAGGCGCATCCTTGACCGCGCCGTGCAGCGCGAGCGCGCGGCCATGGCGGAGCAGGACGACGATCGGCTTGCCGGTTGCCGCCACCGCCTCGGCCAAGGCCATCTGCGCTTCGGGGATGACGATCTCGGTACGCGACTGCGCCTCGCCCGACATCAACTGCGTTTCGCCGAGCGCCAGGAGCACGATATCGGCGTCCCGGGCAGCGGCGACGGCGGCGTCGATGCCGCCGGGGATGGGCGTCTCGACCTCCGAGCCCTTGACGACGGTCGGGGCCAGCTTGCGATTGCGTAGCCCTTGCGCGACCGAGACGTTCAGCTTCGCGTCCGCCATGAACGCCCAGGTGCCCACGACATTGTCGCGGTCCTCACCGAACGGGCCGATGAGGGCGATACGGCCGGGATCGGCCTTGAGCGGCAGCAGGTCGCCCTCGTTCCTGAGCAGCACGATGGAGCGCGCCCCCGCCTCGCGCGAGAGTTTGAGCATGGCGGGTGTCGAGACCTGCGTCCGCTCCGCCTTCGCGCTGATCGAGCGATAGGGATCGTCGAGCAGTCCGATGGCTTCCTTCAACTGGAGAACCCGGCGCACCGCTTCGTCCAGGCGGGCGACCGGCACCTCGCCCTTCTCCACCAGATCGGGGAGCCAGCGATTGAACAGGTCGGATGCCATCGACATGTCCATGCCGGCCAGGAACGCCTTCTTCGCCGCATCGCGGCCGTCGGCGGCGTAGCCATGTGCGACCAGTTCCTCGTCCGCGGTATAGTCGCCCACCACCATGCCCCGGAATCCCCATTGTCCGCGCAAAAGCTCGGTCAGCAGCCAGTGATTGCCCGAGGCGGGGACGCCGTTCACGTCGTTGAACGACGACATGATCGTCGCGACCCCGGCGTCGACACACGCCTTGAACGGGGCGAGATGCACCTCGTGTAGCGTTTGCGGGGAAATCTCGGTGTAGTTGTAATCCATCCCGCCCGACACCGCGCCGTAAGCCGCGAAATGCTTGGCGCAGGCGGCCAGGCTGTCGGGTGATCGGAGCGACCGTCCCTGGAAGCCGCGGACGCGTGCCACCGCCAGTTGCGTGCCGAGATACACGTCCTCGCCGGATCCTTCCGCCACGCGGCCCCAGCGCTGGTCGCGCGCGACATCGACCATCGGCGCGAAGGTCCAGTGCATGCCGAGCGCGGTCGTCTCCACCGCGGCGGCGCGCGCGGTGCGCTCCGCCAGATCGGGATCGAACGCACAGGCCTCGGCAATGGGCAGGGGATAGGCGGTGCGCAGGCCATGGATCACGTCGCCGGCAAAGATCAGCGGGATCTTCAACCGGGTCTGCATCGCGGCGTCCTGTGCCGCCTTGGCCCCGGCAGCGCCGACGCCGTTGAACAGCATGCCGATCGCGCCCGTCCTGATCCGGGCAAGCTGCGCGGCGGCGTCGTTGCGGGCGGGAAGACCAGGGTTGAAGGGTAGCCCGATGGGGCGGATCTGGTCGGAGAAGCAGGAAAGCTGCCCCGCCTTTTCCGCGGGCGTCATCCGGCCGATCAGGGTCTCGATCCGGTCCGACCCTTGCGCCCAGGCCATGCGACCCAGTGACAGGCCGGCAATGGTGGCACCGGCCTTCAGCACCTGGCGACGGGGGAGGGTGGCGGTCATGGCGGCTCCTGCATCGGTTCGCTCACCGGGCTAGACCCCGGTGGCATGCGGGGCAAGCCGCAGGAAAGCCTTGTGGTTATTCGTTTGCCGGGTGTCACATCCGCCTGATACACCCGCCCGTGGGAGACATGGCAGGGAGATGCCGGTGGGTGATGATGGCATGTGGCGGCGGTGGCTGCTGCTGGGCGGTGCGATCGGCGTGCCCGTCACGGCTTTCGGGCAGGACGCACCGCCGCCAGCCCGGCCGTCCGACGAAATCGTCGTCACTGGCGAGCGGCAGCGCAATGCCGTCATCACCGATGCCAAGCCGGTGGGCGTGCTGGATGAAGCCGCGATCCATGCGCTGGGCGTGACGAAGATCAGCGACCTGCTGCGGGCGGTGCAGGGCCTGACCACCAGCAACAGCGGTGAGCCGCCGATCCTGCTGCTGAACAATCGGCGCATCTCAGGCTGGGAGGAGATGAGCAATCTGCCGCCCGAGGCGATCGAACGCGTCGACATATTGCCGGAGCCGGTGGCGATCCAGTTCGGTTATCCCCCGACCCGGCGGGTGATGAACATCGTTACGAAGGCCAATTTCCGGGCCGTCACCGCCGAACAGACGTTGCGCGGCGCGACGGATGGCGGTGCTCTTGGGGCGGAGGCCGATGTCGGGTCCACCGTGTTGCAGCGTGATCGCCGGTGGATCGTCGCGGTCAATGCATCGCATCGCGACGGATTGATCCAGCGCCAGCGATCCATCCGGCCCGATCCGGATCTGCTTTATGACCCCGTTGGCACGGTCGCCGGGATCGATGGCGGCTCGATCGACCCTGTGCTCGACCGACTGGCGGGGCAGCCGGTGAGGCGGGCCTTGGTGCCCTTGCGTGCAGCCGATCGTGGCACGCTTGCGGCTTATGTGCCGGGGGCGACACCACCGAGAATAGGCGATCCCCTCGCTATCCGGTCGATCACGCCCGATGTGCAGCGGGTGAAGGTCAACACCAGTTGGTCCGACGCGATCGGCAAGACCGTCACGGCGTCGGCGCAGTTCACGGTGGAGGCGGAGCGGCAATCCGGCACGACGGGCTATGCCGCGACGGCGTGGCGTGTGCCAGGCGGGGCGGGTGGCCTGCCCTTCGCCAACGACGTCCTGTTGTACCGTTACCTGAAGGAGGCGGGCCCGTTACCGGGGCGTGCACAGTCGCTTAAGCTGTCAGGCGGGACGACGGTGCAGGGGGCGCTGGGGGACTGGAACTGGAATGTGACAGGCACGATCGATCGCCTGCGCAATACCAATCTAAGCGTGCGCGGCTTCGATCCCGGCTTGGCGGAGGCGGCGATCGCCGCGGGCATCGATCCGTTCGGTGCCGAGATCGCGCGCCGGTCTGGTCCACTGCCGATCGATCGCACCCGTGCGGTCACACGCACGATCACCGGCAAGGCGGTGGCCAATGGACCGTTGCTGCGTTTGCCGGCGGGCAAGGCAATGGTCACCGCCTCGCTGGACTACGCCAACTCGTCGGGCACGACGCAGTTGCTGTCCGCCAATGCCAATCGCGTCGACCGCACGATCCGTACCGCCAGCATCGGCGCGAACGTGCCGATCGCTTCGGCACGCGAGGGGGCGCTGGAGGCGATCGGTGAGTTGTCGGCCAATGGGACGGTTGGCGTGTCGGCGGTGTCCGGCTATGGCAGCCTGCGCAATACCAGCTACGGATTGCTCTGGTCGCCCTGGTCACCGGTGCAGTTCACCGCCTCGGTCAGCGAGTCGCGCACGCCACCGCCGATCGAGCGACTGGTGACCCCGGCGATCAACCTGCCTGGATCACCGTTTTTCGACTTTGTCACCGGCACCACCGCCCTGGTCACCACGGTGCAGGGCGGCAATCCGGCGCTCGCCCCCGAACAACGCCGAGTCAATACGTTGGGCATCGACGTAAAGCCCTGGAAGCGGCGCGAAATCCGCTTCGGCGTGAATCTGACGGAAACGGTGATCGAGGATCAGAGCATGACGTTGGCGGCCACGACGCCGGCGATCCAGGCGGCGTTTCCCGACCGGTTCCGTCGTAATGCCGCCGGGCAGTTGCTGTTCGCCGACCTGCGCCCGCTCAATCTGGATCGTGGGCGGCAACGGGCATTGGCCGGCCGTATCCAGTTCCATGGCCCTCTGGGAGCGGCCCCGCCGCCCCCGCCGGAACCGGTGCCGGGCGCGCCACCGGTGCCGCCTCCGCCGCCAAAGCCTCGCCCGTTCGTTTACGGCAATCTGACGCCGACGTTGATCCTGTCGGATCGATTGAGCCTGCGTCGCGGCCTGCCCGAACTGGAC
>NZ_CAMLAC010000268.1 GCF_946477935.1 uncultured Sphingomonas sp. | reverse complement strand
AGATCTACACAAGGAGTATCGTCGGCAGCGTCAGATGTGTATAAGAGACAGCGCTTGAGCAGCATCCGGTCATGCTCGTGCTGCGACGGCGGCGCGACATCCTTGCGCGCGGTGCCACCACCACCGCGCCCGTCGCGCAGCTTCAACACGCGCATTGCCAGTTCGGGATCGAAGTCCGACAGGGCGTTCCCATCCCCGGCCCCGATCTCCTCGGGATTCTGGTCGCTCGTCATCTGCCCCAGGGCGCGCGCCACCAGCTCCTGTTCCAGCCGGTCATAGCCAAAGGCCAGCGCCTCACTGCACAGGCGCGCAAATTCGCCATCCCGCCGCTGCAGCGCATACAGCGTCGATCGGGCGACCCCGGCCGCCTTCAACGCCATGGTCTGGTTGCACGTCGCCGACAGCACATCCAGGAAGCGCTTGCGCTTCGCCTTGGTCCACCCCGTCTTGCCCCCCTTGGCCACCGCCCGACGCAACAGCGTGCCGTCCTTGCGCGCGATCAGCTCGTTCATCCCCCGCTCCCCTCACCGCCCCGCCTCGATGTTCTCGTTATGTACGCAATTCGGCGCTGGAAGTATCCAACAAACGAACCGCAGCGGTAAAAAACAGCGTCAGCCAGCCATACTTATCCATGATATTTTCCTGTTCACTCTGCTGGTTACGCAGTAAATCATCACAGGGAGAACAGCGGCACATGCACAACGAGGGGGAGATCGTCGCATCCGGCGTCCTCGACCGGCACGAACAGTTCGCGACGGTCGATGATCACTATGTCGCGCTGATGGGCTGGCCGCGCGCCGCGCTCATCGGCAGATCGATGCTCGATCTGACGCATCCCGCCGATCGCACCGGCAACCGCGCGCTGCTCGACCGGCTCTACAACCGGAACGAGGCGTTTTGCATCACCAAGCGCTATCGTCGGCCGGACGACAGCCATGTCCGCGTCCAGGTCCATGTCTCGATGGTCCCGGACGGGCTTGGCGGACGCCAGTTGATCGGCACCGCCCGCCGGGTCGAGCTTTCACCGCCTGTTTTTGCCGACAGCCGCGCGACCGCCGGACGCGCCATCGGCATGTTGCTCGCTGGCCGGATGGCGCTCGGCGCGCCCTATTTCTCCGGCGTGCCCGCGGAGATCCTGCTGCTGCTGTTCCATCACGGCAGCCAGCCGGTCACGCTGTCCCGGATCGCCGAGCGGCTGGATCACACGCCCGCCGTCACCTTGCGCTGGCTGCGCGCGCTGGCCGATGCCGGGCTGATCCATCCGCCCGGCGGCGACGACGATCCGGTGCGCATGACATTGTGGGCGGAGGCGACGCTGACCACCATCCTCGCCATGCCGGACTTCGCGCCGGTACCGGCCTGAGAATCTGATCGAAAACGTGCCGAAGCACGTTTTGCGGTACCGGCCCTCTCCCCCGCAAAACTCGCTCTTTCGCGAGTTTTCAAACAAGCTTGGCGCACTTCACCGCCGGGCGTTCGACAGCGCCAGCGTCAGCGAAACGCCCGTCGAGAACGCCGCCGCGCCCGACGACAGCCCGCCGCTGGCATAGGCGGTCAGCCGGAACCGGTCGCCGATCGGTGCGGAGGCTCCACCGACGATCTCGTGCGCCGGCCGGATGAACCGGCTGGTCCGCTCGGCATAGTCGTAGGACAGCAGGAATATCCCCTGGCCCGGCAAGGCCACCGACGCGCCGATCGAGGTCGCGATGCCGTCGCGGATCGTCCAGCCCGTCGGGTCGCCGAACACGCGGTAATTGATCCGCGCCACCGGCGTCACCGCGCCCATCGTCCGCGCCACCTCCACGCCAAAGGCGTAATCGGTCTTGCCAGTCGACAATTGCGTCGAATCCGCCGCGGTGGGCAGCTTCACCCGCGCCGACAGGTCGATGTCCAGCCCCGCGACATCCTGCCCCGCCGCCAGCCAGGAGGCGCCCAGCGTCAGGTCGCCCAGCCCCTGTCGCCTTGGCCGGGTCATCGGGATCGACGGCCCCACCACCAGCGGCGTGCCGTTGATCCCGGTAAAGATCGTCGACTGGCTGCGGATCCGCATCCAGGGCAGCGTGGCATCGATGCGCAGCGGCCCCAGCCGCTGGCGGACATTCAGCAGCACCGCCGCGATATTGTTGCCCGTCGTGCCCCCGAACCGCCCGTCCCAGGTCGCCGCGCCCAGCGTGATCTCGGTTCCCGCCGCCGGGCGCAGCACCTCGGGCATCGGCCGCACCTGCGGCTCCATGCCCCCGCCATCGTCCGGTTCGGGCGTCGCCGGATAGGGCAAGGGAGTCTGCGCCGCCGCGGCCCCCGCGCACAGCGGGGCCGCGGCGATCAGCGTCCCGATCGCAATGTCAGCGCAGCCTGAGCGTGCGAATCGCATCCAGCGCTTCCTTTTCCCGGCTGTCCGGAACGCTTGCCGCACCCCTGGCATCATGGCTGCTCTCCTCCCCTGATGGCCGGTCGCTCTCCTGCACCGGCAGGGTCGACCGCACCGCCGCGACCGTCATCGGCCGCCTGTCCTCCATCACCGCCGGCGCCGCCGCGACCATCGCCGCCGGCGCCGCCGCTTCGGTCACCGGCACCGATGCCTGCACCGCCAGCGCACGCCGCGCCCTGGCACGCACCCGCCACGCCTGCACCCGCGCCCGCCACCGCCGCACCGCCGCCGGATCGGCCCGCGCAACGCGCACCGGCGCCGGGGATGCCGCCACCGGCGCCGCCGCGACCGCCGGTGGCGGCGACGCAACCTCCGCCACCGGCGCAGGCGCCTGCGCCACCGGCTCGCGCGCCACGGGCACCGGCAAAGGCCGCCCCGTCCACATCACCGTCACCGCCAGCGCCCCGGCACAGATCGCGATCCGCACTCCAACATGGATACGCCGCCGCTGCGCGGCGCGGCGCAGTCGTTCCCATTCGCGGCGCGAAGGAACCGCCCCGTCCGCATCGTACATGGACCGGATCAGTGCATAGATGACCCGGTCGTCATCCTGCTGAAGACTGGCGCTCATGCCCCATCATCGCACCGCCGCGCGCGCGGTGCGGCACTACCTTCGGGATAGCAACGAAATCGCCGGATCTAGAGCAAGCTGCGTTAAATCCGCTCTACCCCGCTTCGCTCAGGCCGAACGGATGTGATGATGCAGGTTTAACGCACGATGATCTAGGCTTTCAATGCCCAGCGCAGCACCGCGCCCATGCCCATCGTGCCCGCGCGCACCACCGGCCGGCCCGGCGCACCCGGCATCCGCCCGTGCAGCCGCGCGGCCCAGCGCGGCATCAGGTCGACACCCGCCTGCATCATCATCGCGTTCATCGGCGCCAGCGAGGGGTGCGGCGAAGCCTGGTTCAGCAGGAACTTCGCCACCGTCCGCACCCGCGCATCGACGCGCAACTCGGGCCGGATCGCCGCCAGGAAGGCCGCGATACCGGCACGGTCCTCGGGCACGTCCTCTGCCCCCAGCGCCCGCGCCAGCGTGGCCATCTCGCTAAGATACTGGTCCTGCCGCGCCGCCGGAAATGCCGGATCACGATAGGTCAGGTAGCCGCGCAGAAACGAATCGACCTCGGCCACATGCACGAAGGTCAGCAGCCGGGGATCGCTCGCGCGGTACGCCGTCCCGTCGGGCAAGGTGCCCGCGACATGCTCGTGCACCCGCCGCACCCGCGCGATCGCGCTCTCGGCCGCCGCGGTCGATCCGAAGGTGGTGACGGAGATGAACTGCGCCGTCCGCTTCAGCCGACCGCCCATGTTGCCGCGAAAGTCGGAATGGTCCCACACGCCCGCCAGCGCGGCGGGGTGCAGCATCTGCACCAGCAGCGAGCTGATCCCGCCCACCATCATCGCGGTGAAGTCGCCATGTACCGCCCAGGTCGCCGATCCCGGCCCGAACAGCCCCGGGTCGCCCGGTGGCCGCGACAGGTCCACCGATCCCGAACCCACAAGACCGCGCACCTGGTCGCGAATGGCAAGGCGTATCGACACTTGCCCGATATAGGAAGCGCGGGCGGGCTTCAGTAGGCCTGCGCCTTGGCCGCCTCCCAGGCATCGCGCTCGTCATCGAAGGTCCGCTCGATCACCAGGTCGCAGGCACGCTCGCTCGCCAGATCGACCTCCACCGTTCCCGCCCATTCATAGGTCGCGTTGCCCGACAGCGTCACCATGCCGTCCGCCCCCGCCTCGGCGCGCACCAGCCCGCCCTTGTTGAACACCACCGTCTCGCTGTCCCACCCGATCCGCCCCGTCAGGCACGCGGCATAGGTCGACGCCGCCATCGCGCTGCCGCAACTGTCGGTCAGGCCGACGCCCCGCTCGAACGTCCGCACGAACAGCGCGTCCCCCCGCACCTCCACGAAC
>NZ_CAMLAC010000267.1 GCF_946477935.1 uncultured Sphingomonas sp. | reverse complement strand
ATACAACCCCATCGCCGACCCGACCGAGGCGGCGTCCACCTCCTCCGCGACATAGGCCATCGCCACCGCCGGCACGCCCGCCAGCGCCAGCCCGGTCAGAAAGCGCAGCACCAGCAGCGCCCCCCATCCCGGCGCGAACGCCGCCGCCAGCGTCAGCGCACCGGCCGACAGCATCGCCGCCACCATCAACGGCCGCCGCCCCATCCGGTCCGACACCAGCCCCGCCACCAGAATGCCGATCGCCAGCGGCCCCGTGGCCATCGACACGGCAAGGCTCGCCCCTTCCGCATTCACCCCATACGCCGCCGAAAACAGCGGCAGCAGCGGTTGCGCGGCATAAAGCAAGGAAAAGGTGGAGAAACCGGCGAACAACATCGCCAGCGTCAACCGGCGAAAGGCCGGCGTACCAAGGACAATCGGACGGGGAAGCCCGGTCACATCCCGACCCGGCGATGCGCCGTGCGCAGGACGACAAAGCCGCCGAGCGCGGACAGCAGCGATCCCGCCAGCACCCCCAGCTTGACCGCATCCACCCGCAGCGGATCGTCCGGAAAGGCCAGCCCGCCGATAAACAGGCTCATGGTGAAGCCGATCCCCGCCAGCAGCGACAGGCCATAGATCTGCGTCCAGCTCGCCCCGCCGGGCCGTTTGGCGATCCCCATGCGATCGGCGATCCAGATGCTGCCGAACACCCCCGCCTGCTTGCCCAGGAACAGCCCGGCGCCCACCGCGACCACCAGGGGTTCGCCAAGCGTCGCCAGCGACAGCCCGTGCAGAGGAATGCCGGCATTGGCGAGCGCGAACAACGGCACGATGCCGAACGCCACCCATGGCCCCAGCGCATGCTCCAGCCGGTGGAGCGGCGATCCCGCATCGTCCGGTGCCCCCGGCGACCGCGTGATCGGCACCAGCATCGCCGTCGCCACCCCCGCGATCGTCGCATGCACGCCGGACAGCAGCAGCAGCCACCAGAGCAGCACGAAGCCCGCGAGATACGGCGCCAGCCATCGTACCCCGCGCCGGTTGCACGCCAGCATCAGCGCCAGCACCCCCGCCGCACCCGCCAGCGCGCCCAGGTCGATCGCCTCGGTATAGGCCAGCGCGATGATCGCCACCGCCCCCATATCGTCGACGATGGCGACGGCGGTCAGGAAGATCTTCAGCGCCGGCGGCACCCGCGGGCCGAGCAGCGCCAGCACGCCGACCGCAAAGGCGATATCGGTCGCCGCCGGGATCGCCCAGCCCCGCGCCAATCCCGGCACATGCCCGGCGATGGCCAGATAGACCAGCGCGGGCACCACCATTCCCGCCGCCGCCACGATGAAGGGCAGCGTCCGTCGCCTGGGGTGCGACAATTGCCCGTCAACAAAGTCGCGCTTGATCTCCAGCCCGACGAGCAGGAAGAACAGCGCCATCAACCCGTCATCGATCCAGCGATGCACGGTCAACGGGCCGAGGTGCCCGTGCAGCAGCCCCGCATAGGGCCCTGACGTCAGCGACAGGTTGGCGATCAGCATCGCCGCCACCGTCGCCGCGATCAGCACCACCCCGCCCGCCGCCTCGCCGGCCAGGAACGCGCGCGCGGCCGACAGCGGCCGGCGGACCGGGCGCAGCGTGCGCGGGCGCGTCATCGCCCGCTCACGCCGCCCGCGCCAGCGCCTCCGCGATCAATCGCCGCGAATTGTCCACGCCATACAACGCAAAGAAGCTCCCCATGCGCGGCCCCTGCTCGGCCCCGAGCAACGTTTCGTAGAGTACCTTGAACCAGTCGCGCAGGGCTTCCTTGCCGTAATGCGCCTTGCCGATCTCATAGACATGGTTCTGCAACACCGCGGCCGGATCCTCGTCGTCGCGGCCCGTGCCGTCGTCCTTGGCCAGAACCTCGTCCAGCTCGCGCAGCGCCTCGGCCTCCTTGGCGGTCGGCGCACGCCGGCTGAGGGTCGGCGCCACGAAATCGCAGCCATAGGCCACGGCATAACCGACCAGGCGATCGAGCGCAGGATGGGTCTCGGGCGACAATGTCGGGTCGTAACGGTGGAGGAACGCCCACATCGTCTCGCGATCGCCCACCCCGGGCAGGCTGGCGAGGTTCAGCAGCAGGCCGAACGTCACCGGCAGCGCCTCCTCGGGCACCTTGCCGTCATGGATGTGGTGGACGGGGTTGCCCAGCCGCTGCTTGGCGTCCTGCCCGGCATAATTACCGCGGAACTGCCAATATTCGTCCACCGCGCGCGGGATCACGCCCATGTGCAACTGCTTGGCCTTTTTCGGCTCGCGATAGGCGAAAAAGGCCAGGCTTTCCTCGGGGCCATAGGTCAGCCACTGGTCCAGGCTCAGTCCGTTGCCCTTGGACTTGGAGATCTTCTCGCCATGTTCGTCCAGGAACATCTCGTAGTTGAAGCCTTCAGGCGGGCGCCCGCCCAGCACGCGCGCGATCTTGGACGACTGGGTGACCGAATCGATCAGATCCTTGCCCGCCATCTCGTAATCGACGCCCAGCGCGACCCAGCGCATCGCCCAGTCTACCTTCCATTGTAGCTTGGACAGGCCACCCAGCGCCGACTGCTCGATCCGCGCCCCATTCGAATCGGTGAAGGCGATGATCCCGGCGTCGGCATCGACCACCTCGACGGGCACCTGCAACACCACGCCGGTCGTCGGACTGATCGGCAGCACCGGCGAATAGGTCGCCCGCCGCTCGGCCCTGAGCGTCGGCAGCATCACGTCCTGGATGCCCCCGAAGTGGCGCAGCACCAGCCGCAGCGCCTCGTCGAACCGGCCGGACGTGTAATAGTCGGTCGAGGACGCGAACTCATAGTCGAAGCCGAAGCGGTCGAGAAAGGCGCGCAGCATCGCATTATTGTGCGCGGCAAAGCTGTCGAACTTCTCGAAGGGATCGGGCACCTGAGTCAGCGGCTTGCCCAGATACTCGGCCAGCATCGCCTGGTTGGGCACATTGTCGGGCACCTTGCGCAGGCCGTCCATGTCGTCCGAAAACGCGATCAGCCGCGTCGGTTGATCGGACAGCGTGTGGAAGGCGTTGCGGACCATGGTGGTGCGCAACACCTCGTTGAACGTGCCGATATGCGGCAGGCCCGATGGACCATATCCGGTTTCGAACAGCACGGGCGCGCCGTTCGGCTTGCCGTCCGGATAACGCTTGAGCAGCTTGCGCGCCTCTTCATAAGGCCAGGCCTTGGATTCCAGGGCGACGGAGCGGAGATCGGTATCGGTCATGACGGCTCCGCATCTGGCGCTTTGGCGCGCGACGCGCAAATGCTAAGAGCATCGCCATGGAGATGTCGCGCGGTTTTGCGGTGCCGCAACCGGTTCGGTTGACGGTTTCGGACTTCGAGGTGCTGCACCACGCCGGCGCCCTCGTCGATCATCATCATGCCCAGTTGATCGAGGGAACGATCGTTGCGATGAGCCCGCAAGCCAGACGCCATGCCTTCGCCAAGAACGAATTGACCTATCGCCTGCGCCGTGTGCTCGAAGCGGCTGGATCGCCGCTGACCGCGCTCAGCGAGGTTACCGTTGCGATCCCGCCATATAGTGCGCCCGAACCCGATATGGTCCTGACCAGGGCGCCACGCGGCGAAGGCTATGTCCCGGTCGATAGCGTCGCCTTGATCGCGGAGGTCGCCGACTCCACGGTGCGCTACGATCTGGACGCCAAGCAGCGTCTGTACGGCGCGGCAGGCATTCCGGAATATTGGGTTCTCGATCTTCCCGCCGGCACCCTGCACCGCTTCTGCTCGCCCGTGGCGGATGGTTACGAGCGGCATGATGTGCTGCCCCTCGACGGGCCACTCGCCAGCACGACCCTGAATTTCACCATCGACGGCACCGGCATCTTGTAATCCCCCCTGATCGCCCTTGTTGCCAATCCGTTCCGTCGCGCCGATATCGGACGCGATGTCCTTTCCCCATCCCGCTCTCCACGCCAGCCATAGCGGCATCTGGATCGCCACAGCGGAGGGGACGCGCGCGGTGTCGCGGGGTGAGGCGATCGGCATCGCATCGGAAACCCCGGTCATCCTGCTCAATGCCGCGCTGACCGGGCAGCGGCTGGGCTATGCCGATCTGTCGGGGCTCGACCTGCTCGAACTCTACGCCTTCCTTTACCCCGCGCGGTTCGCCGTGCCGACGCCCAAGGGACTGGCGCGCGCCATCGGCCTTGCCATGCCGGTACAGGAAGATGCGGTTGCCGCCTTCCTTCGCGACGCCGCCGAAACGCTGCTCGCCGTGCCGGATGGCGACTGGCCGGAGCGCGAGGGTGCCTGGACCGCCGCGCAAAGCCTGACCCGCCTGCGCTGGCCCTGGGCGCCCCTTATCGCCCCCCGCCTGGCCAAGCCGCGCGTCAACGAACGCTGGCTGTTC